>JARROF010000034.1:0-26380 GCA_037384205.1 Novosphingobium sp. | reverse complement strand
TTTCTCCTCAAAGCCGGACTCTAAACGTCTGATCTCAAGACAACTGTCTTGACAGTACCATGGGCTGCGAAGGCGCCCAGAGCGTCATCGATCCGCCCTCCAATAACCGGTGCAGTTCTGCGACTCCAGCGTAGCATATGCAAGAAAGCGATAGTTGTAGCGAACCGTGACGGTCCTGGCGGCACCGGCCGTAGCGACGTCAGGCCTGCCCCGCGATCACACGCACGGCCGGTTTGGCAGTCACGATGATCTTGACGACTTCCGCGCCAGGTCCTGCTTTCTCATATACTGCCGAAATCAACCTATATATCTTTTATATCACTGACGAATTCGTATCTGTCGCCACGATAGACGGATCGGGTGAACTCGACGATGCGGCCGTCCGGGATGCGGGTCACGCGTTCGATCCTCAGGACTTCGGAGTTCTGCCTCACGCTGAGTATTCCCGCTTCGGTGGGTGTCGCGAGGGAGGCCCGCACGCGCTGCACCCCCAGGGTGGGACGAAAGCCATGACGGTCCAGCGCCTGATAAAGCGAATCGCCCAGCGCGTCGAGGTCGGGCAGGAACTCGGCCGGGACTACCGCATGTTCAATCGCCAGCGGCTCTCCGCCCGCAAGCCGCACACGGCCGAGCCGCGCGACCTGCGTAGCCGCCGGCACATGGAGGGCATTAGCCTCTTCCTCGGTCGGCTGGGCATAAGTCTTGTTGATCCAGACGACACCGGGCGCTTCGCCGCGCAAGAGGGTGTCGTCGCTGAAGCTGCTGAGCTTGCCGCCCGGCGCCTCGATGCGCCGCGCGACGAAAGTGCCCGAACCCTGCTTGCGGACCAGCACGCCCTCTTCGATCAGTTGCTCGATGCCCTTGCGCACGGTGACACGCGACATGCCCGCCATCTCGCTAAGGTCCCGCTCGGATGGAAGCGCACCACCCGGATCAATGCCGCCGCTATTGATATGCTCACGCAGGCTTCGCGCTAACTGGAGGTACAATGGCCCTCCTTCGTCGTTTCGAGTCCAGGCAATATCACGCATCGTCCGTCTTTCCTGCCTTTTCAGGCCAGTGCCTTGAGGGCCTTGCGCAGATTGCCCCCGTTTGCGCCGAGCAGGATCTCTCCCTCTGCGACGGAGTTGCCAAGCGCGACCAGCACGCCCAGCCGAATCTCGTTACCCGCCGCTTCGAGGGCGCGCGCTGCCGTGTCGGCATCCACCCCTGCGATATCCTGAACCATGCCACGCCCCCGTTGCAAGAGCTTCGCATTCGAGATTCGCATTGCGACCATGCGTCCTTCGTAAACCAGGCCGCGGCGGATCATGATGGCGGTCGAGAGCAGGTTGAGCATCGCCTTCTGCGCAGTGCCCGCCTTCATGCGTGTGGAGCCGCCGACAATCTCGCTGCCGGTGACGGCGCAGATGGAGTGCTCGGCCGCGGCAAGCAGGGACGAGCCCGCATTGTTGGCAATGGCGATAGTGAGCGCACCAGCCCCGCGGGCGCGTTCGATGGCGGCGAGAGTATAAGGCGTACGTCCACTGGCAGCGACGCCGATCACAACGTCACCCGCGCCGACCCCGGCAGCGTCTATCTCGGCGCGGCCCGCTTCGACGTCATCCTCGGCGCCCTCGTAAGCTTCGGTGAGCGCGCCGGCTCCGCCCGCCATGAGGAAGACCATACGCTCCCTTGGCCAGCCGTATGTCGGCCAGAGTTCGGCGCCGTCCTGCACGGCCAGGCGCCCCGACGTACCTGCGCCGACGAAGACCAGACGCCCCGTCTCGCCGAGACACTCAGCCGCGGCCTCGGCGGCCCGCGCAATCATCTGGGTTTGCGACTGGAGCGCGGCGATCGAGGCCATCTGCCCTTCGAGCATGGCCTCAACGGCAAGCTCGGTCGGCCAGAGGTCGAGGTCACGGTAACGGGGATCGAGGGCTTCGGTTTTCATGGTGTACCTTGGTCAATATTCGGTGCTCGCGATGTCCTTGCCGGCCCCGGCGGGGAAGACGCAGACCGCGAAGGCTACAAGCGTGGCGGCGCAGAGCTGGAAGGGAAACGACAACCCGCTCAGCACGTGCGGCATCCCGATAATGTGCGCGATACCGGGCTGAAGCAACAGAACGGTGATGAACCCGACGATGAGCGAGGCGATCACTGAACCGGTGGTTCCCCGCGAGGTGAACAGCGCCGTGAAATAGACCCCCAGAAGGCCGGCATAAGTGAATACCATCACTTGCAGCGCGAACTCCAGCAGGCCCATGTCGGTGTAGTGCTGCCAATAGAAGGAGACGATCGCCATCACGAACATGGCCAGGCCGATCACGGCCATCCCGGCCCGGCCTGCCTGTACGTAATGATGTTCCGGCGGCGCGCTGCGCTTCTCCTTCCACGGGCGGTAAAAGTCCTGGACCAGCACCGAGGACATCGCGTTCAACGCCGAGTTGGTGGTGGCCACCGCCGCAGCGCAGATGCCGACGGTGACAAGCCCGCGAAGCCCACCCGGAAGTTGCGTAAGGATATAAGGCATGAAAATGCTGATCTTCTCACCGCCGAACTGGTTCCCGGCGGCGGCGGTCGCGCGGCCCATCAGGTCGGGCCTGTCGTAGAAGACGTAAAGCAGAAGACCGATGACGATGAACATGCCCACCACCGGCACTGTCGCCAGCACCGAGAGGTACAGACTTTTCGCACCAGTCCGCGCGTCCTTGCATGAGAGCAGGCGCTGCGTGGTATCCTGGTCCATGCCGGCATTGGCGATGTAGAGCAGGGAAAGCCCCACCACGATCGCCAACATCGAGAACGGGTGCGAGAGGTCCATCGAAAAGTCGAACAGCTTGAGCTTGTTGACGCCTTCCGGCGTGTGCATCAGCCCCTGCACGATCTCGCCGGTCGAAGCCGGAATGGAAAGCCGCAGGAACACGAAGACGGCGATGGCCGAGCCGAGGTAGACAACGAACTGGATCAGATCGTTCCACAAGACCGACTTGAGGCCGCCGACGAAAGTGAACAGCACGCTCGCCACAATCAGCAGCGCAGCGGCGAGCATGATCCCCTGCGCCTCGACAGTGCCGGTAATCACCATCGCCAGTGCAATCGCGGCAAGATAGACGCGCGCGCCCCCGGCAAAAACCCGGCCGACAAGAAACATGCCGCCGGCCCAGCGCGTGGCCTTTTCCGAAAACCGCATGGTGAGCAGTTCGTAAGCGGTGGTCGCCTTGATCGCATAGAACCGCGGGATCATCACGTGCGCGACGAAAACCGCGCCGATAAGGCCCCCGATATTGCCGCTCAGATAGGTAAGGTCGCCGTGATATCCGTAGTCCGGCCCGCCCAGGAACGTCGCAGCGGATTGCGTCGCGGACAGGACCGAGATCGCGGCAAGCCAGGCAGGCACGCTGCCGCCGGCAAGGAAGTAGTCACGCGCAGACGCTGTCTTGCGCGGGGTAAATATCCACCCGCCAGCGACGAGCAACAGGAGGTAACCGGCGATCACCAGCCAGTCCGCCACGGAAAATGGCAGCGTCATCATGATAGTCTCCCAAGTGGTCGCGCCGGGAAACCGGGGCTTCGGCAGGCCTGATCGGGCCCGCCGAAGCCCCGGCAGCAATCCCGCCTGACAGGGGCCCGACCGGAGGAGAAAGGACCGGGCGCCGCATCAGGGTGGGATTTTTCCTTGAAGGTTCGCTGTTCCTTACAAGTTCGCGGTCAGCGAGAGGCCGATCGTGCGCCCGAGAATATTGTAGGTATCGGGGAAGGTGTTGAACACGCCACCGGTCGACACCATGGGAGGCTTCTTGTCGAACAGGTTGTAGATGCCCGCAGTCATCGTGATGCCTTCGACAAAATCATACGAGGCCGAAAGATCGAACGTGTTCTGCGCCTTGATCGTCTCGTTCGAACCAACCGTGCTCGAACGCACCTTGCCGATGCGCTGCCAGTCGAACTGGATCACGCCCTTGTCGAGCAGCAGCGCCGCGCTGACGGTGTGACGGTAATCAGGCTGCACCAGGGTGGTGCCGTCGCTGGAACAGGTGGCGCCGAAAGTGCCCTTGCACTGGATCGCCCCGACAGTCGGGTTCGCCTGGATCTTGTACGAGGTGACGATGTTGCCCTGGTAGCTCAGGCGCAGGCCGTTGCCCGGCAGCCAATCCTGGAACAGCGTGTAGTCGGCCGAGATGTCGAGACCACGCTGCAGCAGGCGCCCCAGGTTCTGATTGTTGACGTAGGCATCCTTGAAGGAGCCATCGGCATTGCGAGTCACCAGTTGGCAGAGCGGATTACCGGCGGTCGGGTTGCTGATATAGCAGTTGGTGATCGCCGCGATCGGCTGGATCACGCCCACGGCCCCCTTGAGGTCGAGTTGGTACCAGTCAACCGTGACAGTCAGGCCCGGCACGAAAGTGGGGGTGACGACGACGCCCGCAGTCGTGGTGTAGCCGGTTTCCGGCTTCAGATCGGGATTGCCGCCATAATAGTAATTGCCGGTCAGGTAGCTCGCCGCGCTGGAATCCGCCGAACCCACGGCCGGCGCGCCGAGGCGGGCACACTGCTCGGCATTGCCGGTGCCCAGCACGCACGGATCGCCGCCATAGCGCGGCTTGAGACGATCGACCGTGACCAGGGCGTTGAACGGCAGCGAGGAGACCCCGCCTGCGAATTCACCGAAGTTGGGAGTGCGCAGCACGCGCTGATACGTCCCGCGAAGGCGCAGGTTGCTGTCGACTTCCCAGTTGCCCTCGACTTTCCAGGTGCCATGCGTGCCGAACAGATCATAGTCCGACAGACGATAGGCGCCGCCGACGTCCAGCTTGCGGATCAGCGGCAGGTCATGCAGCACGGGGATCAGGATTTCGCCGTAGAGCTCCTTCACGTCGAACGAGCCGTTATATGCGGCCTGCACGCCCTGGCGATAGGTGTTGCCGGTCAGCAGTGCCGTGTCCTGATTGATATCGGCGGTCTCGCGGCGATATTCGACACCCGCGGCAAAACCGATCGGCCCTGCCGGCAGCGAAAAGAGTTCCTCAAGCGTACCGCTGAGAGTCGCGGCAGCGACGAACTGGTCGCGCTTGCGGCTGAAACCGTTGATCGACGAGCCCAGCGCATTGGCAAGACCGTCCGCATTGGGTCCGAAGATGTTCACCGTGTTGGCGATTGCCGCGAAATTGTTCGCACCCGCACTGTTCGAGACCAGACCATCGCCCGTGATCAGCGTGTTCTCGGTCGAACGCCCGTACTGCGCATAGACATTCCACTTGGTCGCAGCGGTCAGCGGACCGCGCAGGCCAGTCTGCACCTGCAGCGTGTTGCGCTCGGTATGGTACTTGATCAGGCCCAGTTCATAGAGTGAGCGCGAGACGTTCACTTGCGCAGCGCCGTTCACGAAAGTCAGCTGGTTGCGGATCGCATCCGTCAGGAAAGGATTGTTCTCGTCGATCGAGACAGTACGGTTCACCGACACCGGCGTTGCGCCAGGCGTGCCCGTCTCGGTCGTGCGGATATTGGTGTACATGGCCCGGCCGTAGATTTCGACCTGCGGCGTGATCTCATATTTGTAGAGCGCGGCGACGTTAATGCGCTTGAGCGGCGAGACCAGCGGATATTCGCCCGACACGTTCGACGTGGCCGAGGGCGTGGTGGTGAAGGCGCCACCGTCCGTGAAGCCGAACTTGCGGCCGCTGGCCACGTCGGTGAAGACGCCCCCGATGCTCGGTATCGTCTGGTTCGGCGTTGCAGCCCAGCCGCGCTGGTTTGCACGGATCTCGTCGCGCTGGGTGTAATCGGCCGCGAGGACCAGGTTGCCGCGATCGCCGAGGCCGGTGCCCAGCATGATGGAGCCGCCGTACTGCGCCCCGCCGTGAGTCGACAGACGGCCCGTGCCGCTGGCACGCATGCCATCGAAGTCGTCGTTGAGAATGAAGTTGACCACGCCCGCGACGGCGTCCGCCCCGTAGACGGCGGCGGCACCGCCGGTCAGGACGTCAGTACGCTTGATGAGAGAGGCCGGGATCGAGTTCACATCGACCGAATTGCGGAAGCTGAACGGCACGGCGCGCGTGCCGTCGATCAGAACAAGCGAGCGGCTCTGGCCGAAATTGCGCAGTTCGAGGACTTGCGCACCGAAGGCGTCGCTGCCCTGCGAGCCCTGGCGCACACCGCCGGAAAGCTGGGGAAGCTTGGTCGAGAAATCTTCGATGGTCAGAGCCGACTGCAGCTGAATCTGCTCTGCCGAAGTCGAGGCGATCGGGCTGCTGGATTTCACGCCGGGCAGCGAGATACGGGTGCCGGTAACAACAATCTCTTCACCCGCACTCGAATCGTCGACAGACTGGGCATGGGCCGGCGCCTGGACGAGCGCCGCAGCAAGCGCGGTCATGCCCACGGCATTCCAATGAAATTTAGCCATCCGATTTCTCTTCATATTCTAGCTTCCCTGATTCAGCAGCCGTTTGATCTTTGTGATGCATCCGAGGCCTCCGGCTGTGGTTCACCTGGATGCCCGGATGAACCATACCAGCCCCCATTTGTAAAGTATCGGTTTTGTATTGGTATATATTAGGTAGCTGACACTCCCGGCTTCCAGAGCGTGCCGCCTGTCAGCGGGGCCTTTACTCCGGTGGTTCCGGGATATGTCAGCGGCAACCCGCGCAGACTGCGCGCCGCAAGAAATGCCATGGCCTCCGCCTCGACGAAGTCGCTACGCAGCCCCAACTCGTCGGCCGTCCGGCATAAACCAAGCCGGTCGCGCAAAGCCTGCATCAGCACGGGGTTGTGACATCCGCCCCCGCAAACGACCCATGTCCCCGGCACTTCCGGCAGGCTGCGCGCCGCCAGCGCCACCGAGTCCGCCGTAAAGGCCGTCAAGGTGGCTGCCGCATCCTCCAACGAGCACGCGGCGGCCCAATCGAGCGGAAAATCATAACGGTCAAGAGACTTGGGCCCATTTCCCCGGAAATACTCGTGCGAGAGGAGCTGGGCGAGCGCTTCCCCATTCGTACGGCCCGCTGCGGCCAAGCGACCGCCATCATCGTAGCGCCCGGCCCCTCGCGCCTGAACGATCTGGTCGATCAGTCCGTTGGCGGGCCCGGTGTCGAAGGCGATCAGTTCCCGATCAACGCCGATGAACGTGACGTTCGCAACACCGCCAAGGTTGAGGAACGCCACCGGGCGTTCAAGTCCAAGCTTTCCAGCCAGTGCCGCATGATAGGCGGGCACAAGCGGCGCACCCTGCCCGCCCGCAGCCAGATCGTCGAGCCGCATCTGCCCGACCACCGGGATGCCCAGCGCGTCGGACAGTGCCTGCGCATCGCCGATCTGCACTGTCAGCCTGCGTTCGGGCCGGTGCAGAACCGTCTGACCATGAAAGCCGACGAGATCGGGCCGACGCCCCGCCTGCTTGGCGATCTCGCGCGCCGCCCGCAAGTGCGCCTCGTGCACCACGGCCTCCGCTGCTGCAAAAGAGGCTGGCGCCGCACCGATGCCGTTCCAGGCCAAGGCCTCGACCGTCGCACGCTCAATCACACCGCGCTCGGCGTCATCGAACGGCGAGAGGAAAGCCGGACCGAACGCCTCGATCCGCTCCCCGTCGGTTTCGAGCAGCGCGGCATCCACGCCATCGAGCGACGTGCCGCTCATGTACCCCAGAACCAGCACTCAATCGTTCTCCCACTCACAGACGACCAGACTTGCATCGTCATGCCGCTTCACCCGCGCGAACCGGTTCAGCGATCCCGGCTCGCGCTCCAGCGCACGCAGGCGCCCGATCCATTCTTCCCAGCCTTCACCACCTGAAATTCCAAGCATTTCGGCCGGGCCAGCCACGCCGAAAAGATCGACCAGCCTCAGGAACCCATCGCTCGCCACCGCGAAACGCTGCCCTGCCATCAATGGCAGTCGCGCCTGCCAGACATGATCGGCCGCTGCGGGATCGACACCGAGAATCCAGTATCCTTCCTCGCGGTTCATCCGTGCGCGGTTCTCCCGCAGGCCGGGCATCAACCGCGCCTTCAGGGCTTCTGGCGCAATTTCGGGCTCGGCCGCCAGGATCGCCTGCACCGCCGCAAGCGTGCGTGCCTCGATCGCATCGAGCGCAGACGCGCCGAAAAGGCGCGCATCCCCCTCCGCATCGAGCGCCGCGATACGGCAGTCGGCAAGCGTCGTAAGTTCAGCCTCACCATCGATCACGCGAACCATCGCGAAAGCGGCGGAAGGCATTTCGTGCGGCCCCTCGGCCGGGCGGATCTGCTCGCGCACCAGCGCCTCGGCGCAGCGCGCCATGACTTCACGCAGGATTTCCACGGTTGGCGACAAAGGCCTTGCGGCAAGCACATTCGCCAGCACGGCATTGGCGGTCCGCGCGAACCATGCCGCATCGCTCGGCCCGTCAAGCAGCCGCCCGCCGATGCCGGTCGCACCGTCAATCACCCAGGCCGCATCGCCATGATGACCGACGGCATCCTCATTGACATGCGATGGCCCTGCAGAAGCGGCAATATCGATCCTGAGCATTCATTCTCTCCTGGCTGCCCTGCACGGAACTCCCCTGCCTCACGTCCATCCCAGCAACACACATGAAAAAGGACTTCACTTCCCGCGCGCAGCTCGGATCAGGTATGATCAAGGGGTGTTGATGAAAACCAACTTAATGCCACTTGTGCGATTTCGTCAAACTGGTATCTAAATAGACATGATCCCAGCGACACAAAGAACCGCCACCAGAATGGCCCAGGAGGCCAACGAAGCCCCCTCGCGCGCGGCAGAACAGCTTCGCCTCAATGCCGCTCTGGTCCGAGAGGCCGGCGAGCGCCTGCGGCAGCTTTCGCCCCCATTTGCCGCCACGCTTGCACGGGGCAGCTCGGACCAGGCGGCGGCTTTCGCGAAGTTCCTTCTGGAGACTCATGCCGACGTGCCGACCTTGAGCCATGCGCCTTCGGTGGGCTCGCTCTATCGCGCCACCTCCCCGCGCTTTCGCGGCGTGCCTCTCATCGCTATTTCGCAGTCGGGGCGCAGCCCGGACCTTATCGCCGCGGCCGAGGACGCGCGCAGGCAGGGTGCAGTGCTGATCGCAGTGGTGAACGATGCCCAGTCCCCGCTGGCCGAACTGGCCGAGATCGTCATTCCCGTACGTCGCCGAATGGAGCCAGGATGCCGCGCTGCTTGCGGCCCTCGACAGGGTCGGAGAGGTTCTGGAAGAGGCCGCGCATGCCGATTGGACCTCAGCCGTGCCGCTGCTGCGGGATGCAAGCGAGATGCTGGTGCTTGGCCGTGGCCCGACCTTGCCGATCGCAGGCGAGGCGGCACTGAAGCTGAAGGAAACATCGAGCCTGCACGCCGAAGCTTTCTCCAGCGCCGAAGTGGCTCATGGCCCCATGACACTGGTGAAAGAAGGCGATCCCGTGCTGGTTCTTGCCCCGCTCGACGTGGCACACACCGGCCTTCGCGAGCGGCTGGAAGACTTTGCGGCGCGCGGTGCGAATGTCATCGCCGCCGGTCTGCCCGAAGATCTCGGGGCAGCCCGGGCCGTGCTGCCCTTCCGGCCGGACGTCCACCCGGTGCTGGGCGCCATCGCCCAGATCCAGAGCTTCTACGCGCTGGCCGAGGCCCTTTCGCTGGCCCGCGGCCGCAACCCGGACAACCCGCCGCACCTCAACACGGTAACACGCACACTATGACACGCCCCGCCCACACCCCGACGGCCCTTACCGGTGCACGCATCGTACTGGCCGATCGCGTGGCCGAAGGGCAGGCGCTGATCCTTGATGGCCCGCCTGACAATCAACGCATCCTCGGGCTTGCCGAGGCGGCGCCTGCAGGCTGCAACGTGCAGGATCTCGGCGGCGGCTGGCTCCTGCCCGGCTTCATCGACACGCAAGTGAACGGCGGCGGCGACGTGCTGTTCAACGACAAGCCGGACATCGAGGGAATCCGCAGCATCGCAAAGGCTCATCGCCGCTTCGGCACGACGGGACTGCTGCCCACGCTCATCAGTGACCATCCCCCCGTCATCGAGGCCGCCATCGCCGCAGGCGAGGAGGCGCTGGCTGCAAACGTGCCGGGCTTTCTGGGCATCCACATCGAGGGACCACATCTCAATCCGGTGAAGAAGGGCATTCACGACGCGCTGCGCTTCAGCGCGGTGGACGATACGGTCGTTGCGCGTCTCGTCACGCCCACAAGGGGGCGCCGCGTCGTCACGCTCGCCCCGGAGCTGGCACCGCCGGGAACGGTGCGCGCCCTGGCCGAAGCGGGCGTACTGGTCTGCGCCGGGCACAGCCTTGCCGACTACGACCAGGCCCGCGCCGCGCTGGCGGAAGGGCTGGCCGGCTTCACCCACCTGTTCAATGCGATGACCCAGTTCCTCAGCCGCGATCCCGGCATGGTGGGTGCGGCGCTGGAGGACCGGGCCAGTCACTTCGGCCTGATCGTCGATGGGCTGCACGTCCATCCGGCATCCCTCAGAGTGGCGATAGCGGCGCGCGGGGGAGAAGGCGCGATGCTCGTCACGGACGCCATGCCGCCGGTGGGCGGCCGCCTCGACCGCTTCACGCTGATGGGGCAGGACATCGCGGTCGTCGATGGAACCTGCCGCGGGCCTGGCGGCACACTGGCAGGCTCGGCATTGACTATGGCGCAGGCTTTCCGCAACGCCATGGACATGATAGGCTGCGACATCGTCACCGCTTCGCGCATGGCAAGCGGCAACCCGGCAAAGTTCCTGCGGCTGGACGACGAGACCGGCACGATCGCGCCGGGCCTTCGCGCCGACCTCGTCCACCTCGACGACACACACAGGGTGACCTCGACGTGGATCGGGGGCGTGCGGGAGGACAGCCACGAATGATCCCCGAACTGGGTCTGATCGAAGGGCGTTTCGGACGCATGTGGGACGAGGCCGGACGCGGTTATGTGGTGAAGACGCTCGCCGAAGCGGGCTATGCCTTCTACCACTACGGCCCCAAGGCCGATCGCTCCCTGCGGCGCGAGTGGCGGCGTCCGCATGCCCCGGATCGGACCGAGGGACTGGCGCGCCTGTCGGCCGAAGTGCGTGCTTCGGGCATGCGCTTCGGCATGGCGCTAACACCCGTAGGCTCAACCCACCCCTTCGACGACGCGGCGCGCGCGGACCTCAGACGCCGCGTGGCAGACCTCGACGCAATCGGCATCGACGACTTGTGCATCCTGTTTGACGATCTTCGCGGCGACATGCCCGAACTCGCCGCACGCCAGGCGGACGTGGTGAATTTCTGCGCCGGTCTCACGCGCGCCGCACGGGTCTATACCTGCCCCACCTATTATTCGGACGACCCGGTGCTGGACCTCGTCTTTGCGCCGCGGCCCGATGATTACCTGGGCGATCTTGGCCGCCGCCTCGATCCCGCGGTGCAGGTCTACTGGACCGGAGAGGAAGTCTGCGCCAGAGCCATCGAGCCCGCCCATCTGGAGCGCGTTGCAAGCCAACTGGGACGCCGGGTTTGCCTGTGGGACAACTGGCCCGTGAATGACGGCGCCCGCATGTCCCGCTTCCTCCACTTGCGCGCCTTCACCGGCCGCAGCGCGAAGGCCGCCCCGTATCTGACCGGCCACGCGATCAATCCGGCCATCCAGGCGCATCTGGGCTGCATCCCCGCGCTGACGCTGCCGATGCTTTATGGCAAAGGCGATTCCTATGCCTATGGCTCTGCCTTCACGTCGGCCGCACGCAAGCTTCTGGGCGAGGAATTCGCGCTGATGCTTCAGCAGGATATCGCGGTATTGCAGGATACCGGCCTCGAACGCCTCGGAACGCGGGCGGATCGGCTGCGGGCACGCTATGCGCCGATCGATCACCCCGCCGCCCGCGAGATCATCCACTGGCTCGACGGCCGGGACCTGATGACCGACGAGGAGGTCCAGACACAGTGAACGCCTTGCTAGCAACCTTGCGCGATACCGTGGGCAAGCGCCATGTGCTCACGTCCCCGCGTGCCACGGCACGCTATCGCAAGGGCTACCGCGCTGGCGAAGGCCCCGCGCTGGCAGTCGTGCGGCCGGGAAGCCTGGTAGAACTGTGGCGGGTGGCCCAGGTCTGCGTGGCAGCAGATGTCTCGATTATCATGCAGGCCTCGAACACGGGCCTGACCGGCGGATCGACACCCGATGGACCGGACTATCCCGGCGGACTTGTCATCATCAGCACCACGCGGCTTTCCGCACTGAAGGTGATCCGCAGCGGCACACAAGTCCTCTGCCTGCCCGGCACCACCCTCAACAAGCTGGAGCAGGCCCTGCGCCCCTATGGGCGCGAACCGCATTCGGTCATCGGATCCTCCTGCCTCGGCGCATCGGTGGTGGGCGGGGTGTGCAACAACTCGGGCGGTTCGCTGGTCCGGCGCGGCCCGGCCTTCACCCAGCTTTCCCTCTTCGCCAAAATCCTGCCCGGTGGAACGCTGGAACTGGTCAACCATCTGGGGATTGCGCTCGGTGATACTCCGGAGGAAATCCTCTCCCGCCTTGATTCCGGAGCTTTCACCGAAGCCGAAATCGCCCCGGCAGCGAACCGCTGGGCGCACGATCACCGTTATACAGAACACGTGCGCGACATCGAAAGCAGCCTGCCCGCGCGCTTCAATGCCGATCCGCGCTGCCTCTATGAAACCGCCGGAAGCGCGGGCAAGCTGATCGTCTTCGCCGTCCGCCTCGACACGTTCGCGTGCGAGGAGGACACCGCCACATTCTACATCGGCACCACCGAACCCCGGCGGCTGACTGAACTGCGCCGCACCATGCTGCGGGATTTCGATATGCCGCCGATCACCGGCGAATACATGCACCGCACCGCTTTCGACGTGGCAGACCGCTACGGACGCGACATGTTCGTGGCGGTCGAACGGATCGGCACCGACCGCCTGCCTGCTCTCTTCTCCGCCAAGTCCCGCTTCGACTCTTTCTTCGGTGACGGGTCCAGCGACCGGATCATGCAATGGTTCAGCCGCTTCCTGGGCGACCACCTGCCCACGCGGATGCGCGAATACCGCGATCGTTTCCCGCACCACCTGATCCTCAAAGTGGGGCAGGAGCAGACAGAAGCGACGCGTGTACTCCTGAAGACGCTGTTTCCCGGCAATACGCAGGCGGATCACTTCGAATGCACCCCGCAGGAGGCCGACAAGGCCTTCCTCCACCGCTTCGTCGCGGCGGGAGCGGCCGTGCGGTACCGCGCGGTTCATACCGCGAGCGTGGAAGACATCGTCGCGCTCGACGTGGCCCTCCCCCGCAACACGCGCGAGTGGGAAGAGCACTTGCCCGAAGCCCTCCGGCAACAGGTGATTCACGTGCTCTACTACGGGCACTTTTTCTGCCAGGTATTCCATCAGGACTACATCGTGAAGAAGGGCACCGATCCGCTCGCCTTCGAACACGCGCTATGGGATCTGCTCGATGCGCGCGGCGCGCAATACCCGGCCGAGCACAACGTCGGTCACCTCTACACCGCCAGGCCCGAACTGGCCGGGTTTTACCGCAAGCTCGATCCGCGAAACCAACTCAACCCCGGCATCGGCCAGACTCCGCGCGGACGCGGCTGGTCTGGCACCGGCCATGGAGAGTCCTGCTCATGACTTACTACCTCGGCATCGACGCTGGCGGCAGCCATTGCCGCGCGCGCCTGATCGATGTGCAGGGCACCGTGATAGGCCACGGCAAGTCGGGGGCCGCCAATGCCCGCATCGGGCTGGAGGCGCTCTACGGAACGCTGAAGGAAGCCGTGGATCAGGCCGTGGCCGAAGCGGGGCTCACCCGCGAACAGCGCGCGGCGATTCATGCCGGCATGGGCATTGCCGGCATCACTCGCCCCGGCGTGCGCGAGGCGCTGGATGCCTTCGACTTTGGCTTCGCCTCTGCCGCCTATGCCACTGATGCGCAGATCGCCAATCTCGGTGCCCACGCCGGGGCTGACGGCGCGATCCTGATCATCGGCACCGGCAGCGTCGCGCAACTGCGCGTGAACGGCGAGGACTTCACCATCGGCGGATACGGCTTCCCGATTTCGGACGAAGGCAGCGGCGCCGCGCTCGGGCTGTCCGCCATGCGCCATGCCTTGCGTGCGCTCGACGGGCGCACGCGCAAGACCGAACTCAGCGCCGCAGTGACGGAGCGTTTCGGGCACGATACGGCGCAAGCCATCGCCTGGATGGACCAGGCCTCGCCGCGCGACTACGGCACCTTTGCGCCGCTGGTGATGGACTATGCCGAAGCAGACGATGCGATTGCCCGTTCGATCGTCGAGGATGCGGCCGCGCATATCGAGCGCTTCGTCGAAACCATCTTCGAACGTGGCGCCACGCGCTGCGCGCTGGTGGGCGGGCTCTCCGCGCGCATGAAGCCCTGGTTGCGGGCGCGCACGGTCGAACGGCTGAGCGAACCGGCGGGCGATGCGCTCGACGGCGCGCTGCGTCTGTCCGGTTATCGCCGCTGACAGCCGTCAGCTTTCGCCGGAGCGGCCCCGGCGGGCCACACGAGCCGTTACCGTCAGGTTGGCACTCGCGCTGGCCACTGTCCGGGTCATGTCGAGCAGGCGGTCGAAGGGCAGCACGAAACCGACGACCCGCGCCGTCTGTCCCGCAGAAACGCCAACCGCTGCCATGACCGCCGCCATCCTCAACCGCTTCACCGCCCTCGGAAATCCCCAAACTCAGCGCATCGCATAGAGATCGGCCATCAAAGCGGGAAACTGAAGCGCCCGCTCATTTGCGCAAGGCCCCTTCAGGGCTGAATGGCGATCCGTCCTAACGCCATGCCCTCTTTAAGCCGCTCTTCAATCCGGCAGACATTGGCTCTTGGGTAACGGCCTGCGCGCGAACCAACCGAACGCGGCGATGATGGCGTAGCACATCCCCGGCACGATCAATGCGATACCGAGTCCGGCCTGGTCCGCAGCATAGCCGGTCAGAGGCGGGATCACAGCGCCGCCGACAATCGCGACGCAAATCAAACCGGAGCCCTCTGCACTCCGGTCGCCCAGTCCCTCATTCGCCAGACTGAAAATGGTCGGGAACATGATCGAATTGAACAAGCCGACCGCAATGAGCGACCAGCCCGAACCCGGCCCCACCGTCCCTCCCGACAGTGCAAGCAGCATCAGCACCGAGATCGCCGCGCCCGACAGGACCTTTCCGGGGGAAACAAGCCGAAGCAGTCCTGCGCCGATGAAACGGCCGATCATTGCTCCACCCCAGTAGAAAGAGAGATGTTTGCCCGCTGATTGAGCGTCAAGCCCGAGGGTCGAAGGTTGCATAAGGTAGTTGGACAGCATGCTGCCGATAGCCACCTCTGCACCGACATACGCAAAGATGCAGAACATGCCGAAAGCAAAGCGTCCTCGCTTGAGAAGGTCGAGCGCGTGCAAGGGATTGGCGGCCTCGGTCTGATGTTCGCGTAAACGGTTCCGCATCAGCCATACGGCGCCTGCGATCACCAACAGGGCACCAGCCAGACCGATATAGGTGCTGCTAATGATCGCAGCTTCTTTGGCTCTGAACGCCTCGAGCGCGGCTGGAGCGAGTGCCGTTTCGTCAACTTTCGTGATCGAGCCAAGGATGAGAGCTGCCCCGACATAGGGAAAGATCGTGGTTCCGAGCGAATTGAAAGCTTGGGCGAAGGTAAGCCTGCTACTGGCGGTCGCGGGCGGACCGAGAATTGTGATCAACGGATTGGCCACAACCTGGACGATGGTGATACCGGCGGCAACTATGAACAGTGCGCCGAGGAAGGCGGCGAAGGCGGCGGAATGGGCAGCTGGAAGGAAAAGCAGGCAACCGAGCGCCATCGACATCAAACCCGCGACCGCCGATCGCATGTAACCGAGGCGTGTGACGAGAAAGCCTGCCGGGACGGAAACGACCAGATAGCCAATGAAGAACGCGGATTGGACCAGCATCACTTCGGTGTAGCTGAGCGAAAACAGATCCTTCAGTTTGGGGATCAGCACATCGTTCAAGCTGGTCAGTCCACCGAAGATGAAGAACAAGGCGAAGACAAAGCCCCGCAACTCGCTGCCGCCCTGTATTGCGCCCGATGTGATTGGTACGGTTTGTCCGGCACTCGCCATGGTGTACTCTCCAAAATCCTGAAATCTTATCGCCCCTGGCCTGGCCGGGATGCAGCGAGCGACCTTTCAGGAATCGCATTGCAATCCCCTTCGCCAAGCGGCACGGGCCAACTGCCGCCGTCGCAAAAGGTAGCATCGACCGCGAGCCGGTCGGGCGCGGTCTGTTCGGCGATACCGCCGGTGGGGCCAAAACGGCGCTGGCAGTCGCTAGGCGCGCACCGAACGCTCCGGCATCGTGATGCCAGATTCGGAAACATCGGGTCGGAACCATGAGAGGCTGGCGCGGGAATGCACACGTAACGACGTCAATCACGACGTGCGAGCAGTGAGCCCACCACACCATTGGTCCAACCGAAGCCATCCTGCAGCGGGTATTCACCTCCACCGCCGGGAAGCCGCTCTTCGACATCGTATTTTTCCAGCATCTTACCGGTTTTGCGGTAGGTGATGTCGACAGTCTTTATCCAGCGGTTTGCGATGTCTTGCGCCAGGTCATTTTCACCATAGCGCTCAAGGCCGGCTATCGCGATCCACTGGAGCGGCGCCCAGCCGTTTGGCGCATCCCACTGCTGGCCCGTACGCAGCCCCGTTGTACGCAGACCGCCAGGTGCGGTCAGCCTGTGTTTCGTCGTGTTCGCAACCGCCTTGGCCTGAACTGGTGAAGCCATGCCGACAAACAGGGGGTAGAGTGTTGCACTCGACAGCACGGCAGTCGGCTTGCGCTCATCCCAACTCCAGTCAGCATAGCGGTCTTCCTTGCTAACCCATAGGTAGTGATCGACAGCAGCTCTGCGTTCATCCGCCCGCTTGGTGAAGTTGCGCGCGCAGACGTTGTCTGCGGCCTCTTCGCATCCCTTCGCAATGCGTGTTTCCATCGCCCAGAGCAAGGCATTAAGATCGATGGGGACAATGGAAGTGGTCCTGATCGTCGAGAGGTCGTGCGGATCGATAAGCCAGCGCGAACTGAAGTCCCATCCGCTCTCCGCGCCGGCACGCAAGTCGCGGTACACCTGGTCAGCGGGGCGACCGGGCGCGTTAGCCGCCGTCTTTCGATCCTCGGCGAACGATTCATCTCGTGGAGTGTCGCGATTGTCCCAGTAGCGGTTGAGCAGGCTGCCGTCCGGCATTGGCATGACGTGTTCGCACGCATGTTTGGTTGCCCGCGCACAGGCTTCTCCCGCCATCCAATAAGCGTATTCCTTCCGCAAGGCGGCAAGGCGGCGGGCGCGGACAGCATTGTCGGTCTGTGCCGACAGATCAAGCATAAGAGCGAAAAACTGGGGTTGGGAACGGCTGAGATAATAAGTGCGCGTTCCGTTAGGAATATGGCCGAAACGTTCAATGAGACTGGTGAAGTTGTCGATCATGCTTTCGACCAGCTCATAGCGGTGGTCCGCGACCAGCCCAAGCATGGTAAAGTAAGAGTCCCAATAGTACATTTCCCTGAAGCGGCCGCCGGGAACAACGTAGGATTCGGGCACGGCAAGCGCCGAGGAGCCTGGTGGCGGTGCGAGTGGCGGCCGGGTCAGCTGGGGCCAGAGAGCTGCGATCTGCGCCCGCAACGGACGCCGTTCGCCGGGGGCGGGAGGTAAATCGAAGTGGCGATTTACGAATGCCTTCAGCGCTTCGCGCCCTTGCGGTCGCTCGGTGCGCCAGGCCTGCATGATCTTCTTGGCGTCTTCGCGCGGAACCGCGTCGACGAAAGTCTTGCCGTCTGGAAACACCCTTTCGGTCTGCACCGCTTCAAACAGCGGTCCGAACAGGTCCTGGGGGCTATTCGGCGGTGCGGCCTGGGCCGAGCAGGCGAGGACGCCGCCCAGCGCAAGCCATATCCGTGCCGCGAGGACAAGGCGGAGCTTGCGAAGGCGGCGTTGCGGTGGAGGCGGGGTGAAAGGCAAGATGGGCACTCCTCAGTCGATCGACGGAATGCGTTCGCTGGATTGGCGTACAGCGGCGCGGACGGCTTCCAGATGGCGCAGGTTCTCCACTTCCGGCATGGCATCCAGCATCGGGCCATAGTCGCTCGCGCGGATACCTTGTCCGGTCATGACCGCGAACCAGCTGGCGTCACGAAACAGCGCCTCGTTTGTCAGCATGATCCGTCCGGATGCCTCAAACTGGGCGATCCTGTAGGCAAGCGCATCGGGCATCGCGGTTGATTGACAGTGGCGCCACATCGGTTCGCTGCGGCCGGCGGTGAAGTGGTAATGCATTATCAGGAAATCGCGCACATCCTCCATCTCGCGCGCGAAGATGCGGTTGTATTGTTCGGCCAGCAGCGGCTCGCAGCCGACGCGGGGAAATAGCGAGAGCAGTTTGCCGATGCCGGTCTGGATCAAGTGGATGCTGGTCGATTCCAGCGGCTCCAGAAAGCCGCTGGAAAGGCCGATGGCGATGACATTGCCGATCCACGCACGTTTGCGGCGGCCCGGGGTGAAGCGGATGAGGCGCGGTTCCGCGCTGGATTCCCCAATCGCGCCCAGCAGCGTTTCGCGCGCGGCCTCCGGCGACTGGAAGTGGCTTGAAAAGACATAGCCGTTGCCCACGCGGTGCTGCAGCGGGATGCGCCAGCGCCAGCCCGCTTCATGTGCGATGGCGCGGGTGTAGGGCACAGGCGCGGCTTCCGCTGGAGTGGGCACAGCCCAGGCGCCGTCGCACGGCAGCCAGTGCGACCAGTCTTCGAACCCGGCCTTCAGGCAATCCTCGATTAACAGGCCGCGGAGCCCGGAGCAATCGATGAACAGGTCTCCGGTCAGCCGGTCGCCCTTGTCTGTGGAGACGCTGCGGATGAAGCCGGATTCACCGTCCTGCTCCACTTCGGTAACTTTGCCTTCGTGACGGCGCACACCGCGCGCCTCGGCCTGCTGTCGCAGGAACGCAGCATAGAGACCGGCGTCGAAGTGATAGGCATAGCCCAGCGTGGAAAGCAGCGAACGCGGATCGTTCGCCGGCTGTATGAAGCGGCGCTGGCGGGCCAGTTGCGTCGTCAGCGAATAGTCTTCGGGCGAGGCGTCCAGCCCGCCCAGCCATGCCCGGATCAGCCGATGCGGAAAGGTCGCGCCGTCGCCGGGTCCACCATACGTTCCGAAAGGGTGAAAATAGGCGTGCCCGTCACCCTGCCAGCCCTCGAATTCGATACCCAGCTTGTAAGTCGCCTTGGTGGAAACCATGAATTCGGCTTCGTTCAGGCCAATGAGCTGGTTGAACCAGTGGATCGTCGGAATGGTTGCCTCGCCGACGCCGATCGTGCCGATGGCGTCGGACTCTGCCAGCTTGATCTCGATCCCGTTCGCTTGCAGCTTCTTGGACAAGGCAGCGGCTGTCATCCATCCGGCCGTACCGCCGCCGAGAATGACGATGGATCGGATCGGTGTGCGGTCCGCCGCCTGTCCCGTCATTGGCCGCATCCGGTATTGGCGGCGGGACGCTGGACGGCGAGGAAGACCGTGCTCCAAAGCTGCGCGGCATTGGATTCATCGACGTCCGCGCCGCTGGCGCCGAAGGGCACGATGCGATAGCCACCGTCCACATAGTTCCATGACCAGAGTTCCGAACTCTGTACACTGCGGCCCGCGGCGATGGCATCCCACAGGGTGCCCTGCGCCTTCAGCAGTTGGCGGCAGACGCCAGTGGGCAGGTCACTCCGCGCGATCTGGCGGGCAAGACCGGCCGCAGCAAGGGCTTGCTGCCAGGACCAGACGACGGTGCCGTGATAGGCATTGCGGCCGAACTTGGCCTGCAGTTCGGGCGAGGCGAAGACCGGGTTGGCGACCAGCATGCCTGCTCCGGTCATCAGGCCGGCGGGGAAGGCGTTGTCGATGGTCTGGGCCGCGACTGTCAGTTGATCTGCGGTGGGATGGCCGAACATCAGCGCGAAGCCTTCGTCGGAATTGATGATCGGCACTGGCTTGCCGGCACGGTCCAGCGCAATGGCGTGATAGCGGATCGGGCGGCGCGCGGCGCGCAGCGCAGCGGCGTCCGGCACGCTTTCCCGATTTGCATAAGCGGCGATCGCGGCACGGGCAGCGGCGGGCTCCACCTTCTGCAGGAACAGCAGCGGTGCATGGTCCCGCCAGACCCTCGCCGTCTTCGCGAGCCCGGCAAGCATAGCCTTGTCTTCGGGCTTTGCATAGGCGTCGAGCAGGCCGGCGCGCGTCAGCGCATCGGCGGCATCGAGCGCGGCGGGAACAAGGATGGCGTTGACGTCATAGGGATAGCGGCCGCCGCCGAGCCCTTCGTTGCTGTCTCGCCATTCACCGACTTCCATGCCTTCGTGCAAGGCGATCAGGTTTTGCCAGCGTGGGTTCTTCGCAAAGGCCTGTGCCAGGTGCGCGACGAGGCGGATGTTGGTCATCAAGGCGTCGCCCAGGGTCGGCGTCTGATCCGGGCGGGCTTGATCCCGCTGGGCGAGGAAGTCCGCCGCGCGCGCCTTGCCGCGCGGATCGTCGAGCAGCCATGCCCGGGTGACAGGCGCGAGCATGAAGGCGCTATCAATCATCGCGTAGTTGAAGGTGGGCGCGGCCGACTGGCCTTGCCCGGCGCGCATGTGATCGAGCACCGCGAATTCGCCCACATCTTCCTCATGCGCAACGTCGCCGTCGGGGGAGAGGCGTTCAAGCACCGCGCGAAGGCCGGTTTCGACGGCTTCCGGCTGAAGCGCCGGCATCAGCATCCGCACCGACATCAACGTATCGCGACCGAAATAAGTGTTGAATCTCCATGAGCCCGCCAGAAACTTCTCATGGTAGCTGAGGAATTGTAGCGCGGACTGGGCAGCGACATCATGCTTTGCCTTGTCGGTCAGAAGCGTTTCAGGGGTAAAAGGCGTCAGCGGCTGTTCACCGGTCAGTGCGGTGATGGCAAAGACAATCCGACCATCCGATCCAGCCATGATCCGGCTGCCGGAAATTTTCCCTTGCTCAACTGTAAGAACAAGTCGGTAGCCGGGCGCACCGTCCAGTCGGTTCCGGGCCCAGATGAGCGCATTGGCGTGGATTTGTGGGGGGACCAGAACGTCGCCCGGCGCTGCGGCGAGCGCTTGATAGTCGCGCAACACGCGCACGCTGGATAGTATCGCTTGTCGCACGACCAGTTCCGGCGCGTAAACCTCTGCGCGAAACGCGACGCCGTATAGCGTGCGGCCCTGCGCATCGCTTTGAGTGACAGGCCGGGGCTCGGCGGTCATCGACCATTCGACAGCCTCCGGAACATTCTCGAACCACAGGCCTACACCGCTGTTGCCCGCCGGAAAGGCAACAATAACCCGCGGATCATGGCCAGAGCGCAGCAGCACATGAGCGGCAACCGGCCCCTGCTGGATAAAGCTGTTGAAGTTCATGCCCTCGCGTATCGTCCAGGCCGTGGCTTGTGGGGACAGGGCAAGGAGAATGGCTGCCAGAGCCAGTGAGACGATTCTGCGAAACAGGAGGGACATCGGAGAACTCCATGCTGAAAGATGAAAGGCCGCGCTCCTGAAGGAGGAGGGGGAGCGCGGCCTTTCGAAGCCGGAGCGCAATCTGGGGGGATCGTCGTGTCGCATCCGGTTTCTTGTCGAGCCGGTCACGGCAGCCGTCCGCAGTGACCGGAATTCATCTGATTCAGAATGAGTAGGTAACGGAGGCCAGAGCGTTGCGCCCGGCAATTGCGCGGCCATAGAAGTTACCGTTGACGATCGTCTGCGTCTGGCCCTGACGCGGGTTGCCCTCGGTGAAGCCCTTGGCGTTCGTCAGGTTGTCCACGCTGACGCTGACGTTCACCTGATCGGTCACATTCACATTCGCACCGATCGAGAAGACGTTGTAGCTGGGCAGCGCGACGCCATTGCCGGAGTCCGCATAGATCTTGCCGATATACTTCCAGCGGCCATAAACCTCGCCCAGACCGCCCGGCAGCGTGACGACCGGGGTGATCGTCAGCAGCTTCTTGGGCGTGCGTTCGGGCGTATTGCCTTCATACTGTGGCTGCGCCACGCCGCCGAAGCGCAGGTTGCTGAGCTTCGGATCCTGATAGACGCCCGTTGCGGTGATCGTGAGAAACGATACTGGATGGAATTCCGCGTCGAGCTGGACGCCGTTGGTCTTGTTGTTTGCCAGCGCATTGGCGGCTTCGCTGGGATCGCTGGGATCGATGAACTGGTACGACTGGTTCTTGAAGATGGTGCGGAAGCCCACGAGCGATGCGGAGAGCATCCCCGTACGGAAGCGCACGCCGCCTTCATAGAGCGTGAGGTCGGTTGGTTTGTGGGTGCCGCCGGTATCGCCGCCATTGGTCTGGAAACCCTTGGCACCGCGCACGTAGAGCGAGATATTGTCGGTCAGTTCGTAATTTACGCCAGCCGTGTAGGTCCAGTCGTGATAAGCGGCGCTGGAATGCTTGTAGGTACCGTCGAAGGTGCTGCCAACGGTCTGTGCAAGACCGGGCGTACCAGCGGGAACGGCTTCGTTGACCGCTGCTGTATTGCCGATGTTCACGGCCACGTGTTGATGCTCGTATCGGGCGCCAAAGTCGATGTGGAGTTTGTCGTTTATGGCCAGTTCGTCGTTGACGTAGGCCGAGGCGGAGCTGACTGTGTCATTGAAGATGCCTTGACCCCAGTCGCCGTAGCTGAGCATCCCGTTGTTGGTCAGTTGGCCCAGCACGTTGCCGTTCGCATCCAGTGCGACCAGATCGTAGATATGCGAGTTGTTCGTCACATCGTTGATGACGGACGTGACCGCGGACTGATTGTTCTTACGGCGCACGTTGTAATACATGCCGCCGATGGTCAGCGAATTCTCGAACCAGCCGCCCTGGCTATTCCACTTCAGTCCGAAATCGCTGCCGAAGTCCCGGGTGGAAAGTGTCTGGTGGTTCAGTATGGTCTGCTGCAGCAGACCGTTGCCGTTCAATGCGTTGAGCGTCGCGGTATCGGCGGCAGAGATCACGTGGCCGCGTTGCACATCGCGAATGCCGAACTGGGTGGTGCCGGCAAAGGCGGCCTGGCCGGCAGCGAGCAGGCTGGAAACAGGCGATACGCCCGGGGTCAGATAGTCGACGGCGGAGGCAAGGCCGGACGTGCCCGCGCCGCTGCCGGGAAAGATCCCGTTGAAGTCGTACTTGCCGTCGAGATAGCGGGCGCGGCCGAACAGCTTCAACTCGTCGTTGAGCGGCTTCTCGAAATCAAGGCGGAAGGTGTTCGACGTCGTGTGGATACCGTTGTCACCCCGGAACGGGCGGATCGTGCGACCGGTCGCCGACGACACCGGCACGCCGACATACCGGAACGCATCGCCCAGAATGTTGTCGTACTTCATGTTCAGGCCGGGGATAGAGCTGATTTTGCCCGCTGCATCGACGGAGAAGGGCATATCGGCATAATAGGGATCGGTTTCGTCTCGGCGCTGATAGCTGACGCGGATGAAGCCGTCGTCGTCGAACCGTTTTTCCAGCGCGCCCTTGATCTGGAAGCTGTCGTAGCGGAATGGCGACTTGCGCTGGCCCTTCTGGCTCCAGAAATAGCCGCTGGCGGCAAAGGCCAGGTTGTCGGCGAACGGGGCCGAGAAGTAGCCGTCCACGCGGTAGTCGTCATAGCTCGTGCCGGTGGCGCGGATCGTGCCGGTCGGCTTGTCGTAGCTCAGCTTTTTGGAGACAAAGTTGATCGTCGCGCCAGCTCCGTTGGGCGCAAGGATTCCCGAAGTGCCGCCGACCACCGCTTCCATACGGGCCACCGAAAGATCCTGCTGGAAGTAAAAGTCCGCGCCGCCGCCGCCGTAGAGGATCGGCATGCCGTCCTGCTCAATGGTGATAAAGGTCTGCGCGCCGCCGCGCAAACCACGTACGGAATAGTTATTGGACGCCGGGCCGGCAGTGCCTTCGACGAATATACCGGGCACCAGCTCCAGCGATTCCGCCATCGAGCGCGGAGCCTTGCGCTGGAGATCTTCCTTGCTGGCGAGTGTGACGTTAGATGAGGAATTGAACAGCGTACGGCGGCCGGAGGTGCTGCCGGTGACGATGATTTCCGCGAAACTGTCGTCGGTCGCGTCGGCGGGCTGCCCTGCGCCGTTCTGCGTGGAATCGGCAGACACGCCCAAGGCGGCCCGGCTATAGGAGGCGCTGGCCAACCCCGTCGAGGCGGAGGCGCCGTCGCGCTCTGCCAGCACGGCGGTGCGACCGTCGAACGAAACCACGCGCAGATCAGAGGCGCCGAGCAGCTGGCGCAGGCCTTCCTGCACCGTGTATCGGCCCCGCACTTCACTGACCGTGCGGCCATGCGTGGCGGCTTCGGACGCCAACACCTGGATCCCGGCCTGCTGAGCGAACGCAAGGATGCCCTTGACCGCGTCCTGCGCCGGGATGTTGAAATTGTGGACCTGCTCTTGTGCCAGCGCTGGCGCGCTGGCGATCATGGATGCTGTGGCGACACTCGCCAGCAGAGTCGATTGCACGTGGAAACGACCGACGGATATCATGGTACCTCCCCATTCTCTAGGACCGAACATTTCGGCCATTTTATGAGAAAGATGGTCGGCGACGCGGTTTCCGTCAGCGCGATCAAATTTTTTTACGGAACGATGCCGATCACGTTGTTCTCGCGGACGACCCGGCCGCCGACCATGGCTGCGGCAGCCGAGGCGAAGCCGTTGATGTCGTCGGTCTGGAACGATCCGATCACGCGCTTATCGGCAAACGACGGGTCCACGGCGATTTGTTCGGCATGGTAGCCATTGAATTCGGCGGCGGCCTGCGACAGCGGCACACCTTCGAACACGATGCGGCCATAGCGCCAGGCAAGCTGACGGTCCGCCGCGTCGCCATCCAGAGGGGCCACTTCCACGCCGCCACTGCGGACGAGCGCGCTGTGCCCGGCCGTAACGTACGTACTGCCCGGCGCATCGACCGACCAGACCTTTACCGTGCCTTCGGTGACAACCACTTCGGTTGCGCCGTTCCTGCGGCGCACGCTGAACGCAGTACCCACCGCCTGCACGCTGACAGGGCCTGCACTGACCGTGAAGGGCCGGTCCGGCATCTTGGCCACCTGGAACCAGGCCTGCCCTTTCCTCAATTGCACGTCGCGCCGACGCTCGGTGAAGGACACGCGCAATTCACTGCCCGAATTGATGACCGCCAGCGACCCGTCTGCGAGTGGCACGCGCCTGATCTCGCCGGTCTCTGTGTCCAGCGTAGTTGTCCGTGGCCAAAGCGTGAAGGACAGCGCACCCACCAGAGCGGCGGCAATGCCGGTGCCACCAAGCGCCAGCATGCGCCGCCGCGCGAACGACATTGTCCGTCCCCTGGTTGCGCGGTCGCGCTTGCCGTAGCCGTCATCCATCTCATCCGAGGAGGATTGGGCAGGCGCTCGACAGCAATCCAGCAAGTCCATCGCTGCCCGCGCACGCAGCAGAGCGCCCTGATGGCGCCGATCTTCGGCGAGCCACGCATCGAGCCGAGCCTGTTCATCGGGGGCGATGCCGCGATCGATGGCGGCAGCCCATTGGGAGGCGATTTCGTCGATCATGACTGTTTACGTGTCCTGCGCATTGAATGGGGCGGCCGGCGACGAACGGGCATGTCGATACGTTCGTCTTCCGTCATCTGAGACAGGATGCGGCGAAGGCCACGTGCCACCTCGTTTTCGACGATATTCTCCGTCAGCCCCAGACGGGCCGCAATTTCGCGCTGCGAGACGCCCTCGATCTTGCGCAGGAAAAATACTTGCCGTGCCCGTTCCGGCAGCGCCTCGATCAGGCGTTCCACTCGCCGCAGCGCGCTGCGTCCAGCCACGATTCGTTCGGGCGAGAATTCATCCACCGGCCCGTTTTCCATCTCGATCAGGCCGCTGGCCGCCTCGATACGGACCACACGCTCACGCCGCATCTGCTCCAACACGATATTGCGAGCGGTGCGAAAGAAGTAACGGCGCGGGTCTTCGATGTGATCGACACATTCCAGTTCGGAAATACGGCAATAGGCCTCCTGTATGACATCATCGACGTCAATCGCCGGGAAGGCCCCCCGCAACCACTTGCGCACATCGCGTTCATGAGGAAGCACATGGCGGCCTACCCATCCCACCAGATGAAGCAGTCGCTTCTCTCCGTCATCCGTCATTGCAAAAATTCCAGCATAATGGACGGACAGCTTTTTAGCTTCCTTCACCAATGAGGCCCGCAGCCCCCTAAGACAAGGTATCGGCTGCATGCAAGGTGGAGACTTCGAAGACGCGCTTGATTTTGACGTGATTGGCGGGCGATCGGTTGGCAGCGGCTTGGAAGCGGCCGTCTGTTCAGTTTGATCCGTTGTTTTCCGGGTGATCGACCAATCTGGCACTAT
>JARROF010000033.1:0-17352 GCA_037384205.1 Novosphingobium sp. | reverse complement strand
GCTGCGCCGAGCCCCACGGAAATGCGCGCCTCGTTCATCATCAGGAACATCTGGCGCAGCCCCTGCCCCGCCTCGCCCACGATCCAGCCAATCGCACCATCCGTCTCGCCAAAGTTCAACAGGCAGTTGACCGTGCCGCGATAGCCCATCTTGGGATTGAGACCGGCCACCGACACATCGTTACGCGTGCCATCGGGAAGGATCTTGGGGACGATGAACAGGGAAATCCCGGCCGTGCCGCCCGGCATGGTGCCATCAGCGTTGGGGATTTTCGCAAGCACGAGATGGACGATGTTTTCCGACACATCCTGATCGCCGCCCGAAATCCACATCTTGTTGCCGGACAGGCGATAGCGCGCGCCCAGCCCATCCTCGCCATCGGCAACCGCACGCGTGCTGACATCCGCAAGGCTGGACCCCGCCTGCGGTTCGGACAGGCACATGGTGCCGAACCAGGAGCCCGCGATCTGTGGCCGGGCGAACGTATCGATCTGGGCGTCATTACCGAATGTCAGGATCAGCCGCGCATTGGCGACTGTGAGCATCGGATAGGCGGCCGTTGCGATGTTTGCGGCAGAGAAGAAAAGAAAGGCACTGGAACAGGCGAGGTAAGACAGGCCCAGCCCCCCCGCCTCTTCCGGGAAACTCGCCGAAAACAGGCCAAGTTCGGCATATTGGCGAAGCGCATCCCCAATCGCCGGGCAGACATGCACGCCCGATGCGTCGAGCGTCGGCTCCTCTACATCGGCGCGCTTGTAATGGGTCAGGAACTGCTCGTTCGCGAGCTTCTCAGCGAGATCGAGCAGCGCATCGACCGTTTCGCGATCCTGCAATCGATCGGACTTCAGCCAATCGTGCAGCAGAAAGTCGACGTCGCGACGGGAGGGAAGTGTGCTGGCCATGGTTCAGTTCACCACGAGATCGAGGGTCATGACCGGTTCAACGAGTCGAAGCGCGCCCCGCGATCGACCAGGTCCACGAGGAGCGGTGCAGGCTCCCACGCCCAGCCATGGCGCCCGGCTGCAAAGCGGCGAATGGTGTCCAGAACCGCTGGCAGACCCTGCCGGTCGGCATGGAACATCGGCCCGCCGCGCTCGGCGGGAAAGCCGTAGCCGTCAAGATAGATGATATCGACGTCGACCGGCCGATAGGCCACGCCCTCGGCCACGATACGCGCGCCTTCATTGACCATCGCGTAGATGCAGCGCTCGACGATTTCGCGATCGTCGATCACCCGCCGCTCGATCCCGATGCGCGCGGATTCGGCGGCAATGATCCGTTCGATTTCCGGATCGACCTGCGGTGTGCGCCCGTCCGGATAGAGATAGAATCCCGCTCCGGTTTTCTGGCCGAAGCGGCCCATTTCGCAGATCAGATCGGGCACCCTGGAATAGGGGCGATCCGGCTGTTCGACAGCACGGCGCTTGCGGATGTTCCAGCCGATATCCTGCCCGGCAAGGTCCATGACGCGGCATGGGCCCATGGCCATGCCGAAAGCCTCCAGCGCGCCGTCAACCTGCTGGGGAAGCGCGCCCTCTTCGAGAAGGAACCACGCCTGCCGCAGATACTCCTCCATGATCCGGTTACCAATGAACCCGTCGCAGACGCCCGCGACAACACCGGTTTTGTTGATGTGCCTGGCAAAGGCCATGGCGCTCGCCAGCGTCTCTGGCGACGTGTGCGCACCGCGCACGATTTCCAGCAACCGCATGATGTTTGCGGGGCTGAAAAAATGCAGGCCGACCACGCGTTCGGGCCGCCCTGTAAAACCGGCGATGACATCGAGGTCGAGCGTCGAGGTGTTGCTGGCCAGGATCGCATGCGGCGGCGCGATGCGGTCCAGCGCGGTGAACACCTCGCGCTTCACATCCATGTTCTCGAACACCGCTTCGAGGTAGAGATCCGCTTCGCCGGTATCCTCCAGCGCGCCGTGTATCGACAGGGCAGCCATGCGCTGCGCCGCGACTTCGGCGCTGACGCGGCCCTTTTCCACGTTGCGTTGACTGGTCTGCTCGATCACCTTGCGGGCCATCGCGCGGCTTTCCTCGCGCGGCTCCACCAATGCGACTTTCAACCCGGCGTCGAGAAGCGCAATGGCAATGCCAGTGCCCATCAGGCCGCCGCCGACGACCACCACGGAACCGATGCGCTGTACATCGGCCTTGGCGGCGCCCGGAATGCGCGCCACTTCCCGGCGCCCGAAGAAGCCGTGACGCAGCGCCCTTGAAGGCTCCGACATGAGCAGTTCGCCGAAATGGCCCGCCTCGATCGCCAGCCCCTTGTCGAAGGGAACGGCTCCCACTGCCGCGACACAGTCGATGGCACGCCGGGCGGCAAGAGATGAAGGCTTCTTCTGCCGTGCCGCCTCGACTGCCGGCGCAACGTCCGGTGGAGGCGGCATGTCTCCGGTCCTGCGGAGCGCCGCAATCGTACCAGCCTTGATGAGCCGATGCGCTTCGGCGACCGGATCGTCCGCAACGACATAATCGATCAAGCCGATTTCCAGCGCACGCGCCGCGGTTATTTGCTTTCCCGACAAAATGAGATCCAGTGCGTGCGCCGCCCCGGTCAAGCGCGGTGTCCGCTGCGTGCCCCCACCGCCCGGCAACAGACCCAGCGCAATTTCGGGAAAAGCAAAACGCGCCTTCTCCGCAGCCACGCGATAGTGTGCCGCGATGGCAAGTTCGAGACCGCCTCCGAAGCACAGTCCCTCAATCGCGGCAACCACCGGCTTGGGCGACCCTTCGACCGCATGGAAGAGATCGCGCAGGAGTTCGACCTGCTCGGGCCGGTCATCGAAATCCCGAATGTCCGCGCCCGCGCTGAAGCGCCCGCCAGCCCCCGACAGCACGATAACCTCGACGTGCGGGTCCGCCGCCGCGCCCATCACGGCATCGTGCAGCGCGCGCACCAAACCAGCCCCCACCGACAGGGCGTTCACCGGTGGATTGGAAAACTGCAGGTGCAGGATCGCACCGTCTCGCCGCTCAAGATTATTCATCGCCAAGCGCGCGCCCCTCCCTTGGAAGCAGAGTCGACGCAGGACGTACGGGGCGAGCCAACAGGGCAAACCTCACACCCGCAAGCACGCCTTTTTAGAGACGCCGCTGCCATCGACGCAGTCCGATTAGCGCGTCTTCGATGATGGATCAATGTGATTTTTGAAAAACAGTACTACTTTTTACCATCAAGCCGCTGCGACAGTCCCTTGAGGAAGTACCCTCGTATTTTCGACATATCTGTGAGAGGAGCACCGCAAGCGAGACTGCGAATATGTTGCCCGAGGAACAGCGCCTGAAGATATGTACCATCGCCCGGTACCACGGCCCCAAGATGCGCGATACGCCGCTGCCAGGCATGGATCTGATCGACCACGGCCGAAGCGACAGCCGGCCGCAGAGCCTCGATCCGCGTGGCGGCAAGCCAGACCGAATAATGGGCAATGGACGCGAGCCTGAACTCGGTCGCCTCGCGCACGAGGATCGCGGCGGTGAGATCCGCCAGTGTCCCGGCGCTCGGCTGATCCAGGTTCGCGACCGACAGCATCTGCCGATAGCGCGCCTTGGACTCCTGAAAAAGCTCCGCCTCGGCAGCCCGGATCAGCGTCTCGATGGACCCGAAATAATAGGCCGGCGCGGTCAAGGCCACCCCGCTCTCCTCCGCCACGGCGCGATAGGATAGGTTCGCGACGCCGGATTCTTTGAGGACCTTGATCGCCCCGTCCAATATCCGCGCGCGCGTGGCCTGGGCCTTCTTTCCCAGCGGACGATCGGCATCGGCAGGCTGCGATGTCATCGTCGACGAAGCCTCAAGGGCTTGGGACCATGCATCGGAACGGATCTCTGCCACCCGGGCCGGGCTCAGGTTCAACGGAAGCACGATGAACATGAGCCCGATCACCGTGTCGATGACGATTTGCACGTCTGCATCGTCGCAATCCGCGCCGAAAGCCCGGAACAGGGCGCTCCATGCCTCATGCAGTGCCTCGAACCAATGGCGCGCCAGTTGGTGGCCCTCCGGCGACTTCGCGGCATCGAGAATGATCTCGCACCAGGCAAGGCTCTCCCGCCGGTGCCTTCCCGCCGCATTGACCAGTAGCCGGGTCATGAAGGCCTGTGGCGACGAATCGCGTCCCCTGCCCTCCCTATGTTCCAGCGCGCTCCGGCGGAAGGCGGTAAGGTAACCCTCAAGCAGGTTTCCCGATGCTTCCGCGAGCATGTCGGCTTTCGTCGCGTAATGATAGGTCGTCGCGGAAAGCGAGATGCCCGCCGCCCGTGCGACCCGCCGATGCGTCAGGCCGCTGATGCCGGACTCGGACAGGACAGTGATCACAGAATCGGCGATGATTTCCCGCTTGTGCAGCGATCGCTTGTCCAAACCGGCCGTGTCCTTGCACGGCAAGTCACCCCTCTGCTGCAGGGCCGAACCTTCCCCCGTCACAGGCTTGCCAGGCGAAGAGGAATGGGGAAGCGGCCAGCGTCACCGAGCCAAGAACATGCTGCTGCGGAAAGCTGCGACAACACGTGCACGGACCTATTTCGCATAAGCATCAAGTGGGGCTTAGCCTCCGAAAGCATAGCTCATACCGGCAAGTTCGTCGCCGACTTGATCGTTTTCAAGGTAAAGCTTGTACTGACGGATGCGACGCCGGATGGCAATGAAAAGCACTAACTGTTCCCGGCTGAGCCTCCCTGCTCACGGTGCGGCCGGGCCGTGCCCCCGAACGTCAGCGGTCTACGCTCCGGAGGCAGGAAGCGTCGGCCGCCCCGCGAGGACAACCGCGCATTCCCGCCTCAGGAATTGTGCAGCTCAGCCTTTGAGCGGCGTCGGATCGAAATAATCACGCCATGCAGCGATCTTGCCGTCGGCAACTTCGAATATGCCCATGACACGTACCGTGAGCGCCGGTTCGCCCGTAGCTGTCAGGAGTCGGTCGACGCGCTCTGTCAAAACGCGGTTCCCGTCGGCAACGATGCACAGCATGTCCACATCGAAATGGGTCATCCCTGCCGATTCCTCGGCACTCGCCAGGAATGCCAGGGCCTCTTCCACGCCCGTCGTGGTCGCAAGGCCGACATTCTCCCAGACCGTGCTCGGCGTGAAATAATTGTTAAGGGCTTCCTGGATTCCGGACTTCCCTGTCGCGCAGAGGTCAAGAAAGTTCTGCACGACTTCGGTTGATGTTGGCATGCGTTGTTCTCCACCTAATTCCGATCAGCGGCCCGGCGCCCCTCAACGGGATCTGTGATGCTTACTTCGCCATGGCTGATGCATTTACCTTGCCTAACGTAAACCCGGTGTAGCCTTGGGCTGCCGCATCCCGGCAATGCGCCCAGTAATTCTGGATGCCCCCGAAATAGGCGAGTCCGATCGGCTTTTTACCCTCGATATTGGCACCCACGTACCAGCTGTTGGCCAGGGGGAACAGAGTTGCATTGAGAGCGGCGCCACATTTCTCGAGCCAACTGTCCTCCGCCTCGCGAGTTGGCTCAATCGTCCGCACGCTTTCGTTGTCGAGATAGGAAATGCAATCGCCCACCCAGCGGACCTGATCTTCAGACAACAGGATCGGCTGGAACAAGGGACACGGGCTTCCCGGGCCATCCAGCAGGAACATGTTGGGAAAGCCCGCGGCCATCAGGCCAAGCGCTGTCCGAGCCCCGCCGCTCCAGTGATCCTTGAGTTGAACGCCGCCGCGCCCACGGATATCAAACCGCAAGAGGGCCCCCGAGAGCGCATCAAAGCCGGTCGCATAGACGATCGCGTCGACCTCATATTCGGTGCCGGCAACCACGATGCCCTTTTCGGAAACGTGATCAATAGGGTCCTGACTGATATCGACCAGCGACACATTGTCGCGATTATAGGTTTCATAATAGTTGGTATCGCAGCACAGGCGCTTGGTCAGCGCCGGATATCCCTTGGGCGTCAGCAACTCGGCAAGCTTGGGGTCTTTAACGCGCGCGCGAATCTTCTCCTGCAAGAAGCTGGAGATCGTCTCGTTCGCCTTCAGATCGGCAACGGTGTCCGGGTAGATGTTGTACATGGCAAGGCCGCCGGACTTCCAGCGATCTTCATAAAGCGCCAGGCGCTCCTCTTCGCTCACGTCGAACACCGACTGTGTCACCAGGTCGGCATATTCGAAATTGACCGCGATCCAGCCTCCGAAGGACTCCTCGCGCTCACGACGGCGCCATTCCGGATAGTCAGCGCGAACGGCACGCAAATACTCAGGCGGCATCGGACAGTTACGCAACGGCACCGAATAAGGTGCGGTTCTTTGAAACACGGTCAGATGCTGGGCCTGCTCGGCAATGACCGGAATGCACTGGATACCGGAAGAGCCGGTACCAATCATCGCGACGCGCTTGCCGGAAAAGTCCACCCCTTCGCGCGGCCAATAGGCGGTATGATATTGCTCGCCCTTGAAATCATCCATGCCGATGAATTTCGGCTGGTTGGGTGCCGACAGGAAGCCGGTGGCCATGATGCAAAAACGTGCATAGGCCACATGACCATTATCAGACGTGACTTCCCAAAGATTGGACGCCTCGTCGAAAACCGCGCTTGCAACACGGGTTTCCAGCGCGATCGACGGCCTGAGATCGAAGCGGTCGGCAACGTGGTTGAAATAGCGGAGCAACTCGTCTTGCGCGGCGTAGCGCTCGGTCCATTCCCACTCCTGCTGAAGCTCTTCGGAGAAGGAATAGCAGTATTCGACGCTTTCTATGTCCACGCGGGCACCAGGATACCGGTTCCAGTGCCAGGTCCCCCCCACACCATCCGCGGCCTCCCATATGACAGCGCTCAGCCCGCGCTCACGCATATGATACAGCGCATAAAGACCGGCGGCCCCGGCACCCACGATCAACGCGTCGAGGGGGGACTGTTTTGAACCGCGACCGTTCATGACGTCATCGAAGGAATATTGTTGCATCGAGTACATCCTCCCAGATGGATATAAGTTTAAAACTTTTCATCCCGCGCAACGTGACCGCAGCGGGAGCAACTCAATCAGTTCATCCAGCAATCCTCGGTCCATCAGCCACGAGACTATGTTATCCGTGGCAGCAGCAAGTTGCGCGTCCTGCCCTGCATAATAGTGATTGGCACCCTTCATGACTTCCAGAGTCTTGTCCTTGCTTCCGCATGCATTGAGGAAAGTCGTGACATGTGGCTGCGGGACAGCGTCGTCTGCCGTATTTTCAATGGCGTATACCGGGACCGATATGTGGGGCGCGACAAGGTCGGCCTGTGCCCGGCTATCGTCCACCGACCACTGCGACAGCCAGGCGCGCGCCGTGGAGTAGCGGGCAATCCCCACCGTGATGAGATTTGCAACCTCGGGCACGCCCATGAAGGACATTCCGATTTTCCTGTCATTAGGGTCGATCGCGCCGTCCAGAAAGCGAGGATCGGCAAGGGTCCGGTGCGTAACCATGGCCCGATCGGCCTCCACCCCGCCCCTTTTCCGGAGTTGCTCCAGTATTTCCCGTGCAAAGGCCGTGCGCCGCCGCATGCGCGCAAGCTGCTCGCTGCGGAAATACTCAATATAATCCTTCGAATAAGGCGGCTTGTTGGGATTGCGCGGATCGTAAAGGTCCAGTTCGACGCGTCGGATATCCGGATTGTTTTCGTCGATGATGGAGGGATCGATAAAGTCCCTTAATACCTGGGCGCGAGACAGGTGGGCCGCCTGGAAAATCAAGGCGTCTCCCGGGATCAGCTTGTCCAGATAGACCGGCTCCCCGCTCGGCGTATCGGTGATCGTCGGATTTTCGGCCTGCGATTGGTAAAAGGCCGTGAGCGACCCACCCCCGGACCAGCCGGCCAGCACCAGCTTCTCATATCCCCACACTTCCTTGGCGTGGCGAACGAAGGCTCCGTAATCGGCAAGGACACGTTCCATGATGAGACCCGTGTCATTGCGCGTGTACCGGCTTTCGGCGCACAGCACGTGGACGCCGGCCGCCGCCATCGCCCGGGGCACAGGCAACCTGTTAAAGGTTGCGGTAGGATGCATGTAAATGACGAGAGTTTTCGACTCCCTGCCTTTCGGCAGAAATCTCACCCCATCGAGAAAAATACGATTTTCTTCGACATAACCGTACGTTTCTTGCGCACCAGTGCGCTCGGAATGAGAAATCGCGACCCACTCGGGCTGGATTTCAAAGCTTTTTTCTCTCGCCATTCCACCTGTCCCAGTCTTATATTATTATTTGAAATACTATTATCTTTTGAAATACGGCGTGAAGTTGTCCCAGCGGGACGTATAATCTTCACCCATCAACTCCCCGGCATTCTCCGCGAACGGCGTGACCTGAAGCGGAAAGCGAGTCTCGAACAGCACGAACAACTGTTCATCCAACCTCATCGGATCGTCCGGCATTTCGCGGGCGACAGCCGTTGTTTCCGTTTCCGGACCGTGCGGCGTCCAGTTGTTGGTCATGGTGATGCTACCGTCCGGCAGCCCCGCATAGCCCTGCAACGCGAAGATGAACTCGCACACATTGTTGAGATGGTAGCCCGGTGGACGGAAGCTGTGATCGCCAATGTTCCAGCGCGGCGTAATCGCCATCACGTCGAGATTTGGCCCCATCACCGGATCCGATGGCGAGGAGAGCAGGCAGAAGATCGACGGATCGGGATGGTCGACATTGACCGCTCCCATGCCGACGAACCGATAGAGATTATATTTGTACGGATAGAGCGAACCACGCCACGCCGCGACGTCGAGCGGCGAATGCGGCAACTCCGCAGACCAGATCTTGCCCGCGAACTTATGCACATGTTCGGTCTCGACCTCACGCTCCTCGAACGCGGCGACAGGGATCTGGAAATCGGCCACATTGGCAAGTCCGTTCGAACCGATAAGCCCCAGTTCGGGCAGACGCAGCGACAGGCCGTAATTCTCGGCAATCAGGCCGGAGGCGTTGGGCGTCAGGAGTTCCACGCGGAATTTCACACCGCGCGGAATGACCACAACGTCCCCGAATGTCGTCTCGATGATCCCGTATTCGGTAACGATCCGCAACGAACCGACACGCGGCACGATGAACATCTCGCCGTCGCCGTTCGAAAAGACGCGGTCCTTCATCGAGACGGTTGCGGAGAAAACGTGCATCGCCATGCCGGTCTGGCTTTGCGGCGACCCCGTACCTGCAATCGTTGCGATGCCATCCACGAAGTCGCAATCGGCTTTCTGGCTATTGAACGGCCGCCAACTGTAATGATTGGGATTGGGCTGACCGAAATCCGGCGTGGCGAAGAGCGGCTGGGAATAGGGCTTGAAGCGGCCCGTAATCACCGAAGGGTGTATGCGATAAACATACGATCGCCTGTTCAGCGCACGCGGGGCGGTAAATGTCGTCCCGGTAACGAGTTCACTCAAAAGGCCATAGGGCACTTTCTGCGGACTGTTCTGGCCGATCGGCAGCGCATCGGGCAATGCTTCCGTCTCGTGCTCGTTACCGAGGCCGCTCATATATTTGAGGTCGCTCGCGCGGGACGAACCGCCAGTGCGTTGCGAACTGGGATTTTTCACCACCGTTGCCATATCAACCCATCCTCTCGTCCATCAGTCTTTGACCGGATTTCTCGCTCGCGACGGACGGCAGCAGAGCCGAACCGGCGACGGCAATTAACTCGCAGCCGACAACTGGCATGCATTTAACATATGTTGGTTTGTTGGACAAACGTATTTGCACGCAATGTCTCGCTATCCAGTGTTTATTTCTCCGCGTCACCTCGGTGTCGAACCACCGTTGAAACCCGTTCTTGTTCCATGCCTGCCAATCAAGCTGCGCGAACCGCGCGCAGCCCCCATTACGGCTGCGACGCTATGTCGCTATCGAATGGGTTGAAAGCCAAGGCGTCAGCTTTTGGGCCGCTTGTTCGTAGCTGCTGATGTCATCTTCCATCTGGAGGGTGATGCCGATCTCATCCAGGCCGTTCATCAGGCAATGCTTTCGGAACGGGTCCATCGAAAATTCGATGACACCGCCCGCGCCGGTCGTGATGGTCTGGCTCGGCAAATCGACCGCCAGTTCGCCGGTCTTCGCGGCTTCGAGAAGCATATCGATCTGCTCTTGTGGCAATTCGATCGCAAGTATCCCGTTCTTGAACGCATTGCCGGAAAAGATGTCCGAAAAGCTGACGGCAATCACGGCGCGGACACCCATGTCCAGGATCGCCCAGGCAGCGTGCTCGCGGCTCGATCCGCAGCCGAAATTCGCGCCGGCGATCAGAATTGGAGCCCCGGAATATTTGGGATCGTCGAATATATTGCCCGGAGTTCGGCGCATCGTGGCAAATGCCCCTTCCCCCATGCCCTTGCGCGTAATCTTCTTCAGATACTCGGCCGAGATGATGGCATCTGTGTCCACATTCGCGATTCCAAGGGGATAGGCACGTCCTTCGATACGGTTGATCGCTTTCACGACATCACCTCCCTCACATCAGTCAGTTTTCCCGTCACAGCCGCAGCGGCAGCCATCGCCGGCGACAAGAGATGTGTCCGCGAACCGGGCCCCTGCCGCCCGACGAAATTGCGGTTCGAAGTCGAAGCGCAGCTTTCGCCTGCAGGGATCTTGTCGGGGTTCATCGCGAGGCACATCGAGCAGCCGGGCTCACGCCACTCAAAGCCGGATTCCATGAAGATCCTGTCGAGCCCCTCGGCTTCGGCCTGCCGTTTCACCAGGCCGGAGCCGGGCACCACGATCGCCTGCTTGATAGACGGGGCCACTTTCCTTCCCTGCATCACCTGGGCGGCGGCGCGCAAATCCTCGATCCGGCTGTTGGTGCAGCTACCGATGAAGATGTTATCGACCTCGATATCCTGGACCCGCATGCCGGGGTTCAGACCCATATAGGTGAGCGCTCTCGCGGCAGACTCGCGCCTGGCGGGATCGGAGAAGCCGGCAGGATCGGGCACCACGCCCGTGATCGGGACAACATCGTCCGGACTGTTGCCCCAGGTGACGAGCGGCGCGATGTTCGACGCATCCAGATGGATGCTCTTGTCGTAAGTCGCGCCGGGGTCGGTCTTAAGCGTGCGCCAATAAGCCACGGCTAGATCCCACTGCGCCCCCTTTGGCGCGCGCGGACGGTCCTTTAGGTACGCGAACGTGGTATCATCCGGCGCGACCAGCCCGGCGCGGGCACCGGCTTCGATCGACATGTTGCAGACTGTCAGCCGGCCTTCGATCGACATCTCGCGGAACACCGAGCCGGTATATTCGACAACGTAGCCCTGCCCTCCGCTGGCCGTGAGCTTGCCGACAATGGCCAGCGCGACGTCTTTCGGCGTCACGCCCGGCCCCAACGTGCCATCAACCCGCACCTCCATCGTACGCGACGGCTTGAGCAGCAATGTTTGCGTAGCAAAGACATGTTCGACTTCGGAGGTGCCGATCCCAAAGGCGAGCGCGCCAAGCGCACCATGGCTCGCGGTGTGGCTGTCACCGCACACGAGCGTCATCCCCGGCAGAGTGAAGCCCTGCTCCGGCCCGACCACATGAACGATTCCCTGTTCGGGCGCGACGGCGTCGATGAAATCAATGCCGAACGCCGCGGTATTCTTCGTCAGCGCATCAAGTTGCTCCGCCGAGGCGGGATCGACAATCGGCAAGCGCCGCCCTTGCGCGTCCAGCCTTGCCGTGGTCGGAAGATTATGATCGGGCACAGCCAAGGTCAGATCCGGCCTGCGGACGGGCCGTCCGGCCGCGCGAAGGCCGTCAAAAGCCTGGGCGCTTGTCACCTCATGTATCAGATGCCGATCTATATATATCAGCGCGGTATCGTCATCACGCACCGCAACCACATGGGCGTCCCAGATCTTCTGGTACAAGGTGCGCGGCGAAGGTGCAGTCATGAGTTACATCCCGTCACTTGATATTTCTGGCCTGTTGAACGGGCGACGTGCCGTTCATCCAAGACGTTGAAGCTTCTTGCGCCAAATACACGCAAGCTGATCTGGCTAACCTGCCTGTCCGCCGGGCAGCAAAGACATGCAGCGCCCGACCAGCCGCCTGCCATCGGTCAAACCACACATTGCGGCGGCATCCCCAGCGCAACGCGGCCCAGCGCTTGCGATCCGGTTTCCAGATCCAGATACCCGTGGACGCGAAGCATGTTGATATCGCGAAAGATCCGCTGCAGCGGCGAGTCATTGCGGAATGCCGAGGCACCCGATCCCTTCATGACCTCATTCACGCCGTTGGCGCAGAAATCCGTAATTCCTGCAACACGCGCACGAATTGCCGCCCGGGCCTCGACAGTCTTGATCTCTTCCTTGTCCATATTGATGACAAGATCGATGTAATTGTGCAGCATATCATCGGCGAGCGCGCTATCCGTCAGCACCTTTCCGAGGCGAATTTGCGCCGATTGTTTTTCGGATGACTTTTCGGACGTGTGTGCCTGAATGCGCTGCCGGGTCAGCGTGTGAAACTCCCGAACGGCTCCCTGGAAGGCACCGACGATTACCGGCAGAACCTCGCACTGGATCAAGGGAACCATCGGCATCGAATACATGGGATTGGTATGCACTTTCGCGCCAGGCGAGCGCCCTTCGAGAATTTCGGCGGCCGGCGCGCACTGATGATGGGGCACGAACGCATCATTGATCACAATGTCGCAGCTCGATGTGGCGCGCATCCCTGCCACATCCCAGTTCCCGGTAACCTCGACGTCCGATGCAGGCGCCATGAAAAGAAGAAGCTCGGGCTTTTCCGCCCCCTCCACCATGCCGCCATTCATATACCAATCGGCACGGGCGGCCCCGGAATTCCAGGAACTCTTGCCTCTGGCAATATAGCCGCCTTCCACCGGGGTGAGCTTAAAACTCGGCGCTGAGGTACCCGGCGTGAGCGAAAAGCCGCGCGGCGCAAACACTTCGTCCTGCGACTGCTTGGGAAACAAGGCGTGGAGAAAGTTGTGGCCGATATAAAAGGCCAATATCCAGGCGGCCGAGGTGCTGTAAGGAGAAATCTCCTTGACGACTGCAGCCATTACGTCGGGTTCCATTTCGTAGCCGCCATACACTTTCGGCACGAATATCTTCATGAATCCGGCATCGCAGAACGCATCGACGACGGCATCGGAAACCTTGCCCGTGATGTCATCATTTTCGGCGTTAGCCGCCACCATCGGCGCAATTTCACGAGCGCGACCAACGAGTTCTTGCTTAGTGATCATATAACGTTGCCTCTTTCATCCCCTCGCGGCTGCGTCATGCTAATCGCCCAGCTCGCTGGTCCTCTCAGATGTCACGTCACCCCAACATGCGAAGAGGACCTTTCCCCTGCCGACGCATGCCCGGAGTGCGATTCGTCGATGGACCCCGACTATCAAATGTTGGTTTGTTGGACAAGCGTCTATTGGAACAAAGGCCTCGATGCCCCGGTTTCTCAGTTGCAGCCGTTAAGCGGGCTGGCCACGCTCCTTGCGAGCCACTCCGGAATGGCCGTACGAACGGAACTGCCAGTCATGCCACTATAAACCCTATGACGGCCGCTTCATTCCCGCTCCATCAACATGCAGAGCAGGCGACACCGGCTTGCAGCCGGGCAGCCGTCGACTGGCCGCGCTTGAAACGCGTTCGCGGGAACGATCAAAGAGAGCATCGACGCCCTGACGGCGTCGTGCTTTATGGCAACGTCAGTACAACCTTCCCCAGGCCTGAGCCGCCTTCCAGATATCGATGAGCTTGCGCCACGTCCGCAAAAGGAAAAGTCCGATCTATAACGGGCGCCAGATGGCCTGACTGGATACCATCGAAAATGAAGGCGATCGCTTGACGTTTACGCTCCGGTTCGCGGAATACCCGGCGCGTGGTATAGAAATACAGCGTCAGTTCTTTTCGAATGGCCACAGAAGCCGCAATCGGCATGGTGCTGCCGCTAAGAATGCCATAGTTCACCAGAACGCCGCCCGGGCCGATCACATCGATCAGGGCGGGGGTCAGTTTCTCTCCCACAGCGTCAAACACCACGCGCGGACCAAGACCGGAACACTGGCGAACAACCGCCTCCGTCCAGTCCTTGTCGCTGGTGACGAAGACGTGCGAGGCACCGTGACGCCGAAGGGTTTCGACCTTTTCCCGCCGGCTTGTCAGCGCGATCGGTACGGCCCCTGTAGCCCTGGCGATCTGGATCGCCGCCGTGCCGACAGATGAGGACGCTGCCGTAATCAACACATCGTCGCCAGCCTGAACACCCGCCGGATCGATCAAGGCATAAGCCGTAAGATACTGCATCCATGTTGCGGCCGCTTCGACGAAGGATTGCCCTGCGGGCATCTTGACGACCATGTCGGCAGGGTAGTTCAGCAATTCGGCGTAAGTGCCGTATGCTTCCATATCCAGGCCAGGAAGCACCGCAACCCTGTCACCGCACTCGAAGCCTTCAACTTCTTCGCCTACTGCGTCGATCAATCCGGCCGCTTCATAACCAATAGTCGAAGGAAACCGGGGGGAAACAGTGGCGCCACTACGAAAATTGATCTCGGCTCGGTTTAGGCCGGCTGCCTTGACGTTGATCCGGACATGCCCCTTGGGCGGATCTGGCACGTAAACTTCATGCGGTTCCAGAACTGAGGGGTCGCCATGTTTATCGAACTTGATGACCCGCGCCTTTGGCATGTTCTCTCCAGTCCTCTTATCTTCGGCTGAGCGAAAGGATATCAGGGAGATCCCGGGACGAATCAAGCGTTCCCAAGCGATGCCGGTGCCGCGAGCTTACAGGCTCCGAAGCGTCGATCCGCAACCGAGTTGTACCAAGGCGCATTGATCAGAACGCATGAGCCCAATGCCGGATGCCGATCGACATGATGCGCCACGCTTGTTCGACAAGCTTGTTCCAGGCGAAGCAGCCGTGGTCGACGATGTCGTCATGAGATTTGAAGATCCGGTTCGCTTGACCGGGTTGAGCCCGGGGCATCGCGGCGGCAGCGGCATCAGGCTGGCGTGATTGACCGCACGGAGCACGGGATCGTCTTTCCCTATGATGCCGTCCATGTCGATTTCAGGCTGACCGACGCCGCTGGCAACAGGTATAGGCAATGAGGAGGAAAGCCTTGCGACCCGCGAACGCTCTATGCCCGCTATTCCTCGGATCAGCAGAACGCGCCCTCGATCGCCGATCAGTTCCGTATCTGCCTTGAACGGGCTGAGCGCGAAGTCGAGGGATGGTTCGAGCGAAGCCGCCTGCAACGTCTCCGACCTCGGCTGCGCTCGGGACGAACGGCATGAGGGCAATCGTGTTTCCGGCCAAACCGTGATGCCCTGAGCCGGAACATCCGGCGGCGCGCTGGCGGGCCGGACGCACACCGCTTTTGCCCGATCAGGCGTTCACATCGACGATGTAGCGGCCCTTGACCTCGCCCGACATGAACGTCCTGGCCGCCTCGATGGCATCGCCGAGGCCAATGGTCTGGCCGATGGTTTCGAGCACCGCGGGATCGAGATCCGTCGCGAGGCGCTCCCAGGCCTTCAGGCGCTTGGCCCTGGGCGCCATCACGCTGTCGATGCCGAGCAGCGAGATGCCGCGCAGAATGAAGGGCATGACAGTGGCGGGCAGGTCCATGCCCTGCGCCAGTCCGCAAGCCGCGACAGCGCCGCCGTAACGCGTCTGTGCGCAAGCATTGGCGAGCGTGAAGCTGCCTGCGGTATCCACCACACCGGCCCAGCGCTCCTCCTGCAGCGGCTTGCCCTTTTCGGACATTACGGCGCGGTCGATGATGGTCCCGGCGCCCAGCGTCTTGAGGTAATCGGCCTCGGCCGCCTTGCCTGTGAGCGCGGCGACCGGGAAGCCCAGCTTCTTGAGCAGCGCGATCGCCACCGAGCCCACGCCGCCGGTGGCGCCGGTAACAAGCACTTCGCCCTGCTCCGGCGTCACGCCCGCATCGATCAGCGCATCGACGCACAGCGCGGCGGTATAACCGGCGGTGCCGATCGCCATCGCCTGCGCCGGGGTGAAAGCGCCCGGCAGCGGCACCAGCCAGTCGCCCTTGAGCCTGGCCTTCTGCGCCAGACCGCCCCAATGGACTTCGCCCACGCCCCAGCCGTTGAGGACGACCGTGTCACCGGCCTTCCAGTCGGCATGGCTGCTTTCGGTCACGGCGCCTACAAGGTCGATACCCGGTACCATCGGGAACTTGCGCACGACCGGCGAGGCCCCGGTGATCGCAAGGCCATCCTTGAAGTTGAGCGTCGAGAACGCGACGTCGATCGTCACATCGCCTTCGGGAAGCGCGCTTTCGTCAAGCTGCTGCAGGGTAACGGTCTGACCGTCGTCGGTCTTGTCGATCACGATAGCGGAAAACATGGAAAACTCCCTTCCTCTCGGCGGCACCGCGCCCTTCGATCACTCACGCACACGCCCCCTCGTACAGAGGCTCCGCCGCGAGTTATACCCGCCTGCTGAAAAGGGATCAAAGCCGCCGCCCCAGGCGACGTGAGGTGGGGTGGGAGGCGGGTGGTGTGGTGGCATTCATAAGCGAATGTAACCGGCGCCAGTTTGCGCAGGATAGCGTCCCGTGTGGCCGCGATGAGTGCCGCGATCATGCAACGTAACACGCTATGTAGCGCCCGCGTTACCGTAATTACCGCGAACAGCCTGCCGGCGCCTGCTAGGCTCGCAACGAGAAAGAGGATGCACACGATGAAAATGACGACGGCGCTGTTGGTCGGAGGAGTCGCGCTCCTTGCCGGCTGCAACCAACAACCGGAAACACCGGCACTCGGCATCAAGGAATTCATGGCGCAGGAGGTCCAGCCCACCGCGCAAGTCTACTGGGACTCGGTCCGCTACATTAGCAACGAGACCGGCATTCACCACTTTGTCCCCGAGACCGACGCGGACTGGGAGCGCACGCGGAAGGCCGCCGCCGGCCTCTCGGCCTATGGCGAACTGCTCAAGTCCCCCGCTTATGCGGAAGGACGCGGGGCGGACTGGATCCAGTTCTCGCAAGGGCTGGTCGACGTCGGCAAGCGGGCCGAACTGGCGGCCGAGCATAAGAGCGTCGAAGAGGTGTTCGAGGTCGGCGCCACGATCTACAACGTGTGCAGCGCCTGCCACCAGGTCTATCCGCCAGCGGCCGGCGAGGTGCCGAACGCGACCGCCACGGGCGGAGATGGCGGTTGATGGGACGGCGCTATCGCCTGCAGGCCGCGCTGCTGACGCTGTCGCTGGCCTTCTATTCGGTCGCGGCTCTGGCACATGACGTGTCCGTGGGCGACAAGGCCTTCGTGCAGAGCATAAACGGCCCGGCCTTCATCCCCTTCCTCTATCTCGGCGCCAAGCACATGGTGACCGGGTACGACCATATTCTGTTCCTGATCGGCGTGGTGTT
>JARROF010000032.1:0-29853 GCA_037384205.1 Novosphingobium sp. | reverse complement strand
GCACCAGCGTGCAATCGAGCGGTTATGCCGGGCTCGACAAGTCGACATGTCGCAATCTGAACCGGAGCGCCCGGGACGATCCGGCGACCGATGCCGAAGGCAACAAAGTCGCAGGCAGCTATACCAGCACAATCCGCTGGGTCATCCCGCAGGACTGACACGCATCCCCAATATCCCGTTGCGGCCCACCCGGCCACATGGCCGGGCGGTGGCATCCGCACCGTACCGGCACCGCTCCGGCCCAACCCGTTCACGAAACGCGCCCGCCCTGGGCGGCTGACACCTGTCCTTCCCGGCATTGCCCGGGAAGGGCCTCTTTCGCTGTGCAACAGCCATTCCAATGCCTTGCGCACCGCGAGTCGTTATGACTATACCCTTCTGCAGTGCATGTGCGGGGCTGGCGCCGGGAAAAGCCGCTCCGCGCAATAAGATAGACGAACACAGAGGTTGTCGCTGAGATGCAGGGTGCAGCAAGGCTCAGACAGACCCGGGCAACGGGCCTCTCTTCGTAATGGCAGGCCTGCCGGATTTTGGAACACCCCCGCCATGGGCAGCAACAGAGCGTGACGTGAATGCCCCATGCCCATGGCACGAGACATCTGACCGGAGAACGATGACGCCCGATCACATTTCCTCCCGGATCAGGAGCCGATGACATGAGCACGCGTCCCTGCCGGTTCTGCGGCACCCAGGCCGAACAGCCCTTTGTCGATCTCGGTTCCACGCCGCTCGCCAATGCTTACCTGACCCGGGAACAGCTTTCCGGACCCGAACCCAGCTATCCGCTGCGCGCTTTCGTCTGCCCGCAGTGTAAGCTGGTGCAGGCCGACAGCTTCGTGCCGCCCGAGGATATCTTCTCCCACTACGCCTACTTCTCCTCCTACAGCGACAGCTGGGTGGAGCACGCGCGGCGCTTCACCGTGATGGCCCGCGAACGCTTCGGTCTCGATGCCGCATCGCAAGTCATCGAAGTCGCCAGCAACGACGGCTACCTGCTCCGTCACTTCATTGCAGCAGGCGTGCCCGCGCTGGGTATTGAACCGGCCGCCAATGTCGCCGAGGCCGCGCGAAAGATCGGCGTTCCCACCGAAACGCGCTTCTTCGGACAGGATACGGCGCAGGACCTCGTCGACAGAGGCCTTTCGGCCGACCTCGTCATTGGCAACAACGTGCTGGCGCATGTGCCCGATATCAACGACTTCGTCGGCGGCCTCGCTGCCGTTCTCAAACCTGATGGCATCGTCAGCCTCGAATTCCCGCACCTGCTGCGGCTAATCGAAGGCGTACAGTTCGACACCGTCTATCATGAGCATTTCTACTATCTGTCCCTGCTGGCGGTAGAGACGGTTTTCGCCGCCCATGGCCTGAAAGTGTTCGATGTGGAGGAACTGCCCACTCATGGCGGCAGCCTGCGCGTCCTGGCCTGCCGCGAAGGCTCGAACGCGTACGAGCCCGGCCCGGGCCTTGCCAAAGTCCGTGAGGACGAGCGCGCCGCCGGTCTTGATCGGATGGAAACCTACGCCGCGTTCCAGAGCCGCGTCGCACCGATTCGCGAGGGGCTCCTGGCGTTCCTTGAAACGGCCGCACGCGAAGGCAAGACCGTCGCCGCCTACGGCGCGGCCGCGAAAGGCAATGTGCTGCTCAACGTCTGCGGCATCGGTACGGATCAGATCTCTTATGTGGTCGATCGCAGCCCGGCCAAGCAGGGACATTTCCTGCCCGGAAGCCACTTGCCGATCCTGCCGCCCGAAACTATCGCGCAAACCCGCCCCGACTATGTCCTGATCCTGCCTTGGAACATTCGCGAGGAAATCATGGGCTCCATGGCCATGATCCGTGAATGGGGCGGCCGTTTCGTCATCGCCGTTCCGGAATTGCAGATTTTCCCATGAAGTTCATCGCGACGAACGTGGACGGAGCCGTTGTCGTCGAACCCCGGGTTCTCACCGACGAGCGCGGCACTTTCGTCCGGACGTTCTGCGCGGAGACCTTCGCGGAACAAGGCCTTCCGACGGTCTTTCCACAATGCAACATCTCGACCAATGTCCGGCGCGGCACGCTGCGGGGCCTGCATTTCCAGATCGCCCCCGAGACGGAAGCCAAGCTCGTGCGCGCAACGCATGGCCGGGTATTCGATGTCGCGCTGGATCTGCGGGCCGGCTCGCCGAGCTATCTGAAATGGGCGGCAGTCGAACTCGACGCCGCTCGCCACAATGCTTTCTACATCCCGGCCGGGTGCGCCCACGGCTTCCTCACACTGGAAGACGACAGCGCATTGTTCTACCACATGTCGGCTGCTTACGCCCCCGAACTGGCGCGCGGTGTGCGATGGGACGATCCGGCCTTTGCCATTGACTGGCCTTTCGCGCCCGAAGTCATCAGCGCGCGTGACGCGTCCTATCCCGATTTCAAGGAAGAGGTGGTCCGTTGACCCAGATTAAGCTCAGCATCTGCATTCCGACCTACAACCGGGCGGAATATCTGCGCACGGCACTGGAATGCCTGGCCAAGGCCGATTTCAGCTTCTCCCATGAGATCGTGATTTCCGACAACGCCTCGCCCGACCACACGCAGGAAGTGGTACAGGACTTCATCGCCAAGGGACTGCCGATCAAATACCTGCGCGCGCCGGTCAATGCCGGGCAGGGCCCCAATCTCACCAACGCGATCCAGCACGCCTCGGGCGAGTATATGATCTATCAGGGCGACGACGACCTGCTGATCCTGCCGCAGGTTGCAAAGGTTGTGGCCTATCTCGATGCCAATCCGGACGTCAACGCCTGTCACGCACCCTGGTATCTGTACAATCAGGTGGCGGATGTCGACACGCAGAAGTTCTATGAGGTCGATGCCGATAGGAAGTTCGAACGGCAGGACTATCTGGGTGTGTTCGAATTCCTGTTTCAGTAGCACGTGTTCCCGGAAATCGCGATTTACCGCCTGGCCAATGTCCGCTCGGCCTTCGTTCCGCGCAACTTCTGCTTCTGGCCTTTCGCCTATCTGGCGCATTTCCTCGACGAAGGCGCTGTCGCGTTCCTGAAGGAGCCGTTCTACCGCTCCGTCACGCTTTCAAAGCATGCCCCCAGCCGCCAGCAGTCCGGCAACGAGGAAGTGATGACATCCTGGGACATCTATCGCGGGGGACTGGAATATTTCCTGCACTTCGGAACTCAGCGCGGCCGGTTGAGCCAGAACGAGGAAGCGCGGGCTCTTTATGACCGGATGTGCCACATCTTCACGGCCCTGCGCATGTCCGTCGCCGTTCGCTTCTGGGTGGCGAAACATGACTATATCCGTGCCTATGAGCTTTACACGCGCATGGCGATGGCGGGCTTTGGCGATCATGCCAGCGTTGCCGAACTGCGCCCTCAGTTCCCGGCGATGGTGGGACTGCAGACACTGGCCTTCAATGTCAGCGCCATGCCCGAGATCAGCCGCCTGATACTGAGCGATGCAGACGACACCGATGCCGTGGCGGAACTGCTCCGCAATATGGGCCTGTCCGCGCATATCGCCGTAACCCGCGATACCGGTGACGACGAACCGTCACTGGCCGCGGCAACAGCCGTTCTCGTGCCCTCGGCGGAAAAGGCACAGGAGTTTGCTGCACGCGGTTACGACCCGCACTTCATCTTCGAGGAGCAGGACCTGACCCGGACCGTTCTGGTATGACCTGAACCTCCCATCCCGCCCGGGCGGCTGAAAACCGCAGGCAGGCTTGCTTTGATCAGGATTGCGTTGAACGAGGCAGCGACCTCAACGACGCATCGTTCGGGAAACAGTGCGCGAAATGGGCCAGAGCGCCTTTTCGCGCCGGTCCGGCCAGTTCACCGTTGAACGCCTCTCCGCCCCGCGTGGAAAGGAACCACTCAGCCGGCGTCGATCCCAGGATCGCCGTATAATCGATCATGCGCTTGGGCATGGCCAGCACCGCGCGGTACACGGCGGCGAAGTCGTTCGCGCTCTGCCGCGCGCTCCGGGTCGCGGCCATGGCATCGGCCGCAGCACGCGCCATTTCCTCCATCTCTCGGGGGTGATTTAGCATCCATTGCAGGCGATCTGCGGCCGTTTCCACGTCTGCTTCCACGAAACCGGTGCGCCCATGTTCGACAATCGCCCGTTCCGCGGGATTGGCGAAGGTCAGCGGAACACAGCCCAGTGACATTGCCTCAATCAGCGCATTTTCGGCCGTACCGAAATGATCGGACCGCAAGAGGTAAAGGAAGATGCCAACATCCCGCAATGCGCTTTCGGGATCTTCAGCCTGTCCGTGAAAGCGGACGAGACCGGGATGGCGCATGGCCGCCGCCCGGCGCAAAACCTCGCCGTCTGCATCCGCCTGCCCCCAGACCGATACGGGCCTATCCGCTGCCGCACGGTCGATCACTGCAAAGAAATCCGGACTGAGCTTGCTGAAATCCACCGTTCCCAGATAACCGATGGATCGGGCGCGCGGAGCAAAAGGCGCAGGCAGACTGGAAAATCCGAACCCGCTGTTGATGACACCGATCCCGGCATGACCTTCCGGCGGCAGAGACCGCACCGCCGCCCCCGCCAGCGAGCAGGCCGAGGTGAACAGAAAACGGCATGGTGCAGATAGCAGAGCCGCAGGAATGTAAGGCGCGCTGAGTCCCGAAATGTGTGACCAGATCACGGTCCGGGTTTCGGGCAATTCCCACCGACACAGGCATTCGTAGAGCCGGGGGTGATTCCACCACTCGATCTGCACGATATCCGCCTGCGCGACCAGTTCCCGTGCTGCTGCGGCATCGGGCGCGATAGTGAGCGGAACACCTGCCTGCTCCATGGCATCGGCATAGCGCCGGTCATGCGGGGGCTCCAGCAGCAGATAGTGCCGCTGCACATCGGTGTCATCCGCCGCACAGAGCGCGGAATGGGCCTTGCCCACGCCGCCGCCCAGATGGGCCGTGATGTGCAGGATCTTCACGGGCACTTCAAAAATCCGGCCAATTTTCAAGGTTGCACACACCCGCCACGGCTACAGGGTCCGTGGGACGCGGAGGCTGGCTGCCGAATTCCAGAAGATCGCGCCGGCCGTAACTGTCCGCAATCGCCTCGGCAAAAGCGCGGATCGTCACCGGTTGTCCCGAGCAGATATTGATCGCACCGCTCTGGCCGCTATCGACTACGCTGGCGATCATGGCCCCGGCATCGCGCACATCGAGAAAATCGCGCACTTGCGTACCGGCCGAAAGAGACGCCGTTTCCCCCGCACGGAGGCGCCGGTGCAAATAGGCGGCGATCCGGTCCAGATGCTCTCCCTCACCATGGAGATAGAACAGCCGGCACCAGGAAAAGCGCGTGTCATGCAGCGCAAACCATTCGCGCATCATATGAAACGCCGCCAGCTTGCAGGCCGCGTAGAAATTCACCGGATCGAGCGGCGCATCGACTGTCAGCGCCTCGCCAGGAAGGCGGTACTCCCAGCACGTGCCAAGACCGACGACATGGCGCACGCCGGCCTCGATAGCCCCTTGCGCCAGAGCGAAGCTGCCGCTCAGGCAATCGGCGTTTTCCGGCGCATCGGGATAGCGCCCGTGCTCTACATACCATGCGGCATGGACGACCGCGTCCACCCCTGCACAGGCCCGGGCCCACCAGCGGGCATCGCGGGCGAAAATGTCACCGGTTTCGACAAGACCGGAAGCGGGAGCGGCAAGGCGTCCGGCGCTGCCCGGCCGGGCCGTTACGCGAACATCGTGCCCGCGCCGGTGGAGATCGCGATGAATCGCCCTGCCGACAAAGCCGGTTGCTCCCGTCAACAAAACCACGCTCATGGCAAATCCATAGGCCCTTTTCGCTACACGCGACAGGACAGGCTCTAGCCGATCACGGTTAACGATCTGCGTTCGACGGCCGCCGGGGCTTACCCCAACAGCGAGGATTTTATCCCGTCGATCACATATTGCGCAGCCAGCGCCGCCAGGAGCACGCCCAGCAAACGTGTGATCACCGCCTCTACCTTGTCTCCCAGAATCCGCATCAGCGGCCCTGCGGCAGACAGCGCGGCAAAGCTGATCGCCATGACCGAGAGCATCGCGGCCAGCACTGTCACTGTCTGCTCGAAACCGTGGGCACGGCTCATCAACAGCATGATCGTCGCAATCGAACCGGGGCCTGCCAGCATCGGCATGGCCATCGGGAAGATGGAAACATCCTCCACCTCGGCAGGCGCCTCGGCATGTTGGGCCATGATCTTCTCGGCCCGCTCCTCGCGGCGGTGGGTGCGCTTTTCGAAGACCATCTCAACTGCGATCATGAACAGCATCACCCCTCCGGCAAGACGGAAGGCATCCAGCTCGACATGCAGCGCTCCCAGCAACTGCTTGCCGAACAATGCGAAAACCACCAGGATCAGTGCCGCGATCACACAGGCGCGCGCCGCCATGGTCACGGCCTGGCGACGGCTCGCAGCCGCGGACAGACCTGCATAGATCGGGGCACAGCCCGGCGGGTCGATCACCACGAACAGAGTGATAAAGGCGGAAAGGAAGAGATCGAGCATGGCGGTTATTGGCGCCCGCCGGCGACCGAGGAGGAGAGCACCTCCGTCATCTCACCGCCCTTGCGCAGCGAGACGGAGAGCGTGCGGGAATAGTCCGCCGCCACGTGATAGCTCCATGAGAGGGTGCCGTCATCGGACCGGCCCATGCCGTCCATCCCGGCCTCGCGCCGTTTCTCGTGCGCGTCGGTCGGGCCGTCCGGTCGCCTCCCGCCCTGGCGCTTCGGGCAATCGGCGACCGTGGCGGAAAGCCAGCCCGGCTTCTTCAGAGGCGTGGTCAGCCCATCCCCCTGATCGAGCACCCAGCGGTAGTCCCCCTTCTTCTGCTGCTTCCAGATCGTAGTGAAATAGCCCACCGAACCATCGGGCCGGGTCCACGCGCCTTTGGTCACGCCCAAAGTCCCGTCGCAGCTCATCCAGACCTGATAGGGTTCCCACTGCACGGATTGCGGCGGGTCCTTCTGCTTTTTCAGCCAGTCCTGCGCCATGACCGGCTGCGGCACGAACATCACGGCCTCATCATCGGCAAACTTGCGGAAGGCCGTCCATTGCCCTTTCTCATGCGCCATGCGGGAGAAGGCGATTTCGGCGGCAATCAGCGCGGAGGGATTGGCCGTGCCCGTACCCGCCGGGCGGCGGTGCCTTTCCGCACTGGCGGGAGCGGCGATTCCCGTCGCCACGGCCGCCAGCAGCAGAAACGCGCCGCACCGTTTCAAAGGGCGCTCTCGTCGAGCGCCAGGCCCTCTGCCCGATGCGCGGCAACGATCGTGTTGCGCAACAAGACAGCGATAGTCATCGGACCGACACCACCCGGCACCGGCGTAATCGCGCCCGCAACGTCAGCAGCCGAAGCGAAGTCGACATCGCCGACCAGCCGGGTCTTGCCTTCCTCGGCGGCAGGCACGCGGTTGATGCCCACATCGATCACGGTCGCGCCGGGCTTGATCCAGTCCCCCTGGACCATCTCGGGGCGGCCCACTGCCGCAACCACGATGTCCGCGCGGCGCACGACGGCGGGCAGGTCCCGCGTGCGGCTGTGCGCTACCGTGACCGTGCAGCTTTCGGCAACGAGAAGCTGCACCATCGGCTTGCCGACGATGTTCGACCGGCCGATCACCACCGCATCAAGCCCCTCGAGCGAGCCCAGCTGGTCCTTGAGCAGCATCAGGCAGCCCAGCGGGGTGCACGGCACGAAGCCCGGCAGACCGGTCGCCAGACGCCCCACATTGACCACATGAAAGCCGTCGACATCCTTGTCCGGATTGATCGTGGCGATCACCTTCTGCTCGTTCATGTGCGCAGGCAGGGGGAGCTGAACGAGAATACCGTCTACCGCCGGATCGGCATTGAGCCGCTCGACAAGCGCCAGCAGATCGGCCTCGGAAGTATCGACCGGCAGCTTGTGCTCGAAGCTTGCCATGCCGCAAGCGACGGTTTGCCTGCCTTTGTTGCGCACATAGACCTGACTGGCCGGATCCTCTCCCACCAGCACTACGGCAAGGCCGGCCTTGCGCCCGGCGCTGACCTCGAAATCAGCCGCTACCGTGGCGACACGCGCGCGCAGGCTTTCAGCGAAAGCCTTGCCGTCGATGATGTCAGCCATAACGGTAGACCATCGGCTCCATGAACTTCACAATCACCATGATGCCGATGATCAGCACCATCGGCGAGAAATCGATGCCGCCGGTGTTAGGCATGATCTTGCGGATCGGATTGAGCATCGGATCGAGAATCGCATTGAGCCCGCGCCAGAGCGCGGCAACGAAGTGGTTGTGCAGGTTGACCACGTTGAAACTGATCAGCAGCGACAGAATGAACCAGACCAGAATGACGGTCTGGAGAACCTGCAGCAGGTAAATGAGGGCATTGAACAGACCGCCAAGCATGAGGCGTCGGGCCTTTCACTGAGGTTACAAGATAGGCGACCTGATAGCCGAGACCGGTATCAGGGAGCAAGGCCACGCTCCACAGCAGGCCGACACCCGCCGACGAAAGTCGTGGCGTTGAGGGTTACTGCACCAGTGTGGAGGTTCGCTCGATCCGCCAGTTGAGCTGCTCCTCGCTGGCGCCGGGTACATCGTTCACACGGCGCAGTACGATCGTCCCTCGCCGCGAGGGCCGCCCGTCGGCGAAATCGACAACAATCGGCGCTTCGTAATAGAGAGATCCTGCCGCGCCTTCGACATCACCCTTGCCGACCGCAATTTTAGGGCTTGTCTGGCCGCCGAATTCGGCCTGCAGCGTTTCCGGCGTCATCTGCGCATCAAGGCTCCAGGCCTTGGCGGCATCGATCCAGTCCCCCACGCGAATGGCATTGGTATAATAGCGCAGCAGGCGTTCAGGATCACGGCGCTCGACCAGTGCATCCATATCGAGCCCGGCGGCGATACCTGCGCTGGCAGCCGCCGAAGCATCCACCGACGGCAGAGGAGCAGGTTCGGGCTCAATCACGCCGGTGGCGTCCCCCGTGGCCTCGACGCTCGTTTCCGGAGCGGGCGGATTGCCGTTGCAGGCGGCCAGCAGCAGCACGCTGCCGGTAAATGCGGTGGCCAGCATGGTCCTGATGACGGCGTTCTTGCGCATGGGGTTTGCGTTACCTTTCAGCCCGTGGGCACCTCACATGGACGCTAGGCCCGCGCGGATCAACGTGCCAGCACCTTCTTGCGTAAATATTTCCAGCAGCATGGCATGCGATACCCGCCCGTCAAGCACAACGGCAGCCTCGCACCCCGCCTCGACAGCGTGAATGCAGGTTTCGAGCTTGGGGATCATGCCACCCGAGATCGTGCCGTTTTCCTGAAGGCGCGCGATATCCGCCGGGCGAAGGTCCGTCAGCAGATTGCCCTGCTTGTCGAGCACGCCGTACACGTCAGTGAGCAGGAACAGCCGTGCAGCGCCGAGTGCAGCGGCAATCGCACCGGCCATGGTGTCGGCATTGACGTTGTAGGTCTCGCCATCGGCGCCCGGCGCGATCGGAGCGATCACCGGGATCATGCCCGCGGCCGAGATCGTTTCAATCACCGAAATGTCGATCTTTTCCGGTTCGCCCACGAAGCCGAGATCGACGACCTGCTCGATCAGGCTGTCGGGGTCCTTGCGGGTACGTTGCACCTTGCGCGCCGTAACCATCTTGCCGTCCTTGCCCGAAATGCCCATGGCCTTGCCGCCGGCCTTGGCAATCCAGCCGACGATTTCCTTGTTGATCGCTCCGGACAGCACCATCTCGGCGACTTCCGCCGTCGCCTTGTCCGTGACGCGCAGGCCATCAACGAACTGGCTTTCGATCCCGGCCTTCTTCAGCATGGCTCCGATCTGCGGCCCGCCGCCGTGCACCACCACCGGATTGATGCCCACTGCTTTCAGCAGCACTACGTCTTCGGCGAAGTCATGCGCCAGTTCGGGATCGCCCATCGCGTGGCCACCGTATTTCACCACGAAAGTGCTCCCGGCGTATCGCTGCATATAAGGCAGCGCATCGACGAGAGTTTCGGCCTTGGCGAGAAGAGCGGGATCGTGCGGATTCGGCATGGGGTGTGCTTTAGCCCCCTCGGCGCGGATTTGAAGGGGTTTCCGGGGACTATTTCAACTTTGCCCGGAAACGGATACCGCCGGGTGGCGGTTCGGTTGCAAGGGAGAGTGAAATGAAAGGTCTGGCAGCCATCGCGGCCCTGGCGCTGGCCGGGTGCGGCGCCCCTGCGGACGATCCGGCGCCCGGGCCGCCCGAAAGCTATCACATCGACAAGCCCGATCTATATCGCGCCGCGCCGCATGACATCTGCCGCTTCAGGGACGCAGCCTTTCTGCGAAACCTGATTCTGCGTGTGACCGCCGCACTTCCGCCTGGAACCCGAGGTTTCGATTTCACCGCCTTCGATGCCCGCGAAATCCCCGACACCAAAAGCATGGAAGCCATTCTCCGCTTTCGTGCCTCTGGCTCCGACGGGCAAGCGCGCATGATGTATGCGACAGGTCCGTTCGATCCCGCGACATGCGCGGTCGGCGCCATGACCGGCGGCACAGGATCGGAACCGCATGCCCCTGACGCCAAGGAAACCTTCCGTATCGCCAAAAGCGAAGCGCGCTGACCTTACGCGTCGAGCTTGCGCCCCAGCTTCACGAAGAACCAGATGAAAGGCGGCACCATGATCGTGGACAGTGCCAGTTTCGAGATGATCTGCCCTTCCATGATCGAAAGGATCGGCAGATCCTGCCCCGCGAAAGAGATCGTTATGAACAGCACGGTGTCGACCACTTGCGACAGCAGGCTGGCAACCCAGGCGCGTAGCAGCAGCAGACCGCTGCGTTCATGCCCCAGCTTGTCCCCCGCCAGCTTCGCAAAGAGATAGACGTTGAGCGTCTGCGACACGCCATAGGAGACCAAGCCGGCGAACTGCATCCGCGCGCCCTGCCCCAGCAGACGGGCAAAAGCCTCCTGATCATTCCAGAAGGGAGCGGGAGACACCACGTGGATCACGAAAGTCAGCAGCGTCATCGAGACGATCAGCGGAATGAAGCCGAAGCGCACCAGTCGGTTGGCGGTATCGGGCCCGTGCAGTTCCGCGACCGCGCTCGACAGCACCACCAGCAGCAGGAATGCAAAGATACCCGATTCCACCGCCAGATCGCCCAGCACTGGCCAGTGCCCCAGCGAGGCCAGCTTGGTGCCCAGCACTCCGGCAAGCACGACAAGGCCGCCGTAGAGCAGCGAGAAGACAAACAGGGAGCGGGAGATCGCAGGCGCGGGAGCGGAAACGGTGACTGGGTCCATGACCGTGCTCTAACCGGCCCGAGACAATTACACTAGCCGTCTCGCACCCGGCTCGATAGGGTCCGCCGATTCTTTTCCCGCAATTCATGAAAGATCCTTGCCTCGATGCATGTCGCCTACAGCCTGATCGGCATTGTTCTCATCATGGCTGCGGCCTTCCTGCTGTCCAGCGATCGCAAGGCAATCCGCCTGCGCGTGGTCGGTGCCGCCTTTGCCCTGCAGGCCGGGCTGGCCGCGCTGGTGCTTTATGTGCCGTTCGGAAACCGGATATTGCGCGGCGCAGCTTCGGGCGTGGGCAACCTGCTCGGCTATGCGCATGCCGGGATCGATTTCCTGTTCGGCCCGATCGCCACGCCTGCTATCGGCGGCACCAGCTTCGCAATCTCGGCGCTGCCGGTGATCATCTTCTTCGCCTCGCTGATCTCTATCCTTTATTACCTCAGGATCATGCCGCTGGTGATCCACTGGATCGGCGGCACGCTGGAGAAAGTCACGGGCATCAGCAAGGTAGAGAGCCTGTGCGCGGCCTCCAACATCTTCGTGGGGCAGAGCGAAAGCCCGTTGGTGATCCGCCCGTACCTCGCCAACCTCAACCCCTCGCAGCTCTTCTGCGTGATGACTGTGGGCCTCGCGGGCGTCGCCGGGACGATCCTGGCCGCCTATGCCTCAATGGGTATCCGCATCGACTACCTCGTCGCCGCAGCCTTCATGTCGGCACCGGGGGGCATCTTCATGGCCAAGATGATCATGCCCGATCCGCGCGCCCCCCATCCGGACGAGACATCCGTTCATGAAGGCATCACTCCGCCCGCAGGGATGGCTGCCGCGGCCATGAACCGCCAGGACGTGACACACCAGCCCGGCGTCCACACCGACGAGCCCGAACCTGTCGAACATGACGAGGAGAAACCCGCCAACATCATCATGGCCGCCTCGCAAGGCGCGCAGACCGGTGTGAAGCTGGCTGTCGCAGTGGGCGCGATGTTGCTGGCCTTCGTGGCGCTGATCGCGCTGGCCAACGGCATCATCGGCTGGGCGACCGGCCTGTTCGGATTCGAGGGTGTGACTTTCCAGGCTCTGCTCGGATATATTTTCGCACCGGTGTTCTACCTGCTGGCGACGCCCGATTGGCACGAGGCGATGCAGGCAGGTGGCCTGTTCGGCACCAAGATCGTGCTCAACGAATTCGTCTCGTTCATTCAGCTGGGCAAGGATACCGGCCTGTCTCCGCGCACCGTGGCGGTGGTGACGTTCGCCCTGTGCGGCTTTGCCAACTTCTCCTCGATCGCGATCCAGATGGCGGTGACGGGCGGCCTTGCCCCCAACCAACGCCCGGTGATCGCAAAACTCGGCCTTCGCGCCTTGGCGGCAGGAAGCCTCTCCAACCTGATGAGCGCAGCGCTGGCGGGGCTGTTCCTGGGCCTCGGCTGACCTGCACCGTATCGAGAGGAACAACAGGAACAGCCGTTCATTCAACGATGGCCGAATACAAGGTGGAAGCGCTATACAGATAGCTCATACCAACCTGCATTCACAATCGGAATCCTTGCATTATTTGCGTAACAAAGCCCCTGTCCAGCAGGTGATTTTGCCCTGCACGGGATCAGGCGATCACGACTTCGGCATGCTGGAAAGCCCGCGCATATTCATCATCCAGGGCTGCGTCCGTCACCAGAATACCGACGGAACTGAGCGGCGCGGTATGGATCAGGCCATAGCGTCCAAACTTGGTAGCGTCCGCGCCCAGCAGCACGCGTTCCGAGGTCGCATAAGCGATGCGGCTCATGGCTGCTTCACCGGGATGGAAATCCATGAGGCCCTGCTTTGCCTCGATCGCGCCGACTGACAGGATCGAGAGATGCGGGGTGAAACCGGCTACGTACTGCTGTGCCGAATAGTCCGAAAAGGCATGATAGTCGTAGTCCATCTGCCCTCCTGCCAAGAACAGGAGGTTGTCGTTGATGCCGCCCAGGTCGGCGGCGACCTGCAATGAATTGGTGATGATGGTCAGCGAGCGGCGATCGGTAAGTTGCCGCGCTATGAAACACGAGGTGGTGCCTGCATCGATGAACAGGATCATGCCGTCATGCACGAACTTTGCCGCAGCGGCGGCGATCCGTTGCTTGGCGGCGGCATTTTCCTCCATCCGCTGCATCAGCGGCCCTTCGAAGACTTGCGCAGCCAACCGCGCACCGCCGTGCTCGCGCACAACCGAGCCCTGCTGCTCAAGGATGCGAAGCTCACGTCGGATTGTCTCGTCCGACACGCCGAGATCATTCGCAAGGCCGACAACGGATCGGACACCGCCGCCGCTTTGCATCCGCGCCAGAATTTCCCGCTGCCGTTCCATGCGTTTTTGAATGACGAACGCCCCCTTTTTCACAACCCGGGGAGGCAGGATCGCCTCCACTTCCAGCTACGTCAACCGGCGGACCCGGCAGGTTCACTCAGATCTGCTTCGAAAACGGCAATCTCATCCATCGGTTCGCTGCGGTCAGGCTGACCGTTTTCGAAATGCCCGGCAAGCCGCTGTTCAAAACCGGGATGGACATTGGCTGTCAGGCGCAGATCGTACCAGCGGTGCCCTTCGGTGAGCGGATGGGACGATGCGGCCATGCCATTCCCGACAAGATGAAGCGTTTGGGTTTCTCCCGCCGCACGACGTGCCGGGGCGATTGTCAGCTCCACGGGCGCTTCGCCGCGATTACGAACGAGTAGGCGCACAGCGGGCTGCTGCGGCACGAAGACAGCCATGGCCTCGATCCGGCAAGCAGCGTCGAGCCTGTGATACGCGCGGTGAAAGCCGTTGGGGCCGAACACAACGAGCGAACGGCCATCAGCGGGCCAACAGTCTTCCAACTCTTCTCCAGCCCCCACCGTGTAATAGCGCGCGCTGCCGTCGTCCGCTGCGCCATAGGCCTGAAACACCGCCGCAACCGTTCCGCGGTTAACGAAACGCAGCGCCAGACCCGCTTCATCCCAACGGGGCACAACGTCGAGATCATAGGGCAGCGGCCGCGCCGGGCGCCAGCCGGGTTCCTGCTTTGCCATCACCGGCGTTGCCGGAAGACCGGGCATGGCAAGCCCGCACGCTTCATCGCTGGCGGCGAGATAGCCGCCAACATCGGGCAGGTGCGCCAGCCAGCCGGTGTCCCGCCGCACGGCCGGGCTGACATCGAAATCGAACGCGCTTGTAAGATCGCCGCAGATGGCACGGCGCCAGGGCGAGATGTTGGGCTCGCGCACGCCGAAGCGCTCTTCCAGAAACCGCAAGACCGAGGTGTGATCGAACAGCTGCGAATTGACATGCCCGCCGCGCGTCCAGGGCGAGACGATCAGCATCGGCACGCGCGGCCCCAGCCCCACCGGCTCGCCCCGATAGACCTCGCCGCGGGGATCGGCGGTACTGGAGCCGAGCCCGGGGCGGGTCGCGGGGATCGGCGGCGGCATGTGATCGAAGAACCCGTCGTTCTCATCGTAGTTGAGAATGAAAACCGTCTTCGCCCAGACTTCGGGATTGGCTGCCAGCGCGGCGATCAACCGTCCGCACAGCTCCTGCCCATAAGCGGGCGGCGCATCGGGATGCTCACACATATGGAAAGGCGCGACGATCCATGAAACCTGCGGCAACCGGTCCGCCGCGACATCGGCTGCGAACGCCTCGACCAGATATTCGGCACGGGTGTGGTGGGCATTTTCCGGCGTCGATCCCGACACCCAGGCACGCCCTCGGCGATAGCGGGAAGAGGTCCGGTCCAGATTGCGGAACGCCGCGAAGTAGGCGAGCGGATTATCGCTGTAATTATCGTATTCCTGATAGACCCGCCAGGACACGCCCGCCTCTTCCAGCCGGGCGGCGTAAGGCGTCCAGTCCAGCCCGGCAAAGCGCGGATCGTCCTTGGCCATGTCGGCGCCCGGATTGCTATCGGTGCCATCATTCGAGATGTTGTAAGGCCCTTCGCTGCCCACCGAGAGTCCGTTGGTCCCGGTGAAATGATAGAGCCTGTTGGGGCCAGTCGGGCCGAAGATCGAGCAGTGATAGGCATCGCAGATCGTGAACTGATCGGCGAGCGCATAGTAATAGGGCACATCCGCGCGCGTCATGTGGCCCATGCTGAACGGCCCTTTTTCGGGCATCCAGACATCCCAGTGCTTCCAGCGGTCCTGGCTGCCCTTCCAGCTATGATCGAGCCCCTGCAGGCAACCGGCGGCAGTGGCCACCGTGTCGAGATGAAAGGGCAGGATGGTATCGCCACCGTCCTTGGGCAACTGGCGCTGCGCCCAGACCGGCCGCCCGTCGGGCAGCATGAGCGGGCGCGGATCGGCAAAGCCGCGCACACCGCGCAGTGCGCCGAAGTAGTGATCGAACGCACGGTTCTCCTGCATCAGGATCACCACATGCTCGACATCGCGGATGGAGCCCGCAGGTGCCCGGCCCGCGGCAGCCGCAGGCAGCGCGGCCAGCCCGGCGCCTGCGGATGCCCCCGCAAGAAAAGTGCGACGATCGACGGTCATGGACGGACCGCCTCCCCCGCTTCGGCGCCCTGCACCGGTGCGGGAACGGGCGCCTGACCGGGCCAGGTGAGCAGCCCCGCCAGATCGCCGAGCGCGCAAAGCTGCGCCGGGCCTTTCGCGCATTCGGGCGACAGGATCTGGGTGGCGGGCGGCGCTGCCGGGGAGAGCGGCGTGAGATTGCGCATCTGATCGAGCGTCTGCGCCTGATAGAACACCCGTACGAACGGCTTGCCGGTCTTGGTGTCGGTCAGCAGCATGAAGCCCAGACCGCCGCCGATGGGCGGATCGTCGCGGCCATACGTGGGCATCTGGAAAGAAGCGCCCATCAGCGCGGTAAGCGCGGCGATATTGTTATCGTGCCCCACAAAAAGCATGACTTTCGGCCCCTCGGAACCGGTGAGCAGCGAGCGGATGCGCGGCGCCATTTCCGCCGCCGTGCGCCGCGCCATGTAGGGCGAGCGGTCGAACACATCGAACAGCAAGGCGTGCAGCCGCGAAACTTCGGTCAGTTCGGCAAGGCTGGCCCGTCCCCAGCCGACCTGGGACATCGGCATGCCTTCGGCATATTGCAGCAGCAGAACTTCCGCCGTGCCCGAAGTGATCATGATCGGCCCCGCCAGCCCGATGCCCCGATCGTCCGCGCGCAGCCGGGACGGCACGGCGGCGATGTCGCAGGCGTCCTGCGAACCATCGAGGGAGCGGCAGCCGAGGATCTTTTCCAGCACGCGGGTCTGCGGCCGGGTCTGCGCGACAAGCTCGCCCGGCCCGCCCTTCGTGTAGCTCTCGATCGAGGCCAGCGCCGCCTTCGCGTCAAAAGGGGCCGAGCCGGGGGCCCCTGCAGTGAACGTCAGGTCCGGCTGTCCGGGGGCCTTGTGCTGAACCGGAATCTGGCAGCCGGGGGCCAGACCTTCGCGCAACTCGTCGCCACTGCCGATGCTGCGGCTGTCGCTGTCGGTATAGATGCCGAGGCTGTCCGCTCCGGGGCAGCCGGTGGGCTGGAGCAGGCCGAGCCCGCTGAACAGCGCCTTGTCGTACCGGCCCATCAGCCGCAGCGCCTCGCGGCCATGCGGCGTCAACTGGGCATTGGCCGTGGCCCATGACGGCCAGCGGTCCCTGGAATAGTCCATGGCGCCGATTTCGGTATCCAGCGGCGCCCGCAAGCCGTGGCGATAGACGATGACAACCCGTTCGACCCGATAGCCCTCTCCGGGAGCAAGACCGGATCGGTCTCCGGCAGACAGATCGTCCGCAAGGGATGGACCACCGAGAGCAGCCATCGCACAGGCCAGAAATACCGTCAGGGCTCTGTATGTTTTCATGATCTCTGTGAAACCTTCATGCCGGGCGGCGATGGCCGGATTGTTCGAAGCCCTACCTTGCTGGGAGGGGAAAACCCCGCTCATCGCGGCCCGGTATGGCAAAATGGTGCGGCGCTGAACCAGCCTAGTGCCGTTCAGCGCCGCAATTCAAAGCGATATCAGAATTTTACCGTTGCGCTCACCTGGTAAACGCTGCCGGTTTTCAGATAGCCGCCGTTCCTGTCATTCGAAATGTACTGCTTGGACTTGCCGACAGTGGTCCAGTAGGCGTGCTCGTTGAGCACATTGCGTGCGGAGAACCCGATTTCGAGGTTGTCCGTCAGCTCATAGGCCGCACCGAGATCGAGCGATCGAGATCGAGCGATCCCACCGGCTGGATGTAGATGTCGGGGTCGCTGCTTTGCACCGTCGCCAGAATGCGGCCCGTGTAGTGATAGTTCACATTCGCGCGGAACTTGCCGCCCGTATAGAACAGGTTCGCATTGTAGATGATGTCCGGCGCCTGCGGCAGGCTGGTGTGACGCGTAACAGGAACTGTGCCCGCCGGTGCCCCCGCCCGCAACATGGAATATTTTGCACTCGTATCCTGCAACGTAACGCTGCCGCCAACGCCGAAGCCGTTCAGGAACGCGCCGTCGTTTCCATGATAGGTATAGCGCCCGGAGATTTCGACACCCTTGGCAGTGCCGCCCTGGCCATTCTGGGGCTGGTATGTGGTGACGGCCCCGCCTGTCGTTCCACCATAATTCTGCGAAGCGGTCGGCACGATGATGTTCTTCAGGTCCTTGTAGTACAGCGCAACCTGGACATACTGACCAACATCGCCGTAGTACTCGAAACCCAGATCGAAATTCCATGCCGAAGTCGGCTTCAGATTCGGATTGGGACGCGTGACAGCGCTGAGTGCATCGTTCTGACCGTCAAACGAATAGACCGTCGGCCCCGCCAGATCGCTGAAACCCGGACGCGAATAGCTTGACCGCACCGAGCCGCGGACCACGATCCTGTCATTCGGCCGATAGGCCAGCAGCAGACTGGGGTCCACATGATCGTAGCTGCGCGAAGACGATAGGAACGCGCCCGGGGCCTTCTTGGAGACGCTGGATCCTTCATAATAGTGGGCGTCGAAGTGATTACGCTCGTAACGGATACCCGGCACCGCTTCCAGATCGCCGAACTGGAACTTGGCGTTGGCATAGACGGCCGTGCGGGATTCGTTGCTATCCGTGACGCCCTTGTCGAGCGTGGTCTGTGACACGCCACTTGCGGTGCCGCCGGACGATGTGACGTATTTCGCCACCTGATCCTGGATCGCCGAGCGGGACAGTATGCGGATCGGGCGCACGGGATAGGCGCCGATGAAATCCGTCAGCGTAAAGCCCGGAAAGGCCCCTGCCGACAGGCCGAGCACATCCCGCTGATCAAACGGCCTGGAGAACTTGTAGCGGGTGTCGTCCGGGGAAAGCCGGCGTCCATCGCGGTGCGAATCCTCGTAAAGGCCGCCGACTTCCACGAACTGCAGCGCATTGCCGCCTTCCCACCTGAGATGGCCCTTGACGGTTTTCTTGTCTTCCGAATTGAAGGTCCAGCCCTGCTGGACATAGTACTGCGTCGGATAGTCCAGCGACGAGACATAGGCCGTGGCCCCGGCGTCCATCACGGCGACCGGCGCGCGCGGGTCGCTCTGGTCGACGGTAATGCCCGATGCGCCGTAACCGACACCGCGCCAGGCCGCCTCGATGCGGTTGGGCTGGTTATAGGCCCCGTAGGCATAGGCGCCTTCCAGCGCGGCCGAGAAACCGCCGCCCAGGTCGAATTCACCGCCCAGCTGGACAGAGAACAGCTTCTGATCGGTGTCCTCGGTGCGGAAATAGCTGGCCGGGTTCACACCGGTTCCCGCAAAGACCCCCTTGGTGTTGTAACCATCCTTATCCGTGTTCGGATTGTCCTGCTTCACACCGTTCGCATCATCGGTCAGCTCGCTGCGCAGGCTGGTCTGGTTCATGGTGTTGGTGTTCTTGTACCGGGCGTAGTTCATCCGCAGGTACAGCTGCGTCATGTCACCGTGGTAATCGAACGAACCCGTCGCGCCGTAGCGCTCCACCTTGTCGTTGAAGAAGTTCCACTGCAGCCCCTGGGCCGAGAGCGCATCGTAGTTGTCGCGGGGGCGGCCAGCATTCTGACGTGTCGTGACGTAGCCGCTCTGCGCCGCCACCGATTCAGCCGCGTTGGAACGCTTTTCGTAATACGTGGCAACGTAGAGGCCGAACTGGTCGTCGGAACCGAACTTGCGGGCCGCGTCGATACCGATGGCACCGCCCAGGCTGGGCTGATGGTTGTCCGATGCCAGCTTTGCGAGCTGCCCCAGAGCGCGGACGCGCGCGAAATTGCCGGAAAAGTCAAAGGCCGTGGGCGTGTGCAGATTGATGGTGCCGGCAATCGAGTCCGCATCCTGATCCGCGCCGGGCGTCTTGTCGGCGGAAATGTTGCCGATCGCAAAGGGCGAGAACAGGTTGAGCGAAATCGCGCGCGAGCTGCCCGCGACCTGCGGCAGGCGCAGGCCATCGAGCGTGTAGGCGTTGAAGCTGGTATCGAAACCGCGGATCGTCACGAACTGCGCTTCGCCCACTGCGGTCTGGTTGGCGCCCTGATCGTAGCTGGAGGAAATGCCCGGCAGCGAACGCGCGATGTCGGCAATGCCGGTGTTGGAGCTGATCGCGATATCGCCGGTGGAAAGGATATCGACCGTCCCGGTCGCCTTGCGCTCATCCTCCAGCGCAGTGCGTTCGATATGGCCATTGACGATGATGTCGGACGTGAGGGAATCGCCCTTGCGGCTGTCCGCCTCGTCGCTCGGCGCATTTTGAGCGGATTCGGGAGACGTGCTGGCCGCCTGTGCCTCACTGCCGGCCGCGACGGCCAGAAGGCTTGCACTGAAACAAAGATAGACGAATTTGCGACTTAGGGTTTTCATTGCCACCTCTTTGAATTGCAAACACAATAATGTCAGTGAGTTGCATGTATGATCGACGCCCGAACCCGGCTCCGGCCCTATGGCTTTCATGATTGTCCTGAGCAGGCCGGGGCCCGCCGGTTCGTTGGCGTCGCCACTACGCATGGCCTGTGAACTTTTTGCGACAAAATTGAGGTATTATGATGATATTTCGGTGCCTACTTCCGATTACCCGCCATAAGTGATCAAAATATCATCACAAAGGCCTGCAGAAAGGTGGCTGCGCGCATTGCCCCTTTCCCGGGGTGATGTTCGCGAAGGCAGCTATCCTGCCTGCCCGGTCCGGTTGACGGGCGCGCGCACCAGCAGGGCAAGCGCAAGGCCCAGCCCGGCGATCGCTGCGTGCAGCCCCCAGAATGCCGGGATCGCCATGCGGTCGTAGAATACTCCCACCGTGCCGACGACGAGGTTGGCGAAGAAACCGTGAAGGTAGAAAAGCCCGACCATGACCCCGGCCACCCCTTTGGGCGCGGTCGCCGTCACGATCGCTATCCCCGCAGGCCACACCAGCGCGATGCCGAGGTCCAGCATGGCCAGCACGGCCAAAGGCACCATGAGCGACGACAGCCCAAGCCGCGTCGCGGCGGCAAGGCCGCCGTAGCCGCAAATCAACGCCAGGCATCCCAACGCCAGCCTGTCCCCGTCGCGCAGCCTCGCGAACAGACGCAGCCGCGTCGTCGCCAGCACCATCGCGATCGTGAACACACCGTCGGCCGAGGCGAACCATGCCGGGGGGATATGGAAACCGCCAATATCCAGCTGCACGTTGCCGGCGATCCAGACCAGGAACAGGTTGGTCACCTGCTCGTATGCACAGAAGCACAGCACAACAACGGCCATGACTGCCGCCACAATCGCGAGCGACGGCCTGCCGGGCAAGGCAGCAGGCGAAGCCGCCTCCGGCCGTGCGCTCCCTGTTTCCATTCCCGTCACGCCCGGCACACGCAGATACGTCACGAGACCAAGCATCATGGCCAGCCCCGCGGCGCCAAAGGCATAGGCCCAGCCCCGCGACTGGGCCAGCCAGCCGCAGACCAGAGGCCCCAGCATCACGCCGATGTTGAGGAATGCGAGATAGACAGCAAAAGCTTCGCTGCGCCGCGTATCGTGCGCCGGAAACAGCTCTCCGACTTGCGCCGCAAGGTTCGCCTTCAGCAGCCCCGTCCCGAGAATGAGGATCGCCAGAGCAGGCAGAAGCAGCCATTCCCAGGCGAGGCAAAACCCGCCGGCAGCAATAAGGAAAGCGCCCAGAATAACTGCCCGGCTGCGCCCCAGGCGGCTGTCTCCGGCCGCCCCGCCGAACGGCAGCACAAAATAGGTCAGCGCGGCATAGAGGCCATACGTCTGGGAGGCGAAGGCACTCGGACTGAGAGGTCCCCAGATGGACTCAAGCCAGGAACGAAACAGGCTCAGCCCCCACACGGCGGGTGCTCTTTCAATGAGCACATGCTGCACGAGGTAGAGCGTCAGAAGGGATTTGACGCCGTGAAGGGCAAAGCGTTCCCACAATTCGGTGCCGGCGAGAGAAACGAAACGATCCGGCAACCGAATCGTGCCTGTGGTTGTCCTTTGCATCCGGCCGTAGTCGGCGGATACTATTGCGCATTGATGATGTTTACCCAGGCGCTGACAGTGCTTGCGCCGCTGTGGCACTCAATGACAGAAGGTGTCCAGTTGCTACCTCCAAGCCAAGTCCGTCTCGGCGGCGACCTTCTCCAGGAAGATCGGCTCGTAGGCAGTTTCCGGATCGGCGCGGACCACGCGATCAAAAACGTGAGCGTCTTCGCCCACCAGAATCCGCCAGCGGCCGGCATTGACGCCTTCGAGGATGATCCGCGCCGCCTCGGCAGCGCTTGTCGGAGCCTCATCCACGAAGCGGCGGGCCTGTTCGTCCGCGAGTTGCTGGATCGCCTCATCGGAGAGCTCGGTCACGTTGGCGCCCATGTGGGCCATCTGCTCGCGCGCGCGGGCGAGCTCTTCGGCGTCAAGCGCTGCGTTGTCGCGGCCGCTTATGATCTTGCGCGCATTGGCGGTGATCGGGGTGCCGATGTGGCCGGGCATGACCACGCTGCACTTGATGTGGGGGGCGTGGAGGCGCAGGTCGGTGACGAGGGACTCCGTGAAGCCCTTCACTGCGAATTTGGCAGCAGAATAGGCAGTGTGGCTCTGGTCCGGCCCAGCGCACGCCCAGAAACCATTGACCGACGACGTGTTGACAATGTGGCCCGCATCGGCGGCCATCAGCAGCGGCAGAAATGTGCGGCAGCCCAGATAGACCCCGCCCCAGCAAATGTTGAAGGTCCGTTCCCATTCCTCCCGCGGGTCGGCGATAAACGAGATGATGGCGCCAATCCCCGCGTTGTTGAACAGAAGGTGTAGCCTGTCGACACCGTGCTGCGCCTGGAACTCGTGACGGAAGCGGATCAGCTGGGCCTCGTCGGAGACATCCGCCACATGAGCGGTGACGCGGGTATTCGATGGCGGCCCGTCTTGCTCAATCAACGCCAGGGTTTCGGCCATGTTGGGTCCGGAGATGTCGCACATGGCCACATTGCAGCCCTCGCTGGCCAGTTGCCGGACGAGTTCGCGCCCAATACCGGTGCCGCCGCCGGTGACCACCGCATATTTACCCGTGAAGTCCTGCATGTTGTTCCTTTCGTTACCCCGCATTCTCCAGCGACCACTTTCAATCAAATATGCCGCGGCGAAAGTACCCTGTTCGTGCCGTATGCTTCGCTCCGAACACAATCGCGGGAACTTCGATTTATCCAATCGGGCCGTCCGATGGGGCGGGCGGACACCGCCTTCCATCTCAACCGGAATGTTCCCTGATTTCGCCCAGGAACTTGTTGAAGTTCGGCAAACCGGTTCCGGCAGAGATGCCGCCATCCACCGGGATGATCGCGCCATTCACATAAGATGCTGCATCCGAAGCGAGAAAAGCGACCACCTCGGCTACCTCATCAGAGCTTCCCAAGCGGCCCATAGGCGAGGCTTCCTTTACGGCATTTACAATACCGGGAATCTTTTGAAGACCCGCCATGGCAGGCGTATCGACAGCGCCGGGGCAGACGGCGTTTACGCGTATTCCGCAAGCAGCAAGATCTACGGCAAGATTTCGCGTGTAGTTGATGACACCGCCCTTGGCGGCCGCATAGCTCGCCATGGCGTAATCGCCGCGCAGTCCGGATATCGAAGCATTGTTGATGATCGCACCGCCTCCGGTCTCTCGCATGATCCCGATCGCCGCCTTGCTGCAGTAGAAGACGGAGTTCAGGTCGACATCTATGATTTTGCGCCACTGATCCGCGCTGATATCCATAGTCGAACCAAAGCCGCCGACACCGGCATTGTTGAACAGGATGTCGAGGCGGCCAAAACGCTCCGTCGCCGCACACATCAGCCGCTGGACCTGCTCCTCGCAAGAAACGTCACACCGGACAAAATACGCAGCGGCTTCGCCCAATTCGCCGACAAGCGCATTAGCCAGGCCTTCGTTCAAATCTCCGATCACCACCTTGGCGCCTTCGCGCACGAATAGGCGCGCCGCAGCCGCGCCAATGCCGGAGGCCCCACCGGTGACCACCGCAATCTTTCCGTTCAAGCGCGTCATTGAATTCCTCCGTGACAATGGTCGATATTCAGGGGTCGATATTCGGGCCCATCCGCGCTGGCCCCCGATTGATGGTCGGTCGAAACCGGTGGATCGCAACCAGGAGGGGGCGGAATACAGGCCCGGTGATCAGAGCTTTAACGGGCGGATCAGATCCTCACCTTGAAAGCCTTTCGCCGCCTCCTCGACCATGTCGTAGAAGTGATCGACAAACGGCCCCTTCTGGTAGAGCTCCAGGAAGTGACCGTGGCGCTCCCATGTGTCCATCATGACGGCTCTGAGACCTTTGTCGGCATCGCCGTAGTCAAAGAACAAAGGAAAGCCTTTCGCCTCCAGATCACGGATCGTCGAGACCAGGTCATCGGCGAACACTGCAACATGGTGCATGCCATAGGTGCCACTGCCAAAGGGGTGGCGCTTGTTGAGGATGGAGGGCCGGTCGTCATGGGCCTGTAGCAATTCTATTTGCACGCTGCCCCATTGGCCGAAACCCACGCTGTGAAGGAACTCGACCTCCTCTCCGTGCAAGTTCACCGTGACGCTAAACTCGTCCCTTACGAAAAATGGGCCGGAACCGAACAGCGCGTGGTGGTGCTCTGCTGCCTTGCGGACATCATCGACGACATAGGCGATCTGCCTGACAGGTTGACCGAACAAGATAGGCTCCTCTCGGAATCGACGCCAGGACAGCATGCTTGCCTGCGTCTCATTGCGTGTTTGAAGCGCGGGGCCGCTCGTCTGTCGGGCGACAGTGGTGCCGCGCCCCGGTGTGGGACCCGTTAATGGCGGTTCAAAAGACCAAAGGGCTTTATCGTCAGCCGGAGCATCACCTGCCGCGGAGCGTTTACATATCCGAACAGGTCGGACTGGATACCTGTAGCCGTGCCGGTGCCGGCGTCGACTCCAAGACCCGGTGTAAATGGCGTCTCAAGCCCCCACTTAACCCGTAGCGTGTTGGTCAGGTTTTTGCCGATCAGCGCCAGTTCCCAGCCATCATCATCGAACAGGCGCACTTGCGCATTGATGTTCACCGAAGATCTCTGCACCGCCTGTGGCACCTGGCTCGACAACGGGTTGTACCTGCCAGTGTAGGCGGCGCCCACGGACAGGCCGAGGCGCGTATCGGAACCAATCGGGAAGTCGTAAGCCCCAGTCAGAGAGCCGCTCCAGTTCGGTGCCACGGTGGTTGGCGTCCCATCAAGGGTCTGATTGACCGCGCCGGTCGTAACGACATTGCCGAACGCGTCGAGATTACAGCCCGCGCTGATCGTTTGCCCGGTATAACATTGCGCAAGATATGTGCCGTAACGTGCATGGGTGTAGTCCACTGAAGCCGACAGGTTGAAACCTGGAAGGGACCTGGGCGCAAAGTTGGAGCTGATCTGAACACCCCGCGTCTTGGCGGTGGCAGCATTGCGGGTCGCAGAGCTGTTGGTTGACGAGTCGAACACGCTGACCTGCAGATCTTTATAGGTATAGCTGTATGCGGTGACGTCAAACCGGAGGGCGCCATCGAAAAGGACACTCTTGACGCCGCCCTCGAAACCACTGGCCTTTTCGTCATTATATCTGTTCTTAAAGCCCGAATAGGGCGGCGCAGCGAGAATGTCCGAATTGAACCCGCCCGACTTGGCTCCCTTTTTCCATGTCGCGAAGACGTTTATCTCCCGGTTGGGATGCCAGCTCAAACTCACTTCGGGCAACAAACGGCGTGAGCGTAGCTCGGTCTCCGGAAGGTCCATCACGAATGCGTTCAGCGCGCGGCTGAATACTCTCTGCGATTTCTTCTCATCAGTATAGCGTGCCCCGGCCGAGACCTCCACCTTGTCGCCAAATGCCTGATAAGTGAGCTGACCGAATGCCGAATATGTTCGGGAATCGAAATAGTAATCATTGGAAGGAAGTAGCGTCGTGGAATTCAATATTGTCAGGGGCACTTCCGTGGCAAAGTCTCCCGACTGATAGTAGACACCGATCATAGCGTTAAGAGGCGCGTCCAACGTCGTTCTGACCCGCAATTCCTGACTGAATTGGTCTCGCCTTACATCATCTAGCGCAGCCGCGGTCGGATAGAGCGAAATACCAGGAATCCCCACACTTAAATAATGATGCCTATAATAACCGGTTACAGAATCTACTGTAATCCTATCATCGAAGTTATAGCTTGCATCCAGCTGCCCCAGATATTGTGTCAGCGTTTCGACCGGGTCCCCGTTTCCAAATCGAGGATCCTTGCCAATGATCGAATCAACTGACTTGCCGATCGCGGCTGTAGTGGTATCCACCTTGCATTCTCCGGCCCCCGGCACGTTACCGATATTGAGCGGCGAAGGGACCCCGGCCGGACAGTAAAATAGTTGCGCAGACAATGCACTTTCCGCACCGCTATGACGGAAGTAAGCGCCCTTGAGCCGGATGGTCAGCGCGTCGGAAGGTTCGTATTTGAGCGTCGCGCGGACGCCCGTATCCGTCAAGTTAGGCGCGCGTGAGAATATCACGGGTGGTAAAGGGCCGAATATGGCGATCTGGGTGGGCGTCGGCGTAACCGACGTCGGGCCCTTATAGCCGTTGCGGAAATACCCCTTTTGTTCGTTCCGGTAAAAGGCGATGCGCGCGCCCAACCCATCGGCAAGCGGGCCGGACAGGACAGCCTCTGTGACAACGCCGCGCGCATTAAAATTATATCCAGCCCGCAGCATCGCGTAAGGCCTGTCCGTTGGATCGGCCGATACGACCGAGACGATGCCCGCAGACGAATTCTTGCCGTAGTAGAGCGACTGAGGGCCTTGCAGGACCTCGACACGTTCAAGATCGAACTGCGCAAAATTGACAGCCATGCCGTCGCTGATCGTGATACCGTCGAGATTGATCGAGACAGCCTGGTCGTTTCCCGCCGCGGTCGAAGGAGAACCAATGCCGCGCAGCGTGATCGTTCCGCCCGAATTAGCCGGGGATTGCGTGATATTGAGCGACGGCGTAATAGCAGCGACGTCGCTCAGATTCTGGATCGCGTTGCGGTTGAGCTGAACGGCTCCCAGCGCCTTGATCGCGATCGGAACATCAAGATCGCTTTCGCCCTTCTTACGCGCGGTAACGAGAATTTCGTTTGCACCAATGTAAGTTGATCCCGGCTGAGAGGACGAATTCATCAATTCCGGTTCAGGCCTTGGGGCCGCTGGCGTGGCCTGGTGACGTGCCGCCGGTTCTGCAACAATCGCGATCGCACCTGAGACATCTCGCTTCGCGACGAACCCTGTCCCGGACCCTGTCCCGGCAAGTATCCGGCGCAGGGCCGCATCACTTTCCATTACTCCAGAGACACCTGGACTGCTCACGCGGGCTATGTCGCTTGATCTGTAAACAAGTTGCTCGCCAGTGGCCTGGATGAACTGCTGAAGCGCCGATTTCAGGTCACCTCGCGAGATATCGAAGGCCACGCCCGCCTGCTCGGCTCTTGCCTCGTTCGGCATGGCCAAGGTCAGGCCTGCGCCGCACGTTCCCAGTAACAGGACGGTTGCCAGTTTTCCGGTCATATCTTCTCCCTCCGCGCTTGGCAGATCGCGTCTCTTGCTTCGATCTTCTGCCGTTTGCACAAGGTAAGACACCCCACCGCGGAAAACCTGCAGGCCGGGACACGAAACTTCCTGCCGCCTGGTCACAGGCTCCCATCAATTGCCTGTTTGCACCCGCTTTCATAAACCGGCGCAAATACTGCGCCCGCCTGAATGGCTGGCCGCTTCCCGGTTTTCGATCCGGCCAGGCCCGGTTCCGGCAGGAACCACGCCTCAACCACGCCTCCTGGAAAACAGGATGGATGGATCATAATGGTTCCCCGGCCTCCACGGACGGACGCCAGGTACTTTTTTGGTTCCGGAAACCTGCAGGAATTCGGACCTCGCTTGTCGTAGCTATCAGAGAACAAATAAGTCGGGAGAGGATCGCTTGTTGGAGCGGGGTGAATTGAAGGCGTGGTTCTGTCGGGAAGTGCTCCCGCTTGAGCCATCGCTGATGCGGTTCATCTTGCGAAACTGGCGCAATGCCGATGAAACCCCGGACATTCGCCCGGATGTCTATGCGAGGGTCCTTGAAAGCGCCAGTCGGGGATTGCCGACGAACGTTGGAGGTTATGTGTTCACGACCGCGAAAAATGTAATGATCAACAGGGCTCGCAGAACCAGTGTCGTTTCGATTGAGCTGGTTTCGGAGATCGAAAGCGTCATGCCGGGCGCGGACTGGCTGACGCCCGAGCGCCATCTTGACGGTCGACAGACATTGAGGCGGGTAATCGAAGCTATCGATAACCTGACGCCTCGCTGTCGGGAGGTCATTCGCTTGCGCAAGGTCGAAGGGTTCACGACACGCGAAACCGCAGAACGTCTCGGCGTAGGTATCGACGCGGTGCAGCAGCAGACAATGCTTGGTATGCGAGCAGTCACCGATTTCATGCTGGGTGGTGAAGGAAAAATTATTAGGCCTGCGGAAAAACCGCGCTGCAGTAAAAGCGCCAAATCATGAATTCGCAGGCGGCCATAGAAGAAAGGGCTGCGGCCTGGCTGTTGCGAATGTCTGATGGAGACTGCTCTGAGGCCTGCGCTCGCGAGTTCGAGGAATGGCTCGACGCGTCATTCGAGCATGCGGCAGCCTATTGGCGGCTCGAACATGGATATGAACAGCTTGATCGACTTCTATCCCTTCCGGCACTGGAAGCAGGGGCAGAGCCGCGCCGAAAATTGCCGGCCGTCTCGAAACTGCTGGCAATGGCCGCAACGATCGCTGGCCTTGTTTGGTCTGGCTGGTTTCTTTTGGGAGACAGGCTGACAGTCGGAACGCCACATGTTGTGGCCTATTCAACACAGCGCGGGCAGATCAGCGAACTAACCCTCGCGGACGGATCCCAGGTCTCGCTAGACAGCGGAACGACAGTCAGAGTCGGTACCGGACCTGATGCTCGAAAGGTCTGGATTGATCGGGGCAGGGCATTCTTCCAGGTATCGCATGATCGCGACCACCCATTCCAGGTTTATGCGGGCGCAAGCGACATTGTTGACCTCGGGACCAAGTTTGTCGTGAGTCGAAACAAGGCGGTGGTGGCCACTTCGGTCCTTGAGGGTAAGGTACGCTTCAGCCTTTCCAGTCCTGGCAATTCCAGGGCGCTGACCCTCACCCCTGGCAAGTCGGCGATTGCGACCAGGGCCACAATCCGGCCGGTAGCAGGCGATCTCAGGCAGATGCAGAATGACCTCGCATGGCGCGAAGGCATGGTCATTTTTGAGGATACGCCGATCAGTGACGCGATCGCCGAATTCAACCGTTACAACCAGCGCCAACTCGCAATCCATACGATTAAGGCTGAACATATCCGGATTGGCGGTAAATTCCGCTTTGGTAACATCGATGGGTTCGCGAGACTTATGAGAGAAGCCTACAATGTGGACATAGACATTCTTCCCGGGTCAAGTCAGCCTGAACCGTTGCGAGAGAGATGACAGGTGTCTCGGTCCGGTAACGCCTCGCGAGCGACCTGATTTTGACCGGCTTGCCAAGTGGTATGGCGTGTCGCTCGAGGCAGCGATCATAATATACGGAAACGCCAGCGATTTTGGTTGTGCCGGACTCTGTTGCAAAGATTGGCGAAACCCGTGCGAGTGCGGCTACTCGGGATTGATCAGGCGGCTGTGGCGAAGTGGTGATTGAGCAATTTGAGTAACCCCTATTTTTCTGGACGCCTTCCGCTTTCAAAATCTGCTGCCGTTCGAACTGGTTGGGTGACAGCATCCCGTTCCTGGCGTGTTTGCGAACCGGGTTGTAGAACATCTCGATGTAATCGAACACATCCTGCCGGGCTTCATCGCGTGTTTTGTAGGTGCGACGCCGAATGCGCTCACGCTTGAGCGAGGAGAAGAAGCTCTCGGCGACGGGGTTGTCATGGCAGTTGCCGCGCCGGCTCATCGAATGCTCAAGATTGTGAGCCCGGATGAAGGCCGCCCAGTCTTGCGAAGTGAACTGCGAGCCCTGATCCGAGTGGATCAGCACCCGTTGCTTCGGCTTGCGCCGCCATACCGCCATGTGCAGCGCCTGCAGCACCGCATCGGTGGTCTGCCT
>JARROF010000031.1:0-17564 GCA_037384205.1 Novosphingobium sp. | reverse complement strand
CCGAGCACCGTCCTGACTGCGATGATACCGCAGCCTAGGCTGTTCGCGGATCAGCCGCAAACGAAGGTCCAGGGCAGGGCGCTAGGGGGACTGGCCGAAGCTCTAGGCGGGCAGAAGCCGAAATTTTTCCAGGCCGGATCTGCACTACCAGTGCAGTTTCGCGTTTCCGCGAGGGATGGGATTTTCCGCCAAGTCATTGAAATATTGGTCGGGACGAGAGGATTCGAACCTCCGACCCCCACACCCCCAGTGTGATGCGCTACCAGGCTGCGCTACGTCCCGACCGGAGCGCGGCCTATAGGCAGCTCGCGCGGATTGTGCAAGCGGGTCTGGTGAAAAGTCTTTTTTGCCTGCCGGGATGTGCGGCTTGAACCCGGCTGGCATAGGCTTATCTCTCGCCGTGACCGGAAGCGGGCCGGAAAGCGGCGCACGCGTTGCCAGTGCGGCGCTTTGTTGCTAACCGCCCGCATCCGGACAAGTCGGGTTGCGGATTTCCGGGTGAGCCGTGCGGCATATGCGATGCCGCGTGCAAGCCTGAAGCTCCCAACCGGTCGATCACGAGAAGGCCCCTCAGTTCAATGCAGACCTCGATTTTCAACCAGCTCGCCGCCGCTGCACCTGCCGGTGCCCCGCCGGCCTGGATTCAGTACATGCCGTTCGTCGCCATGGGGCTGATCTTCTGGTTCCTCATCCTGCGTCCGCAGATGAAGCAGCAGAAAGAGCACAAGGCGAAGCTCGGCGGGCTCAAGAAGGGCGATGAAGTGCTGACGGGCGGCGGTTTCGTCGGCAAGGTGCTCAAGGTTGACGAGAACTACGCCGAAGTGGAAATCGCGCAGGGCGTGAAGGTCAGGGCGCTCAAGTCCACGATCGTCGATGTGATCCCGCCCGCCGGATCCAAGCCCGCGAACGACTGAGCTTTCGCGACGCAGAATTTTCCGGGGCTCTCCGGCGTGAGAGCCCGATTGGAGAGAAGCCACAGGCAATGCTCGAATTTCCCACCTGGAAGAAGCTCTGGTACTGGGGGTTGACGCTTGCCGTCGCCGCTGCCGCGCTGCCTTCCCTGTTCTCCGTGTCCGGCCTTCCCTGGCCTTCCGCGCTTCCCCATCCGCAGGTCAGCCTCGGGCTCGACCTCGCGGGCGGCAGCCACATCCTGCTCGAAGCCAATGAGAAGCAGGTGGCGCAGCAGCGTATGGAAAACATGGAAGAGTCCGTGCGCGCCCGTCTTAAGCTGGCGCAGCCGCGCATCCGCATCGGCGATATTTCCAGCGCCAGCGGCCGTCTGACGTTCATGCTTAAGGATCCGGCGCAAGTCGATGCAGCGCGCGAGGAGATCCTGCCGCTCACGACGGGCGCGGGACTGACCGGCCAGCGCGACTGGGACATCGCCGTGGAGGACGGCAGCCGCTTCGTGCTGACGCCGACTCGCGAAGGGCTGCAGCAGGCGGTATCGAATGCGATGGACTCGGCGATCGAGGTGGTCCGCAAGCGTATCGACGCGCTGGGCACGCGCGAGCCGACGATTATCCGGCAGGGCGAAAACCGCATTGTCGTGCAGGTCCCGGGCCTCGACGATCCGACCGAACTCAAGAACCTTCTCGGCCAGACCGCCAAGCTTGAATTCAAGCTGGTCGACGAGACCGCAGCGCCCAATGACGTGAAGCAGGGCATAGCCCCTCCGGGAGATGAGATCGTGCCCTGGGCCGATCCCAATGCGCCGGGGGCACAGGGCGTCCCGGTGATTGCGGTCAAGCGTCTGGGCGGCATCAAGGGCGACCAGCTCACCGATGCCAAGCAGTCTTTCGACAGCCGCAATAACACGCCGGTCGTCTCGATTACGTTCGATCAGCAGGGCGGGGCCAAGTTCGCCAAGCTGACCAGCGAGAACGTCAACAAGCGCTTCGCCATCATCCTTGACGGCAAAGTGCTCTCCGCGCCCAGTATTAACGAGCCCATTCTGGGCGGCAGCGCCCAGATCCAGGGCAGCTTCTCGGTGCAGTCGGCCACGCAGCTGGCCATCGCGCTGCGCTCGGGCGCGCTGCCGGTCGACCTGACCGTGGTCGAGGAGCGCACGGTCGGGCCGGACCTCGGCGCCGATTCGATCAGGAAGGGCCTGATCGCCATGGGCGTCGGCTCGGGGCTGGTCGTGCTGCTGATGATCGCGGTCTATGGCCGCTTCGGCATCTATGCGACGATCGCGCTGGTCTTCAACCTGATGATGATCCTGGGCGTCATGGCGGTGATGGGCACGACCCTGACCTTGCCGGGCCTTGCCGGCTTCGTGCTGACCATCGGTGCCGCCGTGGACGCCAACGTGCTGATCTACGAGCGCATGCGCGAGGAGCGCAAGAAGGGGCGGCGCGTGATCGCGGCGGTGGAGAACGGCTACAAGGAAGCCAGCCGTGCGATCTATGACGCGAACATCACCAACTTCATCGCGGGCGTCCTGCTCTTCGCTTTCGGCTCTGGCCCGGTGCGCGGCTTCGCGGTGGTTCTCATCATCGGCCTGTTCACTTCGGTCTTCACCGGCGTGACGCTGACCCGCATGTGGGTCGCCGACTGGCTGCGCAAGGCGCGGCCGACCGAACTGAACGTGTAAGGGACTGCTGCCATGCGTCTTCTCAAGCTTGTCCCCGACAACACCAACATCCAGTTCCTGCGCTGGCGGGTGCCGTTCTATATCGCCAGCATGATCCTGATCGCGTCCAGCTGGGCGCTGATCATGACCAAGGGGCTGAACTATGGCGTCGACTTTGCCGGCGGTCAGGAAATCGAGGCTACCTTCACCAAACAGGCCGAAGCGCCGGTGGCATCCCTGCGTGCGCAGGTCAGCAAGCTGGGCTACGGCGATCCGGTGATCCAGCGTTTCGGCGCGCCGAACGAAGTCTCGATCCGCACCAAGCTGCCTGAAAGCGCGGAGGGCAACGCCGGCGCGGCCGAGGCGATCTCCAAGAAGATCATCGCCACGATTCGCGCCAGCAATCCCGACGTGCGGATCGAAAGCGTCAGCACCGTTTCGGGCAAGGTATCGGGCGAATTCCGCCAGACCGCGCTCTATGCCCTCGGCGCGGCGATGCTGGCGATCTCGATCTACATCTGGGTGCGCTTCGAATGGCAGTTCGGCGTGGGCGCGCTCTTCGCGCTGTTCCACGACGTGTCGCTGACGCTGGGCATGTTCGCGCTGTTCCAGATGGAATTCAGCCTGCAGATCATCGCCGCGATCCTGGCCATCATCGGCTATTCGCTGAACGATACGATCGTCGTCTACGACCGTATCCGCGAGGACCTGAAGAAGTTCCGCAAGATGCCGCTGCCCGAACTGCTCGACATGTCGGTGAACGAGACGCTGGCGCGCACCGTGATGACCTCGGCGACGCTGCTGGTGGCGCTGATCCCGCTGCTGTTCTTCGGGCCGGAAAGCCTCTTCGGGCTGACCGCGGCGATCGTACTGGGTATCTTCGTGGGTACGTACAGTTCGATTTACATGGCCTCGCCGATCCTGATCTGGCTGGGCGTGAGCGGAAGCAGCTTCGTGCCCACCGAATCGGCGGTCGAGAAGCAGGAACGCCTGGCGCGTGAACGCAGCGCCAGGCCCTGAGCGGGCTTTCAATCAAGGCTGATTTGAAAACCCCGGAGCCGCCGCAGGTGGTTTCGGGGTTTTTCTTTTACGGCCCTACCATGCGCCGGCGAGGTGCTCCTCGGCGCCGATGGGCTGGCCTTCCAGCACATCATGCCAGAAGCGCACGATGTTGCGGGCATTGACGCCCCAACTGAAGCGGCCGGCGTTCGCAGCCACATCCGCCTGGCTGGGCGGATCGGCCAGAATGTCCAACACGGCCCGGGCAATGCTGCCGGGCGTGCGCGATACGAGGCGCCCGGCGCTCCCGTCCTTCACGATCTCGCGCGCGCCGCCGATGTCGGGAATCACGATCGGCGTACCGCAAGCGAGCCCTTCCACCCAGACATTGGCCAGCCCTTCGCTGGCGGAAGGGAGGACCAGAACGTCGGCGGCGCAGAGCACATACGGCAGCACGTCGTGATTGACGAGGCCGAGGAAGTGGACTCGCTCCGATACGCCCAGCCGTTTCGCCAGTGCCTTGAGATGGGCTTCGTCCTCGCCCGCACCAGCGAGCGCCAGCCGCGCATCTGGCAATTGCGTCAGCGCTTCGATAACCAGCCGCTGCCCCTTGCGCGGGATCAGTGCGCCGGGCGTGACCAGCAGGGGGCCTTCGGACCAGATGCCAAGGTTGGGCATGGCCGAAACCAGCGCCCGCGCGGCGCCGCGCTCCACGGTATGGAACTTGTCGCGGTCGAGCCCCGTGTAATGCACGCCGATGCGCTCGGCCGGCATGCCGAGCGCGATCATGTCCTCACGCAAGGTCTGGCTGACGGCGAGCAGCCCGGCAGCCTGATCCGCCGCCTTGCGCATCTGCGCCAGCGCGCGCGGGCGGTGGCCCCAGAAGTGGATGTCCGCCCCGCGTGACTTGATTGTGAGCGGCAGGCCCAGTTCGCGTGCGATGATCGCAGCGGCCGGTCCATCGGGAAAGAAGAACTGCGCGTCGACCAGATCGAACGGCTTTTCCGCGTGGAGCCTGCGTACCAGCGGCAGCACGGCGGAAGCAATGCGCCCCGGATTGGAATCGCCACCGATCCTGGGAAACAGAGTGAAGCGGGGATAGTGGACGCTGATCCCCACCGCCTCGCTCATTTTCGGAATATCGCGCAGCCGGGCATAGGGTGGGCGCGTGGACAGCGGCCAGGGCGGCATGCCGATGGGGCTGATCATCGTCAGATCGACATCGCCGCGCGCGACGACCGCGCGCATCTGGTTGCCGACGAAGATGCCGAACGAAGGCTTCACCGGATTCGGGAAGAGCGTGGAAATAGAGAGAATCCGCATGGATAAGCCGTTCGTAGCGCGTCAGAGCTTTCTGACAAGCATCTCGGCAGCCGCCATCCATGCGGGATGTTCCACCACCACTTGTCGCTGGCCGCTGGACGGGGGCAGCAGAGCTATACGATCCGTATCCTGATCGATCAGACGGCCGAAGGCGAAGCGGCCGCCGGGACGGGGGGCGAGCACGTCGCGGTTCATCAGCTTGCCGGCCTCCTCGGGCGGATTCTGGCGCAGCCAGACCTGATCGCCCGCCCGGTACTCGCCGCAGGAGACCTCAACCACCAGCACCAGCCAGGGGGCATCGCTGGCAAGCGTATGCGGCAGCATCGGTTCGATGGCCCCGCGCGCGGCTTCGGCTCCCTGATCGCCCAGCACCGCGACAATACGCGGCGGCTCGCTGCCTTCGCTGCGCAGGAGCAGCTCTGGCTCTACGTTGAGCGCTGCGGCAATCCGGTTCATCCACACCAGCGAGAGATTGCGCATGCCCGTTTCGAGGCGGCCGATGGTCTGCGCCGTCGTGGGCGGATCACAGGCGGCGGCCACGTCGGCGAGAGTCATGTCCTTCTGCTTGCGGATGTCGCGGATGCGGTTGATCATGATGGGCCTCTATTTGATATCCTATTTGGTTTTTCCCTTTCCTACAGATAGCCGCGTTTGGCAAGTTTCCTGTTCGTCACAGGGAGACCGTCATGAAGCAGCATCTCGTCGAACGCGAACTGACCAGTGAAGGGCCGCGCCGTTCCGGCTCCGGTCCACGCCGGGGGCGGCGTAGCGCCACGGTCAATCTGGCCGAATCGCCGCTCACCTGGCTCCATGCGCGCGGGCACCTTACCGACCGGCGTCTGGCGGCAGGTGAGCAATTGCGTGCCGACTGGGAGGGGGCGCAGCTTGCCCCGCGCGTCACCATGCGCTGGGATCCGGTGCGCGTGTCCGGCGGGCCGGACGCGAACCTGACGCCCGGCGAACGCCAGCTTGCGGCCAAGGCGCGGTTCGACGGGGCGATTGCGGCAGCCGGGCCGGGCTTATCCGATATCCTCTGGCGCGTGGCCTGCGCGGGGGAGGGGCTGCCCTCGGCTGAAAAGGCGCTGGGCTGGCCAGTGCGCAGCGGCAAGCTGGTGCTGGGGCTGGCGCTCGACCGGGTGGCGGATTTCTATCGGTTGGGGGCGTGACGCGATGCGGCGGCAGGCGTTTTCCCCTCCCCTGGAGTTGGGGCTATGTGTTCCAATCGTGGCGCAAGGTGACACACTGTCCTCTGGACAATGTAAACGTGTCAATCGGGTGTTACCTTGCGGGTGTCACCTTGTGCATCCCTCTCCGCTCGTGCTGAGCTTGTCGAAGCACAACTGGCGCAGTTTCAGCCCTCCACCTGTTCCGCCAGTTCCAGCCAGCGCTCTTCCGCGGCTTCCTTGTCCGCGCGCGCCTTTTCGATGGCAGTGGTCAGGGCCGCGAATTTCCCGGGATCGCGGGTGTAGAGATCGGGATCGGCCAGTGCGGCCTCGTCGCGGGCAATCGCGGCTTCCAGTTCCTCGATCCGGCCGGGCAGCAGGTCGTAGTCGCGCTGGTCCTTGTAGGAGAGCTTGCCCTTCTTCGGCGGTGGAGGGGGCGGCGGGGCTGCTCCTTCGGACTTCGCCTTGGCCTTGGCAGGCGCGCTGCGCTGCTTGCGCTTGGCTTCCCAGTCGGCATAGCCGCCCGCGATCACGTCGATATGGCCGGTGCCGTCGAGCCCCAGCGTCAGGTTTACCGTGCGGTCGAGGAAGTCGCGGTCGTGGCTGACGATCAGCACGGTGCCGTCATAGTCCGAGATCACTTCCTGCAGCAGGTCGAGCGTTTCGAGGTCGAGGTCGTTGGTCGGCTCGTCCAGCACCAGCAGGTTGGACGGTTTGGCGAATTCGCGCGCGAGCAGCAGGCGCGAACGCTCGCCGCCCGAAAGCGTGCCGACCTTGGCGTCGATCAGGCCGGGATCGAACAGGAAGTCCTTGAGGTAGCCCTGCACATGCTTGCGCACCCCGCGCACGTCCAGCCAGTCGCTGCCGTCGGCGATCACGTCGCGCAGCTTCATCTCGGGCTTGAGCAGGCTGCGCTGCTGGTCGATGATAATGGTGGTCAGCGTATTGGCGAGCGTGATCGTGCCTTCGTCCGGCGCCAGTTCGCCGGTCAGGATCTTGAGCAGGGTGGACTTGCCCGCCCCGTTGGCGCCGACAATGCCGATCCGGTCGCCGCGCTGGATGCGCAAGTTGAAGTCCTTGATGACCGTGCGCTGATTGTCTGCGGCGCCAAAGCGCTTGGTGACATGTTCGGCGACGATCACCGACTTGGTCTTGCTGCCGTCGCCCGCGACGCCCAGCTTGGCGGTGCCGGCGGGAGACATCATGGCGGCCCGTTCGGCGCGCATCTCCCACAGCTTGGCCAGGCGGCCCTGGTTGCGCTTGCGCCGGGCGGTGACGCCGCGTTCCAGCCAGTGCGCCTCGATCTTGAGCTTGGCGTCGAGCTTTTCGGCCGCGCGCGTCTCTTCCTTCTGGACTTCCTCTTCCCAGGCCTCGAACCCGCCGAAGCCCACTTCCTTGCGGCGCAGCGAGCCGCGGTCGAGCCACAGCGTGGCGTTGGTCAGGCGGGTCAGGAAAGTGCGGTCGTGGCTGATCACCACGAAAGCGCCGTTGTAGCGCTGCAGCCATGTCTCCAGCCAGTCGATGGCGGCCAGGTCGAGGTGGTTGGTCGGCTCGTCAAGCAGCAGCAGGTCCGGCGCGGAAGCGAGCGCACGGCACAGTGCCGCCCGGCGCCGCTCGCCGCCCGAGGCGCTGGCGGCCTCGCGCGACAAGTCGATGCCGAGCTGGTCGGCAATGGCTTCCACTTCGTGCTGCTGGGGCGTATCGGGGCCGTGCAGCGTGAAATCGAGCAGGGTATCGTGCCCCTTGAAGAACGGGTCCTGCTCCAGCGTGACCACGCGCGTGCCCGGCTGGATCGATCGCTTGCCTTCGTCCGCCTCGACCAGCCCGGCGATCAGTTTGAGCAGCGTGGTCTTGCCCGCGCCGTTGCGCCCGATCAGCGCCAGCCGGTCACGCGGGGCGATATTGATGTCGAGGCCCCGGAAGAGCCAGCCGGAACCCTGGATCAGGCCGAGGCCTTCCCAGCTGAGGATCGGTGCGATTGCCATGCGCGGCCCCTACAGGCGGGGGCAGGGGGCCGCAAGAAGCACGGGTGTGGAAACGGAAGCGTGGGAAATCGGCAACAGACGAGCCTGTCTGCCACCTTCCTGCCACATTCAGGACTTGTTCAACGCTCGAACCTTAGGCACCCAGACTGTGATGAAAAAACTTCTCGTTTCTCTGTCCGCCCTTTCGGTGTTCGCGCTCGGCGCGGTATCGCTTCCTGTCCATGCCGATGCGGACGACAACGGCGAACAGGGCGAGGCGCGCAAGGAGCGCAGGGCGGGCAATATCCTCTCGATCCGCCAGATCGAGCAGATCGTGCTGCCGCGCATGTCCGGCAAGCAGTACCTTGGGCCGGATTATGATTCCGCGGCAATGGCTTACCGATTGAAGTTCATTCAGGACGGGAAAGTCTATTTCGTCGATGTCGATGCCCGCACCGGGCGCATCATCGGCCAGTCGCGCTAACCGTTGCCCGGCTGGCCTTGCTTGACGCTCACCGGGTTTCGGCCCATTTCAGCCGGGTTCTTTAAGGGAGACCTGAATTGCGCATCCTGATTGTCGAGGATGAACCCACTCTGGGCAACCAGCTCAAGACCACGCTGGAGCAGACCGGCTATGCCGTGGACCTTTCCACCGATGGCGAGGACGGGCATTTTCTCGGCTCTACCGAAGAATATGACGCGGCGATCCTCGACCTCGGCCTGCCCGAGATCGACGGGCTTACCGTGCTGGGCATGTGGCGCAAGGAAGGGCGCAATTTCCCGGTTCTGGTGCTGACGGCGCGCGACAGCTGGTCGGACAAGGTGGCGGGGCTCGATGCCGGGGCTGACGACTATCTGGCCAAGCCGTTCCAGACCGAGGAACTGATCGCCCGCCTGCGCGCGCTGATCCGCCGCGCTTCGGGCAATACCTCCAGCGAACTGACGGCGGGCGACGTGCGGCTCGATACCCGTTCGGGGCGGGTCACGCTGGCCGGTGAGCCGGTGAAGCTGACCGCGCAGGAATACAAGCTGCTGTCCTACCTGATGCACCACAAGGGCAAGGTGGTCAGCCGTACCGAACTGATCGAACATATCTACGATCAGGATTTCGACCGCGATTCGAACACGATCGAGGTCTTCGTCACGCGCATCCGCAAGAAGCTGGGTGCCGATGTCATCACGACGATCCGTGGCCTTGGCTACAGCCTCGACGATCCCGCCGACGCCCCGCGCGGCTGAGCCGTCCGCCGGGCCGGACACGGCGCCCGTGCTGGCGCCGGTAGCGACGGCGGAAAGCCCGGCGCTTACCCATACCGGCTCGCTCGGCCGGCGCATGATGCTGATCGCGGCGGGCTGGATTTCGGTCCTGCTGCTGGTCGGCGGGCTGGCGCTCGACCACACGTTGACGGGGCTTGTTACCCGTAATTTTGACGAACAGCTTGGCTATATGCTCACCGGCATGATCGCCTCCTCCGAAATCGGGCCGGATGGTGAGGTGTTTTTCATCCGGCCGATGGGCGACCAGCGCTTCATGGAGCCCAATTCCGGCCTCTACTACCAGATCCGCGGCAAGGGGCATGAGGACTATCCCTCGCGTTCGCTGTGGGACCGTAGTCTCAATGTCGACGATTCGCACTTCGATGCGCAGCCCCACGTCTATGACAGCGACCAGTTTGCGGGCGAGCCGCTGCGGGTGATGGAGCGCTCGATCATTCTGCCGGGCAGCAATACGAAATGGATGTTCACCGTCGCGGCAAGCCGCAAGGACCTGAACGAGCAGATCAAGACGATCCGCTCGATCCTGATCTACAGCTTCGTCGCGCTGGGCTTCGGGCTCTTGCTGATGGCCGGGATGCAGACCTGGTACGGGCTGTTCCCCCTGCGCCATGTGCGCCGGGCGATCCAGAAGCTGCGCACGACCGGCGCCGCGCGCGTGACCGAGCCCCTGCCCAAGGAAGTCGAGCCGCTGGTGGAAGAGCTTAACGCCCTGCTCGCCCATACCGAACGGCAGGCCGAGGAAGCGCGTACTCATGCCGGCAATCTTGCCCACGCGCTCAAGACGCCGCTCACGGTGCTGATGAATGCCGCGACGGCCAAGGCTCCGAACTTGTCCGATACGGTTATCCGCGAGGCGGCGGTGATGCGCCGGCAGGTCGATCATCATCTGGCCCGCGCCCGGGCGGTCGGGCGCCGTGCGGCGGGAATGTCGCGCGCAGAAGTGTGGCCGAGTCTGGAAGCCGTGCTGCGGGCGGTCGAGCGGCTCTATGAAGATACGCGCTTCGATCTCGACGGCAATCAGTCGGCATCGGTGGCGCTGGAAAAGCAGGACCTTGAAGAGATTCTTGGCAACCTGATCGAAAATTCCGCCAAATACGGCGGAGGCAGTGTCTTCGTCACGGTCGATGCCGGCGACAAGTCGGATCGTTGCTGCGAGATATGGATAGAAGACGACGGCATGGGCATTCCCGAGGCCGAGCGTGTGCGCATCTTCGATCGCGGCGCGCGGCTCGATACCGGCAAGCCGGGTACCGGCCTTGGTCTTGCGATCGTGCGCGATGTCGTTGAGATTTATGGTGGAACTGTCGATCTTGCAGAGAGCGAGGATCTCGGTGGGCTGCTGGTGAAACTCCGGCTGCCGCGTGCGGTGGCCTGACCTGCCGGGGACAAGCGGCGCCTGACGGGTTGCGGATCGGCGCCGGTGCCCTCATGGGTCCAGCGACGAATCCCAAGGAGCGACCATGTCCAAGACCATCCCCCTCTCATTGACCTCGGACGAGATCGAAATGCTGGTTGATGCGCTGGAAGCCGATATGGAAGGCTACGTCGAAGCGGCCAAGGAAGCCCGCGGCAATAACAACCGGCAAGACGTGCAGACCTTCACCGAAGCCGCCACCCGCATCCAGACGCTGCTGAGCAAGCTGCAGGACTTCGTCGGGGAGTGACGAAGCGGCCGGTCAGCCGGCCTTTGCCTGCTGGTGATGGCGGATAACCTCGTCGATCACGAAACGGATGAACTTTTCGCCGAAGTCGGGATCGAGATGGGCGTCTTCCGCCAGTTTGCGCAGGCGGGCGATCTGCCGTTCCTCGCGCGCCGGGTCCGAGGCGGGCAGGTCATGCCTGGCCTTGTAGGCGCCCACGGCCTGCGTAATGCGAAAACGCTCGGCCAGAATGTGGATCAGCGCAGCATCGATATTGTCGATGCTTGAGCGGAAGCCGGCGAGAACGGTATCGGTAGCGGAAGTGTCCTGGGTCATCGTGCCGTCCCGCTAGCACGGGTTATCGGCCACGGCCAGCCGGACTCTTCGCCCGTTTGATAGCGTTTGCACTTGCTTTGGCGGCGTTCAGCGCGCAATGCGCGGGGCAATGAGTGCAGACGTTATCACCCTGTCTTCGCGCAGGTCGCAGCCTTCCCTTGCTCCCATGCTGGCGCTTACCGCCGCCGGTATGAACAGCGTGAATTCCGTTATCCTGGACCGGATGCAGAGCGAGATCCCGCTTATTCCGGCGCTTGCCGGGCATCTGATTTCGGGTGGAGGCAAGCGTATGCGGCCGATGCTCACGGTTGCCGGGGCGGAACTGTGCGGCTACCAGGGGACGCGCCACTACAAGCTCGCGGCGGCGGTGGAATTCATCCATACGGCTACGCTGTTGCATGACGATGTCGTCGACGGTTCAGACCTGCGGCGCGGCAAGGCTGCGGCCAACATCGTGTTCGGCAATCCGGCGACAGTTCTGGTGGGGGATTTCCTTTTCACCCGCTCGTTCGAACTGATGGTGGAAGACGGCAGTCTCAAGGTTCTCAAGATCCTCTCGAACGCTGCCAGCATCATTGCCGAGGGGGAGGTCGATCAGTTGACCGCCCAGCGCAAGATCGAGACGAGCGAGGAGCATTACCTCCAGATCATCGGTTCGAAGACTGCCGCGCTATTTGCCGCTGCCACTCGTATCGCCGCCGTCGTCGCGGAAAAGAGCGAGGCCGAGGAAATGGCGCTCGATGCTTTCGGCCGCAATCTGGGCATTGCATTCCAGCTTGTCGACGATGCTATCGATTACGATTCGGAAGCTTCCGAATCGGGCAAGGACAAGGGGGACGATTTCCGCGAGGGTAAGATGACCCTTCCGGTGATCCTGGCCTATGCCCGGGGCAATGCCGAGGAACGCAAGTTCTGGGAAGAGGCCATCGCCGGTTTCCGCACCGAGGATGAGGATCTCGCTCATGCAGTGGATCTGATCAACCGCCATGGATGTGTGGAGGCAACCCGCGAACGAGCACGGCTCTACGCCCAGCGCGCGATTGATGCGATCGCAGGGTTCCCAGCCGGAGAAGCCCGTTCGGCCATGGGCGAAGCGGTCGAATTCGTGGTGGCGCGGCGCTACTGAGAACTATCGTTCTTTTCAGAAACCAGGGGCCTGCGACAATGCCGGAATTGCGGTGAAACCGGTGCTCCCTTATTCAGCGCTGCGATGCATTCCGACTCCGATCGAGTGACGACGGGCTACCGGCCCGGGTCGCCCCGTCAACGCCTCATCTCCACGCTGCTTTCGGCGGCTATAGTCGTGCTTGCGCTGCTGGTGGCGATCTACCAGACACAAGTTGCTCCCCGCTTGGAAAAGCAGAAGAACCCGGTGACGTTCGACGTTTCGGGAAACAACAAGGATGCGGGCAGCAAGGCCAAGGAAAAGACCCGGCAGGACAAAAAGCGAAAGACGCGCAAGCCCGTCCGCCAGACGGCGCAGGTCAAAACACCCGTTCGCCCTGTCGAGCAGCCCGTGCCGGAAGAAAAGCCTGCCTTTACTTTCCTCAAGTTGTCGAGTGCTGACATGGCGGCGGCCGACATCGGCGGAATGCGGCATTCAAGTGACGATGCGCCATCCGGTGGCGGTGCGACTTATGGCCCGGGAGAAGGGCCGGGCGGGGCTATTCTTTACAATGCCGACTGGTTCCGAGAGCCGACCGACGCACAGCTCGGCGGATACCTGCCTGCCGGAGCGCCGCGCCAGGGATGGGGCATGATCGCCTGCCAGACGCTGGAGCACTACCGGGTCGACAATTGCCAGATCCTCGGGGAATCTCCGCGCGGTTCCGGGTTTGGGCGGGCCGTGCTGGATGCCGCCTGGCAGTTTCAGGTGGTCCCGCCGCGCATCAACGGCAAGCCGCAGCTTGGAACCTGGGTGCGCATCCGGATCGACTATGGGGCCAAAGCGCCCTCGGCCGGATAAGCACGTTATGTGGAGATCAGGCCGCGCTCCAGCTGGCGGGGGAATGTTCGCGAATGTGCTCCAGAAGGTGGGGGAGGCCCAACGGCCGGGCAATGAAGTAGCCTTGCGCCAGCGTGAAACCTGCGAGGCGCGCGCTGATCAGCTGCTCTTCGGTTTCTATGCCTTCGATCACGCATTCCAGTGACAGCGAACGGGCCAGATTGCGGATAGCGGTGATGAGCCGCCGGCCTGATGCATCGCCCAGGCGCGTGGAGAAGCTGCGGTCGATCTTCACCATGTCGAGCGGCAGATTGTGAAGGGATGACAGGCTTGAATAACCGGTTCCGAAATCGTCCAGCGCAATGCGGGCGCCGGTATTGCGCAGCCGCTGCAAGGCTGCTTCCGCACCGTCGATATCGGTGATCAGTGAGGTCTCTGTAATCTCGAAAAGAAGGCGTCCTGCAGGGCTTTCGGATGCCGCCAGACGCTCCAGCAATGCAGTGATGGTACCGGGATCGCAGAGATTGTGGCCGGACAGGTTGAATGACATGCACAGAGCGGTGGGCAATTGCTGGAGGGCATCCAGCGCCATGTCGAACAGGGCCAGGGTGATTTCCCGGGCGCGTCCCGCGCGTTCCGCCGAAGCGATCAGCATCTCGGGCAAGACATCTCCAAGTGCGGGCGATGTCCAACGGGCCAGGCATTCCACGCCGATCGGTTCGAGGCTCTCGGTTGCCACGATCGGCTGGTAGACGAGTGACAGTTCCGCCGTCAGATCGGCAACGTGCAAGGCCGCGTCAATGGCCTGCTCGGAGCGGATAAGGTGTTCCAGTTTCTCGGAGAAGCGCACGCACTGGCCGCGTTTCTCCTTCTTGGCGTGATAAAGGGCGAAGTCGGCACGGTCGAACAACAGGTCGGCACTGGTAGCGGTTTCGGGATAGACGGCAAGGCCGGCGGAGCAACCAACGGCCACCACGATGTCGCCGATCCGTACGTGTTCGTGAATCGCCCGGCACAGACTCTGTGCAATCTGTTCCGCGTTTTCGGGACCGTCCATTACGATCAGCCCGAACTCGTCGCCTCCGAGCCGGGCCAAGATCGCATTGCTGGGGCACAGGCTGATCATCCGCTTGCCGATGACTTGCAGTAGTCGGTCGCCATAGGCGTGGCCATGGGTGTCGTTGATGGGTTTGAAGCGATCAAGATCGATCAGGCCGATGGTAAAGACCTCTTCCGGGCGGGAGCGTTCAAGCAGCCCTTCCAGCGTCGAAAAGAAGTAGCGCCGGTTGGGCAGGCCGGTCAGCGCATCGGTTTGGGCCAGCCGCGCATTTTCCTCGCTGAGAGCATGGGCCTGCCGACGCTCGTCCTGCAGGTCCCGCTCCGATTTTTCCAAGCTGACGAACGATTTATAGTAATCGCTCAGTATCTTCAGGACGACGGCAGTGACAAGCGAGATGTTCAGGGCAATGGCAACCAGCACCTCCGTCTGCTGCAAGAAACAGTAGATGAGAAAAGTGCCGAGAACGCTGACGGCCACGAGCAGGGCGGCCATCGGCAGGAACGTGAGGCAGAAAATGCATCCGAGAACCGTGACAGCCACGAATATAGCGACATGCCCATGTTGGTAGGGGCCGCCGTACTGGTCCAGCATCAGCGCCCAGCAAACGAAAGCCACCGACAGGACTATGGCGAGCAGAACCGTTCGCTTAAGCCGGGCGCGCACCTGGGCGATGTCCAGATCCTTCGCGGAAACCGGCCCCATCCATGCCAGCATGCGAATCAGGCATACGGCGATCAGGATCGCCGGAACAGTGAGAACAAGCGGTCCGGGCGCAAGGTCTCTATGTGTATAAGCCAGAATGGCAGCATTTACAGATAAGAGACCGTAAAGCGCAGGAATTTGCTCCCGCAATCGCAGGTATTGCGCTACTGGAAGGGGATGTAGACCGGCCCGGTTCATTGTCAGGTTGTTCGAACTTTCTTCTCGGTGTTCGATAGCTCTTCCATAGCCTCACTATGGAAGAAACGTTGAGGAAACGTGGACAGTGTATCTGGCATAGTCCCAAACACGGCCGAAATCTTGAGCGTTCCGCCGCGCTTTCGCGGCGGTGGCGGGGGCTCTCAGAGCCTGATTTTAAATTATACGGTTCGATTTCAGCCCTTTCGAAGCACTTGACCGCCATGCTGGGTGACAATGCCGCCGCCGTGGGCGCGCCGCGCACTTACGGCCTGGAACTGAACTTCAAGTGCTGAGGAAAGAGGCGATTTCCTCGGCGATCCTGCCGGGGATTTCCAGAGTGAGCAGATGGCCCGCGTCGGCATGATCGATGCGGGTCACGTCCTGTCCGGCACCGGCGATCACCTCCGCGATCAGCCGGAAATCCTCGGTGTCCAGCCCGCCGGTCAGCAGCAGTGTTGGCACGGCAAGGCTGGTCAGCCTGTCGATATCGGGCATGTCCGGGCGCTGATCGTCCTGCACCCACTGCTGCCCGTGGAAATCGGCGATCGATTCGCGCAGCATGTCGGCGGCGGGGCTGGCCCGTGTCGGATCGAACAGCGGGTGCTCCCACCACAGGACGCGCGCGGTCTTCATGTCTCCGGCGCGCGCGGCCCGGCCGATCCGTTTCCAGCGCTCGATCCATTCGCTGCTCCAGGACCAGCCGGTCATGGCCGGGCTGACCAGCACCAGTTTGCGCACGCGGTCGGGCCAGTTCAGCGCGAAATGAAGGGCCGTTGCCCCGCCCATGGACAGGCCGCACAAGTCGATCCGGTCGATCCCGAGCCGGTCGAGCAGGGCTGTCAGGTCTTCGGCGTGCGAAAAGGGAACCCCTGGCTCGCCGGTCGAATCGCCGAAGCCGCGCTGGTCATAGGCGATCAGCGGAATGTCGGCGGGCAGGGCGGAAACCAGCGGCTGCCAGTCATGCCGGGAGCCGCCGAAACCATGGACGAGGACGAGTGGAACACCCGCACCTTCGCGCTGCTCTCCAATGAGGACGGCACTGTCCAGTTCGATGTGAAAAGGGGCGGTCATGATCGCACCTTGGTAACGCCGTTCGGCAAAGCTGCAAAGGGTTCAGGCCGAACTCATATGGCGGCGGCCGTTGACGCCGATGGTCTGGCCCGTGATGCACTTCGCTTCCTCGGACGCGCGGTAGCCGGCGGCGGCGATGCCGTCCTTGCCCAGAAGAACGGCAATGGCCCGGCCCATGCCCGAACCGGCTCCGGTGACGGCGGCAACGCAGCTGTTGAGCGAACGCGTCAATTGCTGAACATGCGATCAGCACCGATCCCGGGGACGTCAAGCCGCCCAGGCAATGTCGGCAGGTGAGATGCTCACATGCGCTCGGCAAAGCCGCCGTAGCGCCCCCGGTGAAACAGCATCGGATCGTCTTCGCGCACAGTTTCCATGCGCAGCACCTGGCCAAGCACGAACCAGTGATCGCCCGCCTCGGTGACGGAATAGAGCTTGCACTCGATAGAGGCGATCGCATTGGCAATGATCGGAAGGTTGTGGTCCGACATCACATAATCGACGCCAACGAACTTCTCGGCGCCCCGGGCCGAGACCGAACGGCACACGTCCTGCTGGTCGCTGCCCATCACGTTGACGCAGAAATGCCCGGCCTTTTCGATCAGCGGCCAGGACGAGGACGACTTGTCCGGAAAGAAGCCCACCAGCGGCGGATCGAGCGAAACCGAAGTGAACGTGCCCACGACCATCCCGGTCGGCTTTTCGCCATCGAGGGCCGTGATCACGCAGACCCCGGTGGGATAGCTGCCAAGCACCTTGCGGAAAGCGGCCGGATCGATGGTTGTCTCACTCATGGGCAATAGTCTCCGTCTGGTTGGGCCTTGCGGGGGCAGAATCGGGGTGTCCGGCCACGCCCGGATAAGCGCCTGTCCTATGCCGGAACGGATACGCCACCGCGATATCGGCGCCGTTGCTGCCTTTTTCGGGGTTTCAGGGCAAGCGCTGTTATGAAAACCTGCCTCGAAATCTATGCAAATCGAATGGCCGCATCTCAACATGCATGCCGCGCTTGATTGCCTCTGTACGGAATTTAACCGCGCGCTTAAATTGCTTGCCATCGCGCCGCCAAGAGTGCAGGGGCGGGACAAATCGGAGCGTCCCGGCAGGCCGGGGCCTGCTGCGCAGGAGATGGCCGATGAAGAGAACACCGCTGATTGCCGCCACGGTGCTTGCCATGGCCTTGTCCGCCTGTTCGGGCGGCAAGCCGGAACCCGAACCTGCCGCCAGCAGCGAAGTGGGCGCGCAGGCCACCGGCGCGGCAGGGCAGGCCGCTGCCGATGACAGTATTCCCGAAGTCCTGCGGGGCCGGT
>JARROF010000030.1:0-34780 GCA_037384205.1 Novosphingobium sp. | reverse complement strand
ATTTGGCTGTGCCGGAGCGGCTTGGCCCGAGCGAGGTGACGCAAACGAAAGTGCGGCAGATTCTGGAGCGTTTTGCTGAGGGCAGGGAGGAGAGGCCCGTCAAAGGCATTCGCTTCGATCATATCGACGCGATCATCGCCAAAGCTCGGATCAAGAGGGTGGATGAAAGGGGTCGCAAATTCGGCGGGATCGAGGCTGCTCGCAAACTGCGTAAGGAACTGCGGCGTTTCTTCGCATTCGCACGCAAGCTGGGTTGGATCACCACCAACCCGGTGGAGGATTCTCAGACTGTGAAGGTTGCGCCAGGTGAACGGTCCTCGGGCTTCTATACGTGGACCGAGACTGACATCGCCGCATACCGCGCACATTGGCCGCAAGGGACGAAGCAGCGTCTCGCCATGGAACTCATGCTTTGGACAGACCAACGTAAGGTGGATGCTATCCATCTTGGCCGACAGCATATCAAAGCAGGCAAGTTCGCGATCCGGCAGACGAAAACCGGCAAGCTACTGCATTTGCCTATTGCCCCACAACTCGCGGCGGCGATCGATGCCATGCCGGCGAGCGATGCTCTGTGCTTTCTCGTTACGGAGTGGGGCAAGCCGTTTTCCGTCAAGGGATTCGGAGGCTGGTTCCGCGAGCAGTGCAACGCCGCTGGTCTACCGCGCTGCACAGCCCATGGGCTGCGCAAGGCAACGATGCGGCGCATGGCGGAACTGGAAATGCCGAACAAGACCATGAAATCGGTCAGCGGCCACTCAAAGGATGATGAGGTCGCGCGCTATACCGAAGCGGCCAATCAAGAACGCCTCGCGGAGGGCGCAATCAAGCGCCTTGCCGAGTGGGAAATGTCTAACCCTGATCCAAGGTTAGACGCCAAATCAGCGCAAAGGACTGAAAATGGCTGATTACCTCAAAGGAATGGAGGCCCGAGCCGGAATCGAACCGGCGTATACGGATTTGCAGTCCGCTGCGTCACCACTCCGCCATCGGGCCTTTTCAATGAATTGGATGGATTTTAGACCGCGTTCCGCATTCTAGATCCGTCGTCTTCCGCAGTCGCATGGTGTTTCGACTGCGGAGCGCGCCTTTGGCATGTGGCGCGGATTCGGTCAAGCATTGGCTTCAACCTTGCGTCTGGAACAGCGCTTTCTTCTTCCGGCCCACTATCGTTATGGTGTCGCTGTTTTCTGTCCAACGTCGATGCGGAGTGCGACCTATGATTCTCGGAGCTGTTCTGGCCGGGGGGCTGTCCAGCCGTTTCGGCAGCGACAAAGCGCTTGCCGAGCTTCACGGGCGTAGTCTGATCGCTTTGACCGTCGATGCCTTGGCGGGCTGGTGCGAGCATGTCGTCGTGGCGGGGCGCGAAACAGCGCCGGCGCCGACTTTGCCGGACTGGCCCCGCCCGGGGATGGGGCCGCTGGCCGGTCTCGCGGCGGCCTTGCACTATGCCCAGGACGAGGGTTTCGATGCAGTGCTGAGCTGCGGAGTGGATGCCGCGCTGTTTCCGGACGATTTGCTGGCGGTGCTTTCGCCGGCACCGGCTTATCTGTCGGCGCAGCCGGTGATCGGGCTCTGGCCCACTGCCGCTGCGACCGGGCTGGAGCAACTGCTCGAAAGCGACGAGCGGCATTCGATGTTGCGGTTTGCCGAACGGATCGGAGCGCGAAGCGTGCAGACCGCCGCAACGATTCCCAATATCAACACGCCTGACGATCTCACTGCACTGGCTGCACTGTCAGACAGGCAGTGACATTCCGTTCAATGCGAGGCCGGGAGTACGGCCCGTGGATTGTTCTGGTTTGAAGACATGTTTGCCTTCCGGTTCCGGGATGCGCAGGCAGTAACCGCCTTCCGATGCTGTTTCGATGACCCCGCGCAGGCCGCCGATAGCCAGCTTGCGCCGCAGCCGTGACATGTGGACGGCGATGCTGTTGGTCTCCGGTACGAAGCCCATGCGCCATACGTCGTGGATCAGCATCTGCTTGCTGACCGGACAGTTGGGATTGTCGGCCAGCCGCCAGAGCAGGCCGAACTCCCTCGGGTTGAGATTGAGGGGTTTTGCGTCGGCATAGGCCTCGCGGGCAAGCAGATCGAGCTGGAGTGTACCGAACTGGCGCTGGCGTGGCAGCCAGTGGGTGAACTCGGCGGTCCGGCTGGCGCGCGCGCGCAGTTCTTCGATCGTGATCGTATCGGAAACGGCATCCCCGAACCCGTATTCCAGCAACATGGCGCGCTCGCTGGCGCGCTTTACACTGGTCGCCAGAATGTAATGCCGGGTTTCCTCGGAGTAGGCCGAGAGCACCCGCCCCCATGCTACGTTGTCCAGGTTGCCGGCATCGATCAGTCCGATGCATCCTGATGACGGCGTGGATCCATCTTTCAGGATCCATCCGGAACGCCGCAGATCAAAGGCGGATGGGATCGAACCCGTACCCAGCCAACAGAACTGGAACGAATCCTCCCCACGCTGATTTGGAGCGCCCATTAGTCCCCCATGTGGTTGCCGAGCGGCAAAGTTTCGGAGGAAGGATCGGCGGGAAGGGGATTCGGAACAACTCGAAAAATCTTACAGGATAGGCCTGTGGTTTTTCCCTATGTTGTGGGTTTTTACCTCAGGAAGACGGGGTGTTTACCCCCATGGACGACAGGTAGCGCTTCACATTGCGGGCAGCCTGGCGAAGGCGCTGTTCGTTTTCGACCATGGCGATACGCACGAAGCCCTCGCCGTCTTCGCCATAGCCTACGCCCGGTGCCACGGCGACTTCGGCGTGGGTGAGGAGCTGCTTGGAAAATTCGAGGCTGCCCATTTCCTTGAGCGCGGGCGGTAACGGTGCCCAAGCGAACATCGAGGCCTTGGGGCTGGGGATGTCCCATCCGGCGCGAGCGAACGCTTCGACCATGACGTCGCGCCGCTTCTGGTAGAGCTGGCGGTTGCGTTCGACAATGTCCTGCGGGCCGTTGAGGGCGGCGCAGGCCGCAGCCTGGATCGGGGTGAAGGCGCCATAGTCGAGGTACGACTTCACGCGCGTCATCGCCGCGATCAGCCGTTGGCTGCCCACGGCAAAGCCCATGCGCCAGCCGGCCATCGAATACGTCTTGCTCATCGAGGTGAATTCGACCGCGATATCCTTGGCGCCGGGCACTTCGAGGATCGATCGCGTCGGGTTGCCATCGTAATAGAGTTCGGAATAGGCAAGGTCGGACAGGACCCAGACCTTGTTCTCCTTCGCCCAGGCGACAAGGCGTTCGTAGAACGCGAGGTCGACGGTCTCGGCGGTCGGGTTGGAAGGGTAATTCACCACCAGGATCGAGGGGCGCGGCACTGTGAAGGCCATCGCCCGGTCGAGGGATCGCCAATAGTTCTCGTCAGGCGTGGTCGGCACCGAGCGGATCGTCGCACCGGCGATGATGAAACCGAACGTGTGGATCGGATAGCTGGGATTAGGGGCCAGCACTACGTCGCCAGGCGCCGTGATCGCGGTGGCGAGGCTCGCGAGCCCTTCCTTCGAGCCCATCGTCACGACGACTTCGCTTTCCGGGTCGAGTTCCACTCCGAAACGCGTGGCGTAATAGTTGGCTTGGGCGCGGCGCAGGCCGGGAATGCCCTTGGACTGGGAATAGCCATGGGCATCGGGCTTGCGCGCTACTTCGCACAGCTTGTCGATCACATGCTGGGGCGGCGGCAGATCGGGATTGCCCATGCCGAGGTCGATGATGTCCTGGCCCGCCTGGCGTGCCGCGTGGCGCATCGCGTTGACTTCGGCGATGACATAGGGCGGCAGTCGCTTGATGCGGTAGAACTCGTCTTCCATGACCTCTTTGAATCCATAAAATATCGCGGCACCAGTGCCGCTTCCGTCCCTGTAGGGGATTACGCTCGTTGCGCAAATGCCTCATCGTTGCAAAGATTGTAACGTAAGTTGATGCGTGAAGGGGCTTGCCGGGACTCGACAGGAGTTGTGGCGGAAGCGATAGCAGGCGCTGAATGCCTGAGTGCGCACCTGAGGAGCTTGATTGCCCATGGCGAGTGACGCCAGTGACATGATGAACGATGTCATGCGAAGCCAGACTGAAACCATTGCGACCCTGTTCGGGGCACTGGCTCCTGCACAAGGGGCTCCCGAAGCGGAGACGGCCGTGCAGTGGGCGCAGATCGCGGCCCGCATGCAGTCGATGTGGACGGACTATCAGGTCGAACAGCTGGGTAAGGTCAAGGACAACCCGCCGCACTATGCCGATCCCGTGAAGTGGATCGCTACGGCAGAGGCCGTGTTCCGGCAACTGCCGTTCGCCAATCCGCAAGTACAGCAGGAAATCTGGAACGAGGTGACCGGGCTCGTCAATGCCGTGTTCGGGCAGTACGGTATCGGGCCGGGGGGAACGGAAGGACCGGCGGAGGATCCCGAACTGCCGCGTGCGGATGGGCGCTTCGCCGATCCCGAGTGGCGGCGCCAGCCGTTCTTTGCGCTGCTGCATCAGCTCTATCTGCTGCTTGCCGAAAAGGTCATGGGGCTGGTTGAGGCAACCGATGATCTGGAACCAGCGCGCAAGGCGCAGCTTGTCTTCGCCGCTCGTGCCGTCGTCGATGCGCTGAGCCCTGCGAATTTCCCGCTGACCAATCCCGTGGCTCTGGGCCTTGCCGCCGAAACGCGCGGCGAAAGCCTTGTGCGCGGATTCGAGAACATGCTGCAGGACCTGCGAAAGGGCCAGGTGACACATTCGCCCGCCGATGCTTTCGTGCTGGGCGAGAACATTGCCGTCACCCCGGGCAAGGTCGTCTACGAGACTCCGCTCTTCCAGTTGATCCAGTACGCGCCCACGACGGACAAAGTGCTGAAGACGCCGCTGGTGATCTTTCCGCCGTGGATCAACCGGTTCTACATTCTGGATCTCAATGCCCGCAAAAGCTTCGTGCGCTGGGCGGTGGAGCAGGGCGTCACGGTTTTCATGGTGTCCTGGAGGTCCGCGGACGCTTCCATGGCCGATATTGTCTGGGACGACTATATCCAGGCGCAGATCGAGGCGATCGACCATGTGCGCACGCGGCTGGGTGTTCCATCGGTGCATGCTGTCGGTTATTGCGTCGCCGGGACCACGCTCGCCGCGACGCTGGCGATCCTGGCGCGCAGGAATGAAGCCGACAAGGTGGCCAGTGCTACGTTCCTCACCGCGCAAGTGGATTTCGAGGAAGCGGGCGACCTTAAAAACTTCGTTGATGACCAGCAGATCGAAACCATCGGCAAGCTTTCTCCCGAAGGCTATCTTGACGGACGCTATCTGGCCGCGACATTCAATATCCTGCGCGGCAACGATCTGATCTGGAGCTACGTCGAAAGGAACTATCTCAAGGGCGAGGATTATCCTGCCTTCGACCTGCTGCACTGGAACGGCGATGTGACCAATCTTCCGGCGCGCTGGCACCGGGACTATTTGCGCGACCTCTATCGCGACAATCGCCTTGTCGTCGCGGATTCGCTGCAGGCCTGCGGAATGCCGATCGATCTGCGGCGGATCAATACGCCGGCCTACATCCAGGCCGGGCGCGAGGATCACATCGCGCCGCCGGCGAGCGTATGGAAGTTGACGCACTACCTGCCGGATCCGTGGACGTTCTTGCTGGCTGGGTCGGGGCATATTGCTGGTGTGGTCAATCCGCCGTCCTCGGGCAAATATGGATACTGGACCAATGAAGGTTCGCCCGAGACGCTGGAGGATTTCATCGCCGGGGCAGAGGCGCATTCAGGAAGCTGGTGGCCGCATTGGCGCGAATGGCTGGAGGGACTCGATTCCACCAAAGTTTCGGCCCGCGGCAAGCGGCGCCCCGGCGGGCGCGGCGACAAGGTGATCGAGGATGCACCGGGGCGCTACGTTTCGACACGCTGACGGCCAACGTATCGATTGAGCCGGGGAGCAGACCTGCTTTCCGGCGCTGATGTGAACGGATATGCAGCGGACATTGTGCATCGCAACATGAATTGTGCGTTGCAACAATTTCATGTTGACTTCGCGAATGCAAAAACCTATTTTGCAACGCAGCAACGATGGTATCGACTCGATTCGAGTTCGAACATTCGGATGATGGCCGGAACCGATCCGGGCCAACACTTATAAGTATTCGATCGCTGGACAAGTTAAATGGCCGCAAACGAAGACCCAAAAGATATTGCCGCTACGGACAAGGCTTATCAGGCCGCGGCTGACGCCGTGCCTGCGAAGCCGTCGACGGCGGGCAAAGCGAAAGTGGCAAGCCCGAAAGCTGCCGCAGCGTCCAAAACGGCCAACCCGGTGCGTGCCAAGGTAGAGGCCAAGCCCAAGGTTGCGGCGAAACCGAAGCCGGCTGCGGAAGCTAAGCCGGCTGCGGAAGCTAAGCCGGCCGCTGAGGCGCCGGCTGCGGAAGCAAAGCCGGTTGTTGAGGCGCCGGTTGCGGAAGCGAAGCCGATCGAAAAAGCTGTTCCGGTGAAGGCTGCGGCCGAGCCGGCTGCCCAGGTTGCCAGGGATAGGGAAAAGCCGGCTCCGGCCGCGGTGACTCCAAAGGCAGCCACTCCCAAAGCGGCGGAGACCGCTTCTGAACCGACGTTCGCAGGATTTTTCACCAACTTCATGCTCGAGGATACGACAATGGACATGAGCGCTAACTTTTCCGGTTTTCAGGATGTAATGACCGAAGCTCAAGCCAAGGCGAAGGACGCCTTTGAAAAGAGCACCAAGATGCTTGGCGAAGTGAGTGACTTCACCAAGGGCAATGTCGAAGCCGCAGTGGAATCGGGCAAGATTCTCGCCGAAGGCGTGCAGAGCATCGGGTCGGAACTGGTTACGGAAAGCCGTAGCGCTTTCGAGACCATGACCGGTGACATCAAGGAACTTGCCGCTGCCAAGTCGCCGACTGACTTTTTCAAGATCCAGAGCGAAATGATGCGCAAGAACTTCGACAGCGCTGTTGCTTACGGTTCGAAGAACAGCGAAGCGATGCTGAAACTGGCCAGTGACGTGATGGCGCCGATCTCGGGCCGCGTCAGCATGGCTATGGAAAAGGCCCGCTCGGTCGCGCTGTAATCCGCGCGAACCGGCGTTCGACCGGGCTATTCTGTCCGGTGTGAAGCCTTGAAAAGTGACATTCTAGGCCGGGGCATCTTGAAGAAAGGTGCCCCGGTACGATATTCATGCCAATCATGATTCCCTTTATCGCCGATTCTGAACGCTTGCGTCCTTGGCCCGTGCATGCCGGGGACGAGCACGATTCGGACCGTAGTACCGATGGTGACGAGCAGGTCGGCATTGCCACCAAGACGCGGGCCAAGCCGAAAAAGCCCAGCCAGTTCAAAGTACTGATGCTCAATGACGATTACACCCCGATGGAATTCGTGGTGCTGGTCCTCAAACGCTTCTTCCAGATGGATCTGGAGCAGGCCACACGCGTTATGCTGCATGTCCACCAGAAGGGGGTCGGCGTCTGCGGTATCTTTCCTTATGAAATCGCGGAAACCAAGGTGAACCAGGTGATGGATTTCGCCCGGCAGAACCAGCATCCGCTACAGTGCACACTGGAAAAGGCGTAGCAAAGGCGCGCAAGCCGGGCCGTGATCCGCATCGGAGGACACGGCGATAGACTGCCTGACTGTGCTTTCTCTGCCACGGCTTGCCTGCTGAGGCCTTTTGCCCCTCTTTCCCCTTTGCAGGGTTGCGGTTAAGGCAATTCACGTTTGCCCCAGAGCATCGCGGAGCCACGTGAGATTCATTAGCCCCATAGACCGGTACATCTTCCGTCTCGTGCTGATGCCGATGCTGGCGATCTTCTTGCTCGCGGCCTCTCTGCTCGTGCTCGACAAGATGTTGCGGCTGTTTGATTTCGTCGCAACGGAAGGCGGCCCGATCGATGTGGTGTTCAAGATGCTGGGCAACATGCTGCCGGAATATGCCAGTCTGGCGATTCCCCTCGGCCTGATGCTTGGTATCCTGCTGGCGTTCCGCAAGCTGGCCACCAGCAGCGAGCTGGATGTCATGCGCACCGGCGTGCTCAGCTACACCCGCATGCTACGCGTACCCTACATGATCACGCTGTTTATGGTGGCGGTCAATTTTGCCAATGTCGGCTACCTTCAGCCGCTCGCGCGCTATGCCTACGAGCAACTCAATTACGAGCTCAAGTCGGGCGCTCTCGGGGCTTCGATCAAGGTGGGCGAGTTTACATCGCTCAAGGATCGCATCGCGCTCAAGATCGACGAGAGTCAGGACGATGGCCGCCGCCTGATGGGAATCTTCGCCCGTCGATCTCTGCGCGCGAAGGGCGTTTTCTGGCGCTCAAGGGATCTCCCGACACGATCATCCTGCGGCTTGAACAGGGGCAGATCATCCAGGACGAGCCGGGGCAGGATTCGCGCGTGCTCACGTTCACCCGGCACGACCTGCCGATCGAACTGCCGCAGATAGAGAAATTTCGTCAGCGTGGCGGCGCTGCCCGTGAGTACCTCTTGCCCGAACTGATGAAACTGGGCTGGAGTGATACCCAGCCCGAAGACGGGCGCGTGTCCAGCCAGGCCAATTTCAGTTACCGCATGGTCGAAGTGGTGATGATGCTGCTGCTGCCGTTGATGGCGGTGGCGCTGGCCATTCCGCCCAAGCGTTCGACATCGGCGCTGGGGCTGTTTGTTTCGATCGTGATGATCGTGGCCTATCACAAGGTCAACCAGTACGCGAACGACGTTGCATCGCTCGGCAGGATCAATCCGCTTCTGGGCCTGTGGGGACCGTTTGTGGTTTTCGCTGTGCTGATCCTGTGGATGTACTGGCGTGTGGCCTATGTGCCGGGCGGGCAGGCGATCGGCTGGCTGGAGAAACTGGCGGACACCGTCACCAAGACCTTCAAGTCGCTGCTGCGCCGGAAGCGCCGCGGCCCCTTGCTGCCCACACCGGTGGACCCATCCTGACATGCAGCTTGAATTCTTCCCTTCGCGCACGCTCTCGTTCTATCTGGCGCGCCTGTTCGTAACGCGGATCCTCGCGGTTCTGCTGATGCTGGTCATGGTGCTGCAAGTGCTCGATCTGCTGGGCGAAAGCGGTGATATCCTGGCCTATCAGGGCAATGGTCAGATGCAGCTGCTGTACTATGTCTCGCTACGCGCGCCGCAGCTTGTTGCCCGGTTTCTGCCCTATTCGGTGCTGCTGGCGACGATTATCACGCTGGTGACGCTGAATCAGAACAGCGAAGTCATCTCGATGAAAGCGGCGGGGCTGTCGGCGCATCAGGTTCTGGCGCCTTTGATGTTCACGGCACTGGCGATTTCCGTTATCACTTTCACCTTCAACGAAAGGGTCGTTACCCGTTCGAGTGCGGCGCTCGATGCCTGGCACGCGGTCGATTACGGCCCCATCCCGAAGGATTCGGGCGTGCGCACCAATCTCTACCTGTCGGACGGGAGCGATCTTCTCCTTGCCAAGACGATGACGGGCACCGGCAATGCCATGGTTCTGACCGGCGTGACTTTCTACCGGCGCGATGCGGACGACATGATTGTGGAGCAACTGCGCAGCCCGCGCGCGACTTTCGCCGATCCGGGCTGGAAGCTGGAGAAGCCTGTTCGCTTTGAAGTCGCGGGCACGAAGACCACGAGACTGGCAACGGCCACGGTCGCGCAAGGACTTACGCCCGGGAAAGTCACGCTGGCCAATGTGAGAGCCGATTCCGAGGACATTTTCACACTGGCGCGTTCGATCGCAGCCATGAAAGCGGCAGGGCGGCGAACCAGCGATCTCGACGCTGCCTGGTGGCACAAGATTTCCGGCCCGCTGTCGTCGACGTTGATGCCGCTGCTGGGCGCGGTTGCGGCTTTCGGTCTGGCCCGTTCGGGCCAGCTCCTGATCCGCGGGGCGATCGGCATGGCGCTGGGCTTTGCCTATTTCGTGTTCGACAACGCGGCACTGGCGATGGGCAATTTCGGCGGCTATCCGCCGCTCGTGGCGGCCTGGGCGCCGTTTGTCCTGTTCGCCCTGATCGGCGAGACGGTGCTGATCCGGACCGAGGAGTAATTTCCCGACCGGACGGTTACTTCGCCTGCATGGTGCTGCGCGCCAGCCGGGCCAGCAGTGGCATGAGCCCGGTGTAGCTGGCGCGCGCATACGTCGAATCCACCCCCATATGCGCCGAAAGCCGCCGGTGGCATTCACCCAGCGAGTGATAGGGCATGGACGGCAGCAGATGATGCAGCGCGTGGAAACGAAGCCCTACCGGGGCCCACAGCGGTGAAAGCAGCGCGGGTGGCGGGACGTTGACCGAATCGAGGTACTGTGCCGTCACCGTCATCGTTTCGCCGTCGTTTTCCCACAGATGCGCCACCAGTGTGCGGACCTGATTGAGGAATGCGGTGAGAGAAACCACGCACAGGGCGATGATCAGCGGACGCCACCCGTAAAGGAAACTGGCGGCAAGCAATGAAATCGCCCAGACCGAACACCCCAGTTCCTGCCAGAAAACCATGCGCGCAAATGCGCCTTCGGGTTTACGGCGCCGGTACTGCGGGTTGATCGACAGGGCTGAAGCGCGTTCCCACACCAGTTTACGCAGTGGAGGGAGGATCACGCCCAGCGGAACGAGTAGCGCCGAACGCACCAGCAACCCGGGCGGCAGCAGGATTGCGGTCAGTGCGAAGACCGGCAGGCTCCACGGCTTCATCAGCGCCAGCGGCATGTATTCGGGATCCTCGATCGTGCCGTAGCGGGTGCGGGCATGGTGCTGGGTATGCACGCCTTCGTACATGAACGAGGGGATCAGCAGCGGGATGCCGACGAGCAGGTTCCACACGAAGCGGAAGCCGGGCAGGGCGTCCTTGTGGATGTGGGTCAGTTCATGGATGAACAGCAGCGCGCGGTAGAGTGCGAGCGAGGCGAGGAAGCCGCAGGCCAAGGCCGCCAGCGGATTGCCCAGCAGGATAGCACCTGCCAGCGCGGCGTAGCCGAGCGCGGCCGATACCAGCATGTCGGGCCAGTAGATCGCCGCGCGGGCAGTGGCGATGTCCCGCGTCAGTTCGGCAGCGGCGCGCAGCATCTCCCTGTCGTCGGGGATCTGGGAATGCCATGTTGAGGCCGTCCGTTTCGATGCGGCCTGATCAATCATGTCCGGGGCAATCATGCGTTCAAGTTCCAAAACATTCCGGGCAAAACCGCGCCCGATGCAGAGTTCAGCGACATGGCGGGGCTGCCGCTGCTTGACAAGGGGGCGTGCCACACCGCAGTTCGCGTTTCGACCCGTCCCATAAGCCGGAACAAAGGCAGCATCGTGGCTAATTCCGAACTCGTCATCACGCCCGTCTCCAGCAAGGCCGACCGCGCTGCCTTCGTGGACTGTGCTTACCGGCTCAATGCGGCAGATCAAAATTGGGTACCCAATTTACACTCAGAGGAAATTTCGAAATTCACGCCGGGAAAGAACCCGTTTTTCGAACATGCACGCTGCCAGCTTTTTCTGGCCCGGAGGGCTGGGCAGGTCGTCGGGCGCATATCCGCGCACATTGACGAACTGGCGCTAAAGCAGCCGGTGGAACAGGGCATGGGGCCCGGTACCGGCAACTGGGGCGCGATCGAGGCGGAGGACGAGAACATCGCCAAGGCCCTGATCGCGACGGCCGAGGAGTGGCTGCGCAAGGAAGGTATGACCCGCGTTCTGGCGCCGATGAACCTTTCGGTCTGGGAAGAGCCGGGCTTGCAGGTACTGGGTTTCGATCATGCGCCGATGGTGATGATGGCGCAGCACAATCCGGCCTATCGGGGCTGGATCGAGAGTGCCGGATATGGCCGGGTCAAGACGCTGCACACGTACGAACTCGATGTCACGAAGCCGTTCCCCCCGCTGATTCAGCGCATTATCGCCTCGGGCGAGAAGAATGCCAGAGTGCGCGTGCGCGAAGTGGAGCTCAAGCATTTCGACCGCGATGCGGGAATCATCTGCGATATCCTGAACGATGCCTGGTCCGACAACTGGGGCTTCGTGCCGTTTACGGAGGAAGAAATCGCGCACACCGGTAAAGTGCTCAAGCCGCTGGTGCATCCCGGCCTGATCCGCATCGCCGAGTACGAAGGCGAACCGGTGGCCTTCATGATGACGCTGCCCGATCTCAACGGCATCCAGAAGCGCGTGAACGGCCGCAAGGGGAAGCCGTCGATCCTGGGGCTGATCAAGCTCTTGCTGTGGCTGAGGAAGCCCTATCCCGCCGAAATGCGGGTGCCGCTGATGGGTGTCCGCAAGAAGCTGCAGTCGTCGCGCCTCGCCAGCCAGCTGGCTTTCATGATGATCGAGTACATCCGCCGCTCGGCTGTGTCCGAGTTCGGCGCTCACCGGGGCGAGATCGGCTGGATTCTCGAGGACAATCAGGGAATGGTGGCGATTGCCGATGCCATCGATAGCAAGGTGAACCGCGAGTACGCGATCTACGAAAAGGCCTTGTGAGCCGCGGCGCGGCGCGGCGCGGCGTATGATCCATCTCGCCGAAACCGCAGCATCCGGGCACGATGCCCGGCGGCAATCTATCCTGCGTCGGGCGTAGCCGGACCGGTTTCGGGAGCCGTTTCGGCAGGAGCATCGGCCGTGGCTGCCTCGGTGCTGCCGGACGCCGGGGAGTCTGCGTTGCCGTGCTTGCCCGCATCCGGGTTGGCCAGCGGCGCCTGCGAGCGCACGGTGTCGTAAGGCAGCATATCGTCGCTGACCGAGCGCGGAAGGATTTCGCCCTTGGCCGTACCCGTCTGACGGGAGTCCTTGTCTTTCTTGCAGCCGCCGAGGGGCAGCGCAGAGGCGATCGCCAACACAAGCGCCGTGCGGGAAAGAACACTTGCGGATATCATTCAGGCAGTCTCCCGGGGGCAGGGGCGTTCCAGAGCGGCCAGAAAGTTGGCGGCTCTGGCGAGAAGGGCTTTGTCCCAATCGGCGAAATCGACGTCACGGCCAAGACGCGACAGGCTGGTCACGCCGAATTCCTCGATACCGCAAGGAACGATCCCGGCAAAGTGCGACAGGTCCGGGCGAATGTTCACGGCAAACCCGTGCATCGTCACCCACTTGCGGATGCGCACGCCGATGGCGCCGATCTTGGCCTCGCGCCCGTCGATATCGGTAGTCCAGATGCCGATCCGGCCTTCGGAACGAAAACTGTCCACACCGAAATCGCGCAGCGTATCGATCACCCAGCCTTCCAGCCCATGGACAAAGCCGCGGGCGTCGCGGGCACGCTTTTTCAGATCGAGCAGGACATAGCATACGCGCTGGCCGGGGCCGTGATACGTATAGCGCCCGCCCCGGCCCGCTTCGACCACTTCGAAACGGGGATCGAGCAGTTCGGCCGAGGCCGCGCTGGTTCCGGCCGTGTAGACGGACGGGTGTTCGAGCAGCCAGATCAGTTCGCGGGCTTCCCCGGTGGCGATGGCGGCATTGCGCGCGGTCATCTCGTCCAGTGCTTCGCGGTAGGGGACCGGATCGGTTGATATGTGCAGTTCGATATCGCCGGGCAGCGTCAATTTGTCGGCGTGTGGGGCGGGAATCGTCATCACGCGTTGCGTGGCGCCATTCCCTGCGGTTATCAAGTGCCTTTAGGTAAGCACACCCAGATGGGTGACCGGGAGTATATGATGAAGTTTGACAGCAACAGGGCATGGCTCGATGCGATAGCGGCGGTGAGTGCCAACCGGCACGTGCTGCTGGCAGTCGCAGGAGTGTTTTTCCTGCTGCCGACCTTGCTCTCGACAGTGTTCGTGTCCGATGTGCAGGCCCAGATGCTCCAGTCGGTAGGCAAGCCCAAGGTTTTCGAAGCGATTTTTTCCAGCCATGCGGGGCTGTTTCTGGCCTTCGGGATCGGCGGCTTGCTCGTGCAGGGGGTAGGCTATCTGACAGTAATGGCGCTGCTGAGCGATCGCGGCCGGCCGACCGTGGGGGAGGCGATCAAGGTTGCGCTGCGCGCGCTGCCGACATTGATCGGCACTGTCCTGTTGACGATGGCGGGGCTGACGGCGGCCTTTATCGTCGTTGGAGTCGCACTGGGCGGACTGATTGGCCTCGTTGCCGGAACCGGGGTGGCCTCGGTACTGGCTGCCATCGCGCTGATGGTTGCCATGGTCTATGTATCGGTGAAACTTTCGCTGGTCGTTCCCGTGGTGATCAATGAGGGGATCGGCAATCCGATGGCGGCCATGGTCCGGTCATGGCAGCTGACCCGCCATAACAGTCTGCGCCTGTTAGGTTTCTTCCTGCTGCTGATGATCGGCTATCTCGTCATCGCCTTCATGGTGACGGTCGTTGTGGTAGGCCCTGCCGCGATGCTGATGGGCGAGGGACGGGCCCTTACGCTGCTGGCCGGTGTGGTATCGGGCGCGCTCGGCGCGGTATCGAACGTGATCCTGATCGCGGTTCTGGCTTACACGCACCGCCAGTTCGCCGGGCCTTCGGCCAGGACGATTTCACAGACGTTCGAATAAGGGAAATGGGAGCGGGCGCCGCGTTCAGGCGGCGTCGTCCTCGTCCTTCCAGCCCCAGTACATGAAGCAGGGCGGCACATTGATCGGTTCGAGCGCGTTGTCGATCCGCTTGAAGTGCTTGGCCATGAAAGTGCGCGCGCGCGGCGTGAACTGGTAGACCAGGAATGCGCCGCCCTTGCGGATCACGCGATAGGTCGCCGCCGCGATCGCCGGGCCGACGCCATCGGGCAGAGTCGAGAAGGGCAGGCCGGAAAGTACGTAGTCTGCCTTTTCATGCCCATGTGCGCGTACGATCTTTTCGACATCGGCCGCCGATCCGTTGACCGCGACGAAGCGGCTGTCTGTTATCGTGCGGCGCAGATACTCGATGAAGCGCGGGTTGGTGTCGATAACCAGCAGTGTGGCGTCACGCCGCATGCGGTCGAGCACGGGGCGGCAGAAGGTGCCGACGCCCGGACCGTATTCGACGAACAGCTTGCAGTTGTCCCAGTCGACCCGTGACAGCATGCGATTGATGGTGAATCGAGACGACGGAACGATCGAACCGACCATCACGGGGTTGCGCAGGAACCCGTCAAAGAAGACGCCCCAAGGGCCCAGAGTTTGCTTGATCTTCCGCTTGATCTTTTGCGGAAAGGCTTCTCGGGCAAGCTCGGTACTGGTCATGCTGGCGTAAGCTCTCGCACTGTTGTGATGTCATGGAAGTGCCATCCGGTGGCAGATTACCGCCGGTATTGCAAGGCAATGGGCACGGGTCATCCAGATAAACTATCGGCCCGTCACAGAATTTCGTGAACCTTTTCCATCGGGCGGCAAAGCCGGGCACCCTTGCCGGTTTCCACCAGCGGGCGTTCGATCAGGATAGGATCGGCGGCCATCGCGGCCAGCACGGTAGTATCATCGGCTTCGGGCAACCCGCGCTCGGCCGCATCGGTGCCGCGCATCCGCAAGCCCTGCTGCGGAGTGATCCCCGCGTCCTTGTAAAGCTGGCCCAGCTTTTCCGCCGTGGGCGGGGTCTTGAGGTACTCGATCACTTCGACGTCCATGCCGGGCGTTTCTTGCAGGATCGCCAGTGTCTTACGCGATGTGCCGCATTTGGGGTTGTGCCAGATGGTGGCTTTCATGGCTGTTTCCTTATTGTCCTGAAGATGTCGGTTGGGGCGCCGCCGCGGCCGGCGGAGGCGCCATGGCGGGGACGGTCTTGGCCGCATCCTCGCGGGTGATACCGGGGGCAGGCGCGGCACTGATCGTCTCTTCGCGCCGCGCGACGGCGCCTGCGCGCTGGATCGCACGGATCAGGCGGGGATAGATGCCGCAGCGGCACAGGTTGGGGATGGCGTCCCTGATCTCCGCCTCACTGGGGCGGGCGTTGCGCGCGAGCAGGGCCGCGCCGCTGATGACGATGCCGGGGGTGCAGTAGCCGCATTGGATGGCTTGCTCCGCAGCCATTGCCTGCTGCACCGGATGCGAACGGTCGTCGGACAACCCTTCGATAGTAACGACAACGCGCCCTTCGCATTCGGCCAGCGTGATCAGGCAGGAACGCAGCGCCGTGCCGTCGACCATGACCATGCAGGCGCCGCAATCGCCCACGCCGCAGCCATATTTCGTGCCCGTCAGATTGGCGGCGTCGCGCAGGGCCCAGAGCAGGGGAGTCTGCGGGTCCATGTCGAATTCGACCGGGCGTTCGTTAACGGTCAGGCGCGGCATCAGCCGTCCCTTAAGCCTTTGCGCGCGGAACCGCCAGAGCGACCGGGGGCAGGCCGGTGCAATTCCACAGGCCTGCCGTGGTCCGGGCGGGGCTCGCGTTACTCCGCTGGTGCGATCGCGAGGCGTACCGGCTCCAGCCCCTCGACCATGCCTTCCAGCCTGTCGCCTGCCGAGACGGCCCCCACGCCCGCCGGGGTTCCGGTATAGACGAGGTCGCCGGGGCCGAGGTGATACATCCGGGAAAGACCGGCGATCAGTTCAGGCAGGGACCAGATCATTTCGGCCAGCGAGGCGTCCTGCTTCACTGTGCCGTTCTGTGACAGCGTGATGCGCTGTGCGGCCATCGGGCCGAATGCTGCGGCGCGGGTGATCGGTGCCTCGCGGTCGACCGTGTTGCCGAGTTCGCGGGCATGGGCTGCATAGTTGCGCCCGACGCAGAAAATGCGGCGCACCGGGAAACGGGCAGATTCACCGGAGACGGGAACGGACGGTGTATCGGGCTGCGCGAACAACAGGTTCACAGGGCATCTCTCCATGCGTATGCCGCGTGCATGGGCCGTGCTGCCGTATTGAGGAAGCATTCTCGAAAGATCGCGGGACCATCGCTCTTGCTCCGGCCCGCCAAGCGCCTACATTCATAGACGTGACGGAAGAACGGTATCTTTCCGGCAGAATTCTGCTGGCCATGCCCGGCATGTTCGATTCGCGGTTCGAGCGGTCGGTCAATGTGATCTGCATGCATGACGAACACGGCGCGCTCGGGATTGGGATCGGCCATGAACGCGAAGGCGTCAGTTTTCACGAAGTGCTGGAGGAACTGGGCATAGATCCCGGTGTCGCGCCCGATGGCCCGGTGCTGCACGGCGGCCCCGTCGAGCCGGGGCGGGGTTTTATTCTTCATTCCACCGACTGGGGCGGGGCGGATACCGTCGCGGTCCAGCCGGTCTGCGCGTTGTCTGCCTCGATGGATATCCTGCGTGCGATTGCCGAAGGGCGCGGGCCCAGCCGCTGGCTGATGGCGCTGGGCTATGCGGGCTGGGGGCCGGGGCAACTGGAAGGCGAAATGCGCCATCACGGCTGGTATGCGGCCGATGGCCATCCCGAGATCCTGTTCGATACGCCGGTGGACGCCCGCTGGAGCGCAACCTGGCGGGCCGAGGGTATCGACCCCGCGCTGCTCTCCACGGAGACCGGCCGGGCCTGAGCCCCCGAAGCTTTCCTGCCTCTGCCGGGTTCAGGCGATGATCTCGTAATCGCCGACCATCCGCTTGCGTTCGGACCCGATCCTGGGCGTCAGGTCCACTGACGGGATCGACATCTTATCCGCTCGCGGTTGCTGGGATCGGCCGCGGGTTTTGCCGTGCGGCCCGGTCATGCATGATTGTCACCTTTGTCGTTTCAATAATCTAGTCCGGGACTGAACTCTTCACCGCCAGGGCGCTGAGGTCTTCGGGCCGGTCCACGTCGAAATGTATGGCGGCGTCGGAGCAGTCGTCAAACACCACGTCGCTGCGTGTCCGCAACAGACGGCCGGCGCCCTCGTCTCCTGCGAGGGTGGCGATATCGGCAAAGGCTCTGGCTGAAAGCAGGACCGGATGGCCGGGGCGTCCGCCGTGCCGGGGCAGCGCGGCGTAGGCGCGGTCCAGCATCGCGGCAAGCCGGGCAGCCTCTTCATGTGGCACGGCGGGCATGTCTCCGAGGAAAATGAAGGCCCCTTCCGCATTGCTTGCGGCGGCAATGCCCGTCTTTAGCGTTTCGGACAGCGCCCTGCTGTTGAGGCGGATCACCTCAACCGGCGGCGTATCCGGCCATAGGCCGGTTTCGAGGTCGGGCCGGGCGACCACGATCACGCGTGAAACCGGCGCGGCGCGGGCGGCGCGGATCGCATGGAAGAGCAGCGGCTCGCCGTGCAGCGGCGCGCTGAGCTTGTCGCCGCCGAAGCGCGTGGCATGGCCCGCTGCCAGCACTACGGCGGCAAGGTTCATGCCCGTTCGCTCGCGGGATTGAGGGCCTGCATGATCTCGGCCACGATCCCGGTCGCCACTTCCCACGGCGATTTGCCGAGGCCGGTGATGCCGGGGGAGAGGTGCAGGCGGTTCAGCTCTTCCGGCGTGGCGCCCAGCGCCTGCAGGGCCGCCAGCCGCCCCGGTGCGCGCGATTTCGCACCGATCATGCCGGTATAGCCCGCGCCCCCGCGCAGCGCGGCAAGGCAGCCGCCCAGATCATGCTCGTCCTCATGCGTGGCGCCGAGGTAGGCGGTCCAGCGGTCGATCCCGAGCGTCTGCAGAGCCTCCGCAGGGGCACAGCGCAAGTATTGCGAGACGGGGAAGGGCGGCGGGGCTTCAGGCCCCTGCGGGCGCACGAGGATGGTCTCGAAACGGGCCAGTGCGCCGAGCTGCGCGGCCGCCAGTGCGCCGGGATCGCCGCCCGAGACGATCAGACGGCGCGGCGGATCGTAACGGCGCACGATGCGCAGCGGCTCTTCGGTGTAAGCAAGCAGAGGGCCGCCATCTTCGCGAACCGTGGCCGCGCGGCCGTCGCTGTCCCACAGGCAGGGGCGGCGCTCGCGGGCATGGCGCAGCAGGTCTGCAACCGCCGCGCTGCCGGGCGCGATCCGTTCGAGCATGACGAACAGCGCGCCGCCGCAGCGCAGGCGGATGTCGATCCACGGGCTGCCGGTGCCATAATGCAAGCGGCGCGGCCGTCCGTCCGTCAGGACCTGCGCGGCATGGCCCGTGACATCGCCTTCGATGCAATCGCCCGAAAAGTATCCGCTGACGGCGACTGCGCCATTGACGCCGGGCGTGAACAGCATCTGTGCTCCCGGCCCGCGCGGCGCGCTGCCCCCAACCCTGAAAAGCGTGGCGAGTACGGCAGGGCGCCCTGCGGCAACCGATTCGGCTAACGCCGGACGGATATCGTCGGCCCACCCGAAGATCGGCCAGTCGCCGTTTTCGATCGTCCCGGTCACAGCCCCGCTCACACAGGTCTGTCCGCGTCGTGCGACGGCATCCGAAGGGTCCTTGTATCGTTGAACAAGTTTCCGCAGCTATGGCGCGGGCGTACGCTTTTCAACCTTGTCGCCGATTAGCGGTACAATCGCTGGGCGGTGCAGGATCGTGGCGACATCGTTCAGCAGCGCTTCCTTGTCCGGATAGTGCCGGAAGAACGTGGCATAGCCGGTGCTGGTCCGCGCGGTGATTTCACGGATGGTCAACTGGTCGAACGCGCGTTCTTCCAGCAAGGCCGGCAAGGCGGCATTCAGGGCCTTGCGCGAACGAATCCACCGCGCGTCCGTTGGCATGGCGCGCTTTGCGGATGTCACGGTGCCCTCCATGGATGTCCCATCCTGTCGCAAAAGTGTCGATTCCTGCCCTGAGGGGCCCGCCACCGGCCTCCCGGCTAGGATACACTTCCGTGGGAGGCCGGGTTGCGGGCGGGGCGGGGGGCGCGTGCAATGCGCTTTCGCGCATTGCCAAAGAGCCTCTCAGCCTTCGCCGATGCGGTCGGCAAAGAGCAGGCGGCCGCCTGACAGGTGCCAGAGCGCTTCGTTGAAGTTCTCGTTGCTCATGGCGAAGCAACCCTCGCTCCGGCCGAGTTTGCCCCATTTGTCGATCATGGCCTGATCGACATACCAGGCCGGGTGCATCACGATCGCGCGTTCGAGCGCCAGCGAATTGTCAGGGTCCATCCCCTTGAGCCGGATCGAGGTGCCGTACTTGCCCTTGTACCATTCGCAGGTGAGGAACGCCCCGCGTGAAGTCGCTTCCGATCCGGGCACATTGGAAAAGCGCTGTAGCCAGCCGCTGTGCGCCGGGTCCGAACCCTTGCCATGCGCGAGCAGGAAGGAGCGGACGGTCCCCGCCTCCAGATTGGCGAAATGCAGGCGCGGTTTCCACGAAGGCTGGGCGAAGTCGGCCACGCCGACCAGATCACCGCGCCAGACTTTGGCGCCCACGCGCTGTATCTGGCTGGCGGCAACCTCCAGAATGCGGCGCTCGTAAAGCGTCGCGGGGGAGACGCTGGCGGCCGTTGTCGCGGCCTCTTCGGCGAGTGCGCGGCCGGGCAACGTCAGGCCGATGCCTGCTGCCAGTCCCCCCTTGATGACTGTCCTTCGATGCAGCGTTTTTTCCATGCTTGCAGAAATAGCACACTGCCCTGCGCCGGGCTAGCTGCCACGCGATGACAGCGGTCCCGGCTCGGCGTCAGGTTGTCGCGCCTCAGGCGACGATCTTGAGCGGCGTGCGCTGATGCCGGCGCATCCAGTCTTCCAGAACGGGCGCAATAAGGGTGCGCCATTTGCTGCCGTTGAAGATGCCGTAATGCCCGACGTTCTTGGCCAGATAATACTTCTTGCTCTCATCGGGCAGGGCATGGGCCAGGTGCAGCGAGGCCCTGGTCTGGCCGATGCCGGAGATATCGTCCTTCTCTCCCTCCACCGCGAGCAGCGCGGTGTCGCGGATGCCCGCGAGGTCGATCACTTCGCCGCGATGGACGAATTCGCCCTTGGGCAGCGAATGGCGCTGGAAGACGTGTTCCACCGTCTGCAGGTAGAATTCGGCCGTGAGGTCGCTCACCGAGCGGTATTCGTCGTAGAACGCCTTGGTGGCCGCCGCGCTTTCCCCGTCGCCTTCGACGAGGTGCTTGTACATCCCGTAGTGGCTCATCATGTGATTGCCGAGATTCATCGCCATGAATCCGGTCAATTGCAGGAAGCCGGGATAGACCTTGCGGCCCGAGCCGGGATAGGCCAGCGGCACGGTGGCGATGACGTTGTGCTCGAACCACGAAAGCGGCTGGTTCATGGCCACGTCGTTGACGCTGGTGGGCGCCTCGCGGGTGTCGATCGGGCCTCCCATCATGGTGAGCGTTGCCGGGCGGCACGGATCTTCATGCTTGCCCATCACGGCGGCGGCGGCGAAAGCAGGGACCGAAGGCTGGCACACCGCCAGCACGTGCGCGCCGGGTCCGATGTGCTGCAGGAACTCGATCAGATAGTCGATGTAATCGTCGAGATCGAAATGCCCGGCGTTCATCGGCACCATCTTCGCGTCGGCCCAGTCGGTGATGTAGACCACGCACGATTCGAGCATGCGGGTGACGGTGCCGCGCAGCAGGGTGGCGAAGTGGCCGCTCATCGGCGCGACGATCAGCAGCTTGGGGGCATTGGCGGGCAGGCCGTCATGCTCGAAACGCAGCAGGTTGCCGAAGGGGCGGTGCATGATGATCGATTCGATGACGTCGTGAGTCTTGCCGTTCACCGTGACCTGTTCGATGTCGAATTCAGGCTTGCCGCGTGGCATCGTGGCGTGGGCGAAGACATCCAGCGCCGAGGCGACTTGCGACCCAAAGCCGAAGTAACCCATTGGCAAGGAGGGATTCATCAGCATTTCGGCGCCGACGGAAGCCCAGGCAGCCGCCCCATTCAGCATGGTGCGCTGCAGTTCATAGGCATTGTAGAGCAATGTATTTCTCCTGGCCGGACCCGCCAGCCGTGCAGTTTTGTTGACGCCTATTTGGGCTTTTGAGCCATTTTTCGCAATGCGGCATTTCCGAATTGTAGGGGGCGGACTACCGGCAAAACGCGCCTGAAACGCGCAAGTCCTTCGGACAATGGGCTTTCCCTCGGAGGACGGACGCTGTAAGGGCGCGCGACATGGACGCCAACCCCGGCACGGCCGCACCGCCCGCAAGCGAAACCCCCGCCGCTGATGCTCCCGCACCGCGCCGCAGGAGCCTGGGCCCCCTGCGCATGGTCTGGGGACAGTTGTTCAATTACCCCGGCCGCTCGCTGGCCGCGCTTTGCGCGCTGATCGTCACGGCAACGTCCACGCTGGCGATTCCCTGGGGTTTCCGCCAGATCGTGGACAAGGGCTTTGCCCAGGGCGCCGATCCTTCCGCGATCGGCAAGTGGTTCCTGATCCTGCTGGCGACTGTCTGCGTGCTGGCCATTGGCACCGCGACTCGCTTTTATATGGTCTCGTGGCTGGGCGAGCGGATCGTTGCGGACATCCGCCTGCGGGTTCAGCGCCACCTGCTGACGCTTTCGCCGAGCTTCTTCGAGACCAACAGCCCCAAGGAAATCTCCTCGCGCATGACCGCGGATACCGCGATTATCGAGCAGATCGTGGGCACCAGTGTCTCGATTGCCTTGCGTAACGCGATCATGGCCGTGGGCGGAACGATCTATCTGATCGTTCTGGCGCCGTTGCTCACAGCCGGGCTGCTGGGGACGATCGTGATCGTGCTGCCGCCGATCGTGCTGTTCAGCCGCCGTCTGCGCGCGGTATCGCGCAGCAGTCAGGATCGGGTAGCCGATATCGGCGCGATGACCACCGAAGTGCTGGGCGGACTGCGTGTGGTGCAGGCCTTCAATCAGGAAACCCGCGAATTCGATCGTTTTGCCACCGCAGTGGAGCGCACTTTCGCGACCGGCAAGCAGCGCATCACCATCCGCGCGATCATGACGGCCGTGATCATGTTCCTGATATTCGGTTCCATCACGCTGCTGATGTGGCGCGGCGCGGTGGGCGTCGCCGAAGGGACGATCACCGGCGGGACGATCGCGGCCTTCGTGATCACCGGCGGTCTGGTGGCAGGCGCGTTCAGTTCGTTGTCAGACGTGTACGGGGATCTCGTGCGCGGGGCGGGGGCCGCCAGCCGTCTGGCCGAGTTGCTGGACGAACGCCCGACGATTTCCGCCCCGGCGCGGCCGCAGGTGTTGCCGGAACCGGCGCGCGGCAAGATCGCGTTCGAGCGCGTGACCTTCCGCTATCCCTCGCGTCCCGATACGGCGGCGCTGCACGAGTTCAGTCTGGCGGTGGAGCCGGGCGAGACGGTGGCGATTGTCGGCCCGTCCGGCGCGGGCAAGTCCACCCTGTTCCAGCTCGCCGAGCGGTTCTACGATCCGCAGAGCGGCGTCATCAAGGTGGACGGCGTGCCGCTGACCTCGGCCGATCCGGGCGCGATCCGCGCGCGTATGGCGCTGGTGCCGCAGGAAGGCGTGCTGTTCGCGGCCAGCGCGCGCGACAACTTGCGCTACGGTCACTGGGTGGCGGACGATGCCGCGATCTGGGAAGCGGCGCGGGCGGCCAATGCCGAGCAGTTCCTGAAGGACTTGCCGCAGGGCCTTGATACTTTCCTGGGCGAGGATGGGCAGCGTCTTTCGGGTGGCCAGCGTCAGCGTATCGCCATTGCCCGCGCGCTGCTGCGCGATGCGCCGATCCTGCTGCTGGACGAAGCAACCAGCGCGCTCGACGCCGAAAGCGAACGGCTCGTCCAGCAGGCGCTTGAAACGCTGATGGTGAACCGTACTACATTGGTCATCGCCCATCGTCTTGCCACTGTGCGCAAGGCGGACCGGATCATCGTCATGGAAAACGGGCGCATCGTCGAGCAGGGCACGCACGAGAGCCTTGCCGGTGCAGGCGGGCTCTATGCGCGCCTGGCTTCGCTCCAGTTCGACGAACGGCTGATATCGCTCGGCTAACGGCATTTTCGGGCTGGCGTTGCACGATCCGGAAATTATGTTGCGCGTTTATGACCGGCCATCCGGGGCCGGTGCTGTCATTTCTCCCGAGAAGGGGTTCTAGATGCGCAACTTTCTGGGCCGTGCCCTCGCCGTGTCGGCGAGCGTGTCCGCCATGGTATTTTCACTTTCCGCTGTCCCTGCTCTTGCCGGTGCCGATCCGCTGGCACCGTCGACCGACTGGGGCGATTTCGGTGTCCAGACCCAGTGGATGGACACTACCGTCAAGCCGGGCGACGATTTCGACGCTTATGTCAACGGCAAGTGGCTCGCATCGGTAAAGCTGCCTGCAGACCGCACCCGCTGGGGATCGTTCATCGAGTTGAACGAACTCTCGCAGCAGCGCCTCCACAAGATCATGGACGGGCTGCTCGCGGCCGGTTCGGCGCCCGGCACGGATACCGCGCGTGTTGCGGCGGCCTACAAGGCCTTCATGGACACCGATGCCATCGAAAAGGCTGGGCTTGCTCCGGTCCGCCCTTACCTGGACCGCATCTATGCGGCAAAGACCCCGGCCGATGTGATGCGTCTGTTCGGTGCGCCCGGCTATGCCGCACCGGTGAGCCTGTGGGTGGATGCCGATTCGAAACAGAGCGATATCTACGCGCTGCATGCCAATATCGGCGGCCTCGGCATGCCCGATCGCGATTACTACCTGAAGCAGGACAAGCGCTCGCTTGAGATTCGCGCAAAATATCTCGCTTACCTGACCTTCCTGCTGGGCAAGGCAGGTTACGCTGATCCCGAAGAAGCCGCCAAGGCCGTGCTGTCGCTCGAAACACGGATCGCGCAGGCTGACTGGGACCGTGCAGGTGCGCGCAACCGTGACCTGACTTACAACAAGCTTTCCATCAGTGATTTCGAAGCGCTGGGCGCACCGGGGCTGCTCAAGACATTCCTCGATACCGTGGGGGCGGGCAAGGCCGGCTACGTCATCGTGGGGGAAATGCCGCCGACGCCGGAAGAACTGAAGACAGCGGATATCGATGCCGCCAAGGCGGAAGCGTTGTTTGGCGGCGGAATGCCCGCGGTCGCAAGGCTGCTCGATACCGTGCCGGTATCGACCTGGCAGGCCTACCTTGCGGTGCATTTCCTGAGCAGCCATGCCTCAGTCCTGCCGAAAGACATCGATGCGGCCCGTTTCGATTTCTACGGCAAGACGCTGACTGGCCAGCCCGAGCAGCAGCCTCGCTGGAAGCGTGGCATCCGCGCGGTGGAAAGCGAAGCGGGTGAGCTTCTCGGCAAGATTTACGCCGCGAAGTACTTCCCCCCCGAGCAGAAGGCGGCGATGACCGACCTTGTCGCCAACTTGCGCAAGGCCATGGCGGAGAACCTTCAGGATCTCAAATGGATGGGGCCGGCAACCCGCAAGCAGGCCGAAGCCAAGCTCGATGCCTTCACTCCCAAGATCGGAGCGCCCGATACGTTCAAGAAGTACGAAGGACTCACTTTCTCGGCCACCGATCCGCTCGGTAACATGATCGGCGCGAGCAAATGGCAGACCGGTTTCGACATGAACCGCGTCGGCAAGCCGGTGGACCGCACCGAATGGGGCATGCTGCCCGAGACGGTGAATGCCTATTACAACCCCAGCTATAACGAGATCGTCTTCCCGGCCGCGATCCTGCAGCCGCCGTTCTTCAACCTCACGGCCGATCCGGCCGTGAACTACGGCGCGATCGGGGCTGTGATCGGCCATGAGATGAGCCACGGGTTCGACGATCAGGGCGCCAAGTCCGACGGCAGCGGCAATCTGCGCAACTGGTGGACTCCCGCCGACAAGGCCGCGTTCCAGAAGCTGCAGGAGAAGCTGGCCGCGCAGTACGACAAGTTCTGCCCGTTCGACGACGGCAAGACCTGCGTGAACGGCAAGCTGACGATGGGCGAGAACATCGGCGATCTTGGCGGCCTCAGCATGGCCTACCGCGCCTACAAACTCTCCCTGCACGGCAAGGAAGCGCCGGTGATCGACGGTTTTACCGGCGACCAGCGCTTCTTCATGGCCTGGGCGCAGATCTGGCGCAGCAAGGTTCGCGAGGCGCAGGCGCGCAATTATCTCATCACCGATCCGCATTCGCCCGCGCACTACCGCATCGACGGCATCGTCCGGAATTTCGACGAATGGTACAGGGCATTCGGTGTCAAACCGGGCGACAAGCTCTATCTGCCGCCGGCACAGCGCGTGCGGATCTGGTGAGGCGCTTCCTTCCCCCTCCTTTCCGGAGGAACCGGACACCTCATCCTCGCCACCAGGCTGTTCGGTTACGATGCCGCCCAGTGGGCCACGTTCAATATCGTGATCCAGCTGGGTGCGATTCTGGCGGTGATCGTGCAGTTCTGGCGCACGTTCTGGGCCGTGGGGATGGGGCTTCTGAAGCTTAATCCCACTTCGATCCGCTTTGTGCGCAATGTGCTGGTGGCGTTCCTGCCCTCGGCCGTGATCGGACTCGCGCTGAAGGACTATATCGAGGCGCTCCTCGGCCAGCCTCAAGTGGTGGCCTGGGCGCTGATCGTGGGCGGTATCGCCATTCTCGGGATCGAGAAGGTGGCGAAACAGGGTCCGCTAACGGGCGTTGCCGAACTGCCGCTGATAAAGTGTATCGGCGTCGGTGTGGCGCAGTGCCTCGCCATGGTCCCCGGCGTCAGCCGCTCGGGCGCCACGATCATGGGCGCGCTTGCCATGGGCGTGGAGCGCCGCACGGCGGCCGAGTTCAGTTTCTTCCTTGCCGTGCCGACGATGATGGGCGCAACTACGCTGGAGCTGTGGGGCGCCCGGCAAGAGCTTGCGGCGGGAGCCGGTCCCGTGGGCTGGAATGAGATCGCGATCGGCTTTTTTGTCGCTTTTGTGGTGGCTCTGGTGGTTATCAAGGCGTTCATGGCGTTTGTCAGTCGCTCGGGCTTTGCGCCTTTCGCCTGGTATCGTATCGTGGCCGGCGCGGCGGCGCTGTTCCTGCTCGCCAGGACGTAAGCATAGGGGAGAACTGCATGGGCAAGGGGCTGGGACGCAAGGACTACGAAGCCCTGCTCGAACCGATGCAGGAAGAACTGGCAGGGATGGCCCGCTGGGCCAAGACGACCGGCGCACGCATTCTGGTGCTGTTCGAAGGGCGCGATACCGCGGGCAAGGGCGGTACGATCCACGCCATTTCCGAACATCTCAATACCCGCCAGTGCCGCGTCGTTGCATTGCCTGCGCCGAGCGAGCGTGAGCAGGGACAGTGGTACTACCAGCGCTATGTTCCTCATCTGCCTGCCGCCGGGGAAATCGTGCTGTTCGACCGTTCGTGGTACAATCGCGCGGGAGTCGAGAAAGTCATGGGTTATGCTACCGAGCCGCAGGTCGAGGCGTTCCTGCGTCACACGCCTGTGTTCGAAAAGATGCTGACGGACGATGGGATTCTGCTGTTCAAGTACTGGCTGACCTGTGATCAGGAAGAGCAGGAGGAGCGGCTGAAGGAACGGCTGGACGACCCGCTCAAGCGCTGGAAGCTCTCTCCGGTGGATCTGGCCGCGCGTGAGAAGTACAAGGACTACACGAAAGCGCGCGAGCGGATGCTAGAGGCGACTCATACACCTCACGCGCCATGGACGCTGGTGGATTTCAACGACCAGAAACATGGCCGCCTGACGGTGATTCGCGACTTGCTTGACCGGCTGCCCGATACCCGCTGCGATCCACCCGAACTCGATATGCCGCCGCTTGAGGAAACGCCGAAGAAAGAGAAATTCGGCGCTTTGAAGCCGATCAGGCCCTTTCCGCTGGGCTGAAGCCGCGGCTCCGGCTTGACTTTCCCCCCTCTCTGACGCATGGGCCGCAGCCTTGAAGGGCGGCGCGCTGTTGCCGCCCGATGTTTTTTAACGGAACATGCCGCTGCCCAGCCGTTTCGCATCGGGGTCGGCTGAAACGAGAGATTACAGGAACCCGCCATGGCGAAGCCCGCAACTGTTAAGATCCGTCTGGTCTCGACCGCTGATACCGGATTTTTCTACGTCACCAAGAAGAACCCGCGCAACACGACCGAGAAGATGAGTTTCCGCAAGTACGATCCCGTCGCGCGCAAGCACGTCGAATTCAAGGAAGCCAAGATCAAGTAAGGTTCACAGGCCATTCAAGGCTGTGTATCTAAGCGCATAGCCATGAATATCCTGACCCAGACCTTTCGCAATTGCGTTGGCGCGGCCGCTTTGGCCGCGCTTTCCGTTCCTGCCCTCGTTCCGGCGGCGCCGGTGCTCGCCGCAACCCCGGACGAGGCAAGGCAGCTCAATCAGGCGGTTGCGGCCCTGCGCGGCATCGCGACGATGAAGGCGGACTTCATCCAGACCGATCGCAACGGGCAGGCCGTGCGCGGCACGCTGACGCTCAAGCGTCCGGGCCGCATTCGCTTCCAGTACGAAAAAAGCGCGAAGATGCTGATCGTAAGCGACGGCAAGGCGTTCACGTTCATCGACTATGCGGTGGATCAGGTTCAGCGCTGGCCGATCAGCGACAGCCCGCTTGGGGCGCTGCTTGATCCTCATCGCGATGTCGTCAAGTTCGGCAAAGTCATCCCGACGGGAAATCCCGATGTCATCAGCATCGAGGTACGCGACAAGTCTCATCCCGAATACGGGGTGATCACATTGATTTTCATGCGCAAGGCCTCGGCGCCCGGCGGGCTGGAACTGGCCTATTGGGTCGCGCTCGATTCGCAGAATCAGCGTACAACGATTGCCCTGTCCAACCAGCGTTACGGGGTGCCTGTCAGCGACAGGGATTTCCGGTGGAGGGACCCGCGCCGCAAAACTCGTCGATAGGATTTATCCGTCTGTCGCAGGCTGTGTAACACTCGCGACAAATTGCGACAGTTTCTTGAATTCCGTTCACCTAGCAGTAAGGCAATCACTCCTAAAGTGAACTGGTCAGTACGGCTTGAGGCGGGTTTCCCCCCTGTTGCCCGCGCCTCCTGAACCGGCCGCACTGATCCTAGCGTGACGAACGCTTACAGGAACCCTCGAGCCTCTGCCCCCGGCTCGAGGGTTTTCCTTTTCCGGGCTCTTGTGTCCGCCCGGTCGGGCCGCGAACGGCACCTCTCTGTGCTTCCGGTGCTCACGGCCATACAGGCGGCTGCGCGCCGGTTCTCGTTCGGGACCGGTCCCGCTCCGGCCGGGCGGACACAAGAGCCTGAAAACCGTAATCCCGAAATTCGATTATCCCCGGTATGGCAAAGCCGTTCATCCTGAGCTTGTCGAAGGGCCCTCTGGCATTTCCCGAACGTGGTGCCTAAAGCCTGCGGCATGAAGATTGCCACCTGGAACATCAATTCCGTCCGCCTTCGTATCGATCAGGTCGAGCGGTTCCTCTCCGAACGTACGCCCGACGTGCTGTGCCTGCAGGAGATCAAGGTCGCCGAGCATCTCTTCCCGCACGAGATGTTCGAGCGGCTGGGCTATGCCTACCGCGCGATCAACGGGCAGAAGGGCTATCACGGCGTCGCCACCGTTTCGAAAGTGCCCTTCACCGAATGCAGCCGTCACGACTGGCAGGACAATGGCGAAGCGCGTCATATCGGCGTGGAACTGCAGGGCGAAGGCAAGGGGATGATTGTCGAGAACGTCTATATCCCCGCCGGCGGCGATGTGCCTGACCGGGAGGTGAATCCCAAGTTCGGCCAGAAGCTCGATTTTTTGGGCCGGATGACCGAATGGGCGAAGACGGTCGAGCGCCCCACGCTGATCGTCGGCGATTTCAATATCGCCCCGCTCGAATGCGACGTCTATGATCACAAGGCGCTGATCAGGGTCGTCAGCCACACGCCGATCGAAGTGGAGGCGCTGGGGTGTTTCAGGGAAGCGCATGACTGGGTGGATCTGGGGCGCAAGTTCATCCCGGCGCCTGAGCGCAACTATTCCTGGTGGTCCTATCGCAGCTACTGGCGGCAGAAGGATCAGGGGCGCCGTCTCGACCATATGTGGGCCTCGCCCGATCTGGCGCCCAAGGCCACGGCGCATTGTTTCGTCGAGGAAACACGCAAGTGGGAAAAACCGAGCGACCACGTGCCGCTGATCACGGAGTTCGATCTCTGAGCGAAGGTTTGCCTTCCCCCGGCGCTCGCCGGGTTGCGCTGGCGCTCGATGCGCTGCGCCATGGCTGGCCGGTGCGTGTGGAGGGCGGCGCGGCGCTGCTGCCTGCGGAGACAGGTTTTGCTGCCGGTGTTACCGCGCCTCGCATGCTGATTTCGGCGGCGCGGGCCGTGACGCTCAAGCTTGCCAACCAGCGCGAGGCGGCGGTGCCGGAAGCCCCGGTGCTGATCCGCGCGGCCGAACCATTCGATCTGGAAACCGCGCGGGCCGTGGCCGATCCGGCGCTCGATCTCGTCCATCCGATGAAAGGGCCGTTCGCGGCCGAGCATATCGAGGATGCCGAGGCGGCGCGTACGGCAATGGAGCTGGCGCGGCTGGCGGGCATTCTCCCGGCCTTTCTGGCCGTACCTGCGCTCGATGGCGAAGTGCAGGATGTTTCCCCTGGGGACCTTGCCGAGTGGAAGGATACGCGCCGCTTGCGGATCGCCTCGCGCGCCCGGTTGCCGGTGGAAGCCTGCGAGGATGCCGAGATCGTCGCCTTCCGAGCGCTCGACGATCTGCGCGAACATGTCGCGCTGGTCATCGGCAGGCAGAACGGAGACCGCGCGCCGCTGGTGCGGCTGCACTCGGAATGCCTGACCGGCGATATCCTCGGCAGTCTCAAGTGCGATTGCGGGCCGCAGCTTCACGCCGCGCTCCGTGCCATGGCGGACGAGGCGAAAGCGGGCGGCTGGGGAGTGCTGCTCTACCTGCGGCAGGAAGGGCGCGGGATCGGCCTCGTCAACAAGCTGAGGGCCTACCGTCTGCAGGACTTTGGCTTCGACACCGTCGATGCCAACAACCGCCTGGGCCTGCCTACCGAAGCGCGCGACTTTCCGGTGGCGGCGCGGATGCTGGAACTGCTGGGCGTCCATGCGATCCGGCTGATGACCAACAACCCGGCCAAGGTGGAGGCGCTGCGCGAAGTCGGTGTGGACGTGATCGAGCGGGTGCCGCACCAGTTGCCGCCCAACCCCCACAATGCCCGCTATCTGGAAACCAAGCGGGACCGCACCGGACACCTGCTGTGATCTTGCTCAGCGCCGCTCGTAACGCACCAGCCCGGGCCCCAGCACGTTCGCGCCGATCCTGAGCGCATCGCCAGACCAGTCGGCCACGAAGGCGCTGCGGCGGTCAATGCCGGGGGCGAAGCGGGCGTTGTTGTCCTCTATGGCGAGCCCGTCGGCGGTGTGGCTGTGGTGCTCGGCGGCAACGGCGATGAACGCGGAGTAGTTCTCCTTGTCGCGCCCCTGCACGAACCAGTTTCCGGCGATGCGCCCGGTGGCGCCTTCGGGCAGGTCGATCATGTAATTGGTGCCGCGCCCGCGCGTATCGTCGAAGCTGCAGTTGAGGATGGCGACGCGGGCCGCGCGGCTCTTGGCATAGTGGCCGCCGGTTCCGGCCTCGAACCGGCTGCGCGTGACAGTGAGCGCGCCGTAATCGCCGATATAGAGCGAATGCGCGCAGCCCGGGCCGTCGCAGGTGCCCAGCCGGGTGAAAGTGGACTTGTCGATCGTGATCGTGCCGGCGGGATCGTTGCCGGTCAGGATGCCCTGGTCGCTGTCGCGGAACCACGATTGCGAGACGGTGAGGTTGCCGTGTTCCAGGCGGATGCCCGCGCCGTTCTTTTCCGGCACATGCATATTGGCGAAGACGAGTCCTTCCACATGGGCGCTGTGCCCGCGCAGGACCAGCGCTGCCTTGCCTTCGCAGATGGCGCCGTCGAGCACCGACTGGCCGGGCACCGCCGCCTCGTAAGTCACGTCGCCGCCGGTTTGCACCGCACAATCGGCAAAGCGCAGCGCGGCGAAGCGGATCGTGCCGCGGCCATCGCCGATTGCATTCACCGCATCCTGCAGCCGGGTATAGCTGCGCCCGGTCTCCATCACCGTGTAAGGCGCGGTCTGCCCGCCGCTCCGGGCGGAGGAAAACGTGGTCGGAAGGGCCGTACAAAGCAGCGCTGCACTGGCCAGCGCGAGTCGGGTGATGCGGGTCATGCCGCGCTTGTACCGTGCCCGGCTGCACAAGGTGTAAACGCCCTTGGCCCCGTCCCGCAGCGGGACGGGGCAGCGGCGATTCGTTGCCTTCGAACCGGGCGGCATGCCTGCCAGAATACTGCGGCGGGCCCCGGGTAGGAAAATGGTTCGGGGGAAGGCCATATCGCCGGCTATCTGAATCTCGAGCCTGCACCTTAGTTTTCCCTCATCCATCCCCCGTGCAATCTATATTTCGATATTTCTCGAATTATAGATTGCACGGGCGCGCGCGGGCGCCTATGCCCGAATCGTCACGAAAGGGGGCGACATGGCTGAATCGCTTCAGGACTGGGCCGTCGGCGCCTTGCAGGCGCTGGCGCATGACACGCGCCTGTCGGTGTTCCGCATGCTGGTGCAGGCCGGGGCAAAAGGGTTGATGGCGGGGGAGATCGCACAGAAGCTTGCGGTTCCGCCTTCGACGATGTCGCATCATCTTGCCAGTCTCGAACGCGCGGGGCTGGCTGCCTCGGAGCGGGAGAGCCGGGTTATCCGTTATCGCGCCGACTACGGCGGAATGCGCCGCCTTCTGGCCTTCCTCATGGAGGATTGCTGCCAGGGCGATCCGCTCGTCTGCGCCGACATTCTGGAAATCGCGGCCTGTGGGCGCTGAGACGGACAAGGAGAGGACAGGCCATGGCCACGGATATCGTCATCTATCACAATCCCGAATGCGGTACCTCGCGCAATGCGCTCGCCATGATCCGCAATGCCGGGATCGAACCGCATGTGATCGAATATCTCAAGACCCCGCCCTCGCGCGCCATGCTTGAAAGCCTGATCGCGCGGGCCGGGATCACGCCGCGCGCGCTCCTGCGCGAAAAAGGCACGCCGTTCGCCGAACTGGGGCTTGGCGATCCCGTGCTGAGCGATGCGCAACTGATCGATGCGATGATGGCGCATCCGGTGCTGATCAACCGGCCGCTGGTCGTTTCTCCGCTGGGGGTGAAACTGTGCCGCCCGTCCGAGGCGGTGCTCGATCTGATACCGGCGGCCCAGCGCGGCGCTTTCGCCAAGGAAGATGGCGAGCCGGTTATCGATGCCGGTGGCGGGCGGATCGGTCGATAAAGGAAAGGAAGGCATGACCATGTCGCAGCAACCGGTCGCATCGGGCCATGACGCCTCTCCGCTGGGCGTGTTCGAGCGCTATCTCTCGCTCTGGGTCTTTCTGGCGATTCTGGCCGGGATCGCGCTGGGCCTTGCTGCGCCCGGTTCGGTGAGCGTGCTGGCGGGGCTCGAATATGCCTCGGTCAATCTCATTGTGGCGGTGCTGATCTGGGCGATGATCTATCCGATGATGGTGGGCGTCGATTTCGGCAGTGTGCGCGACATCGGGCGCAAGCCCAAGGGGCTGATCATCACGCTGGTGGTGAACTGGCTGGTGAAGCCTTTCACCATGGCGGCGCTGGCGGTGCTGTTCTTCGGCCATCTCTATGCCGGTTTCATGGCGCCGGGCGAGGCCAGCCAGTACATTGCCGGGCTGATCCTTCTGGGCGCCGCGCCCTGCACGGCGATGGTGTTCGTCTGGTCGCAGCTTACGAAGGGCGATCCGGCCTACACGCTGGTGCAGGTTTCGGTGAACGATCTGATGATGATCGTGGCCTTCGCACCGATCGTCGCGCTGCTGCTGGGCGTGACCGATATCGTGGTGCCGTGGGAAACGCTGCTGCTCTCGGTCGTGCTCTATGTCGTGATTCCGCTGGCGGCGGGGGCATTCACGCGGCGGCGGGTCATCGCCCGTCACGGCGGAAACGAGGCTGCCGTCGATGCCTTTACCGCGCGGCTCAAGCCGTGGTCGATCGTCGGCCTGCTGGCAACGGTGGTTCTGCTCTTCGCCTTTCAGGCGGGCACCATCGTGGCGAACCCGCTGCTGATCGTACTGATCGCGATCCCCATCGTGCTCCAGTCCTATGGCATTTTCGCGATTGCCTATGCGGCGGCCAAAGCCTGGAAAGTGCCGCACGCGATCGCCGCGCCTTGCGCGCTCATCGGCACGTCCAATTTCTTCGAACTGGCTGTCGCGGTGGCCATCGGCCTGTTCGGCCTCTCCAGCGGCGCGGCGCTGGCGACCGTGGTGGGCGTGCTGGTGGAAGTGCCGGTCATGCTCTCGCTGGTCGCCTTTGCCAACCGCACGCGGGGCAGTTTTCCTGCCGCCTGAAGGCCGCCCCTGAGCGAAAGCATGCCCATGTCCCGTCTGCGTCCCCTTGCCGATCCCGACCATCTGCCTGCCTTGCGGCCGGAATATGCCCACTGCCGTCCGGCCCTGGGCCTTGGCGAGAACGATCCGCCGCCGCGCATCCTGCTGCTCTACGGTTCGCTGCGGGAACGGTCCTATTCGCGGCTGGCGGTGGAGGAGGCCGCGCGCCTGCTGCAGTTCTTCGGCTGCGAGACGCGCATCTTCGATCCTTCCGACCTGCCCCTGCCCGATCAGGTGGAGGGGGACGATCACCCTGCCGTTCACGAACTGCGCGAGCATTCGCTCTGGTCCGAAGGGCAGGTCTGGTGCAGCCCGGAACGGCACGGCCAGATCACCGGCATCATGAAGGCGCAGATCGATCACTTGCCGCTGGCTTACAAGGGACTGCGGCTGACGCAGGGGCGCACGCTGGCGGTGATGCAGGTCTGCGCGGGCTCGCAGAGCTTCAACACGGTCAACACACTGCGCATTCTGGGCCGTTGGATGCGGATGTTCACCATTCCCAACCAGTCCTCGGTCGCGAAGGCTTACGAGGAGTTCGACGATGCCGGGCGGATGAAGCTGTCCGGTTATTATGACCGCATCGTCGATGTCATGGAGGAGCTGGTGCGCTTGACCGTGCTGCTGCGTCCGCACGCCGCGCAACTGGTGGACCGCTACTCGGAACGCAAGGGCCGGGACGAGCCGGTCGATACGCCTGCGGACAAGGCGGGGATCGTGCAAGCGTGAAAGCCTGCAGGCGGGACCTGCAGGCTTTCA
>JARROF010000029.1:0-20568 GCA_037384205.1 Novosphingobium sp. | reverse complement strand
GCCATGGCGGCCAGCCTGCCGCCGCGGCGGATACCGTAAAAGGAACCATAGCTCTGGGTGTTGGCGCTCCACGGGCCGGGCTGCGTGGCCAGAGCCAGATCCGCCATCTGCGCCACGTCGCCACCGCCCAGCAAGACCGCCGGTTCGTCGCCAGCCCGCACCGGCGACGGGCTGGCCGCGACCATCTGCACCAGCGCGGCGTTCTTCGCCACGCGGGTTCCCGGCGGCACCGGCCAGTCGCGGTTCTCGACAATCCAGATCTGGTCGTCCGGGCCGGTCAACAGCGCCGCCAAAGCCGCCTGCGCCTCATCGCCGGTGTCGCGCGCGGCAGCGAAAGGGCCGTAGCCGGGATCGATCCGCACCGCCGCGCCAGTGGCGGCGGCCAGAGAGGCTTGCCGCCCGTTCAGCATGTTCCAGACCGGCCGGTCGAGCGGATGCGCGCTCATGCGCCTTCCAGCAGGCGGTCCGCCTGCGCGCGCGCCTCGTTCGTGACTTCCGCGCCTGACAACATGCGTGCCATCTCTTCCTTGCGGGCGGCCGCATCCAGAGGAGTCACCGAGGTTCGCGTAACTGTGCCCTCGCTGGACTTGGCAATCATGTAATGCTGCCCCCCGCGCGCCGCGACCTGGGGCGAGTGCGTCACCGCCAGCAATTGCCCGCTGCTCGCCAGCCGCGCCAGACGTTCGCCGATGGCGCTGGCGACAGCGCCGCCCACACCCCGGTCAATCTCGTCGAAGATCACCGTTGCCGCCCCGCCCTCTTCGGCCAGTGCGACCTTGAGCGCGAGGATGAAGCGCGACAGCTCGCCGCCTGAAGCAATCTTGGCAAGAGGCGCGAAATCGGCGCCGGGATTGGTGCTGATGAGGAATTCCACCGCGTCCATGCCGTGCACGCCCCAGCGTTCCTCGGGCAGGCGCACCACCGAGGTTTGGAACCGCGCGGCATCGAGCCTGAGCGGCGCCAGTTCGCCCGCCACCGCCGCGTCAAGCCGTTTGGCCGCCGCCCGGCGCAGATCGTGCAGCGCTTCGGCCTGTTCGCGGTACACCAGCGCGGCCTTGTCCGCTGCCTTTTCCAGCGCCGCCAGATGCTCGGTGCCGCCCTCGATCGCATCGAGTGCCGTGCGCATCGCATGCATTTTCGCAAGCAGATCATCGACCTGACAGCCATGCTTGCGGGCTGCTGCGCGCAGATCGAAGAGACGGGTCTCGATACGGTCGAGCTCCGCCGGATCGAAAGCAAGCGCCTCGGCGGCGCGCTCCAGCGTGTCCTCGGCCTCGCTCGCCTCGATCACCATTCCACAAGTGCTGCAGGGCGGAAAGATCATCAGCGAGCTTCTCCCCCTTCTGCATATCCGCGCGGGCCATGGCGAGTTGCTCTTCCTCGCCTGCCTCGGGTGCCAGCGCATTGAGTTCGGCCAGATGCGCGAGCAGCAGGTCCTGATCCTCGGCAGCCTTCGCGACTTCCGCACGCGCCGCCTCCAGCTCATCGCGCGCCGCACTCCAGGCTTTCCACGCGATTTCAACCCCGGCCGCGTCCCCACCCGCGAACCGGTCCAGCAAGGCCCGGTGCCCGCGCGGATTGACAAGACCGCGATCATCGTGCTGCCCGTGTATCTCCACCAGCGCCGGGGCGATTTCGCGCAGCAGTGCCACGCCCACCGGCTGATCGTTAAGGAACGCCCTCGATCCGCCGTCCGCCTTGAGCTGGCGCTTGAGAATCAGGGCCTCACCCGGCTCGATTTCCAGTTCGGCCGCTTCGATCACATCGCGCACCGCATCGGGAAGCGCAGCGAAATCAAAGCTGGCAGTCACGCTCGCACGATCCTCGCCCCCGCGCACAAGCCCGCTGTCTGCCCGGTTGCCCAGCACGAGACCCAGCGCGTCAAGCAGGATCGACTTGCCCGCGCCCGTCTCGCCGGTGAGGACACCGAGTCCTCGGGCAAAATCGAGATCAAGCGCCTCGATCAAAACGATGTTTCGGATGGAAAGACGGCTTAGCATGTTCGCGAAGCGTTCTAGCGAAGAGCAATGCCCTCGTCACCCCGCTTCGCACGCCGATATGCGCTGCCCGTGAACGGGCCGCGGGGCATCAGATCATGTGATGGACGAACTGGATTGCGCCGACGAGCCACACGAGCGCGACCAGCCCGACAATCATCTCCAGTTCCCAGGTCCGGCCCGAAGCCGCTTTGGCCGGGCGCTGCCGATTCAATTTGTACATATCCTTCGCCTGCATGACACAGATCCTTGCAACCCATCTGCCCGGAATGGTTTCCGGACGGGAGCATCACAGCCCCCATGCTTCTCTTTTATGAGAAATCCGTGTGCAAATCGTAAATCGGGGTTTAGCTCCGAAACCGAAGTATCCGGTCCCCAGGATCAGGCCGCAACGTCTTCAGGAGCGAACTTCTTCATGAGCTTGTAGGCACGGTCATACCACTTGCTGTCGGGATAGTTGGCTTCCAGAACGGCGGCCGCTTTCTGGGCTTCCTCGGGAATGCCCAGCGAAAGATATCCCTCAACCAGACGGAACAGCGCCTCGGGCGTGTGGCTGGTGGTCTGATAATTATCGATCACGTTACGGAAACGAAGCGTCGCGGCCAGCCACTTGCCTCTGCGCTCATACGAGCGGCCAATGGTCATTTCCTTGCCCGCCAGGTGATCGTTCACGAGATCGAGCTTCAGCTTGGCATCGGCAGCATAGCTGGTGGTGGGATAGCGGCGGATAATATCGGTCAGCTGTTTCCCGGATGGATCGAGAGAAAGCGCTGCGCGGACTGGATCGCCTTGTTGTAATCGCGCGCCGCGTAATAGCTGAATGCGCTCATGAGCTGCGCGCGGCGAGCCCACGGCGAATAGGGGTGCTGCCGCTCCACTTCGTCGAACAGCGCGGCGGCCTGCCTGGTGCGCCCCTGGTTCAGACGCTCCTTCGCTGCGGCGTAAAGCGTATCGACATCGCGCGCGACATAAGCGGTATCCTTGTTCTTCCCTCCTCGCCCGGCACAGCCGGCGGTCAGAACAAGTGCCCCGGTAGCGGCGGCAATCAGGACGGTTTTCATTCGCGAACGTTCGAGCATGGCGAGGGTCTATAGCCAGCAGGATGCTGAACGCCAAGTGAAGTTGCGTGGCCCCGCAGTGGGTATCTTTGCCCCGCCACAATACACCGGAAGGCACAAGGTTATCCATTGCCTGCCCAAATCCTCATGTCATAGTGGCCGGACATGGCCGGAAGCAGCGATCTCTATTCCCCCGTCCTGTCCGACGCTCTGGTCATTCTGGGCGCGGCGGGGATCGTCATCCCGGTGTTCAACCGGTACCGGATCACACCCGTCATCGGATTCATTCTGGTCGGCCTTCTGGTCGGGCCGTTCGGCCTTGGCCGCCATGTCTTCGACCATCCCTGGCTGTCCTACGTCACGATCACCGATCCCGACGGGCTGGAGGTCTTCGCCGAATTCGGCATTATCCTGCTGCTCTTCTCGATCGGGCTGGAACTGTCCTTCGCGCGCCTGTGGCAGATGCGGCGGATGGTCTTCGGGCTCGGTTCGCTGGAACTGATCGTGATCGGCGCCTCGCTGACATTCATCCTCGCGGCGATCGGTCAGGGTTTTGCAGGCGCGCTGGCGCTGGGCCTTGCGCTGGCGCTTTCCTCCACCGCGCTGGTCCTGAAGATCACCAACACGGCAACGCCCGTCGGCCGCGCCGCGCTCGCCATGCTGCTGTTCGAAGATATCGCACTGGTCCCGATCATCTTCCTGCTCGGCGCGCTGGCGCCTCATGCGGACAGCAACAGCATGGGCAATCTGATCCACACCCTGCTGTGGGGCAGCGGCACAGTGATCGCCCTGCTGGTCTTCGGCCGCTACCTGCTGCCGCCGCTCTTCGCGCAGGCCGCACGCACCAAGAGCCCTGAACTGTTCCTGGCCGCCAGCCTTCTGGTGGTGATCCTCGCCTCTCTGGCAACAGCGGCCACGGGCCTTTCCCCCATCGTCGGCGCACTGGTGGCCGGCCTGCTGATCGCCGAAACTGAATACCATGCCGAAGTCGAGCAGATCACCGAGCCGTTCAAGGGGCTGGCCCTCGGCGTCTTCCTGATCACCATCGGCATGAGCATCGATATTCAGGTGGTCTGGGAGAACCTCGGCTCCATCCTCGTTGCGACTGTGGGCGTGATCCTGCTCAAGGCCGTCGTCACCGGCGTGCTGCTACGGCTGATGGGGGCCCGGCGCGGCACTGCGGCCGAAACCGGCATTCTGATGTCCAGCCCCTCCGAGACAACGCTGATCGTGCTCAGCGCGGCAGCGGCAGCGCAGTTGATCCAGCCTGGCACGGCGCAGTTCTGGCAGATCGTCACGGCCATCGGGCTTACCGTCACCCCGCTGCTGTCCATGGCGGGCAAGATCATGGCGCGCCGGGTTGACGGCGTGGACGCGCCGCATCAGCCTGCCGAAGACGATAACCGGCCGCGTACGATCATCGTCGGCTTCGGCCGTGTCGGGCGGCTCGTCGCCGACATGCTGTCCCAGCATGGCCGCCCTTATGCCGCCATCGACAGTGACACCGATTTCGTCACCGAAGGACGGCGACGCGGCTATGCCGTCACTTTCGGCAATGCCGGGCGCGGCGATGCCATGTTGCGCATGGGCGCTGCCCACTGCGCCGCGGTAATCCTGACGATGGACGAGCCCGTCACGGCCCAGCGCATCGTGCGCAAGCTGCGCGCCCAGTTTCCGGAGCTACCGATTATCGCCCGCGCCCGCGATGCCGATCACGCTGCCCAGCTCTACCGCGCCGGAGCCACCCATGCCGTGCCGGAAACACTGGAAAGCTCGCTACAACTCTCCGAAGCCGTGCTCATGGAGACCGGCGTCGCCATGGGGCCGGTGATCGCCTCTATCCACGAAAAGCGCGACGAATTCCGCGAGATGATCATGCATGAAGGCGGATTGAAGGAGAAACCGGCGCTCCGCTCCGGTCAATGGCACGAACCCGAAAGCCACTGACGGCACAAGGCGCCGTCACGCAGCGTGCGTCAGAGAGGGTGCGGCTCGAACACCGACCACCCGGTGCGCTGCACCAGCCGCTCCAGGGCAAGCTGGCCCAGATGCGAATTGCCGCTGGGATTGAGCCCTGGCGACCACACGGCAATGCTGGCGATTCCCGGCGCCACGGCCAGAATGCCGCCGCCCACGCCCGACTTGCCGGGCAGCCCGGTGCGATAGGCGAAATCGCCCGAATTATCGTAGTGCCCGCAGCTCATCATCAAGGCATTGATGCGCCGCGCGCGGCGGGCCGAGATCACCGAATGCCCGTCCGCGCGGCCGCCATCCATCAGGTAGCGACCGGCCATGGCCAGCTGGCGGCAGCTCATCGCCAGCGCGCAAAAGTGGAAATACGTGCCCAGCACCAGTTCCACCGGCGCCCGGACATTGCCGAAAGCGCGCATGTAGTTGGCGAGCGCCATATTCCGGAAACCGGTGTCCTGCTCGGCGCGGGCCACCGCTTCATCGATGGCAATGCTCTCATCCCCCGCCACCGTGCGCACAAAGCGCAGCATATGCCCGATCGCCTCGCGCGGCTGCAGGCGCCCCAGCAACACGTCGCACACGACGATGGCCCCGGCATTGATGAAGGGATTGCGCGGAATGCCGTGTTCGCTCTCAAGCTGGACAATCGAATTGAACGCCGACCCCGAAGGCTCGCGCCCCACCCGCTGCCAGAGCTGGTCCCCCACGGCCCCGAGCGCCAGCGTCAATGCGAAGACCTTGGAGATCGACTGGATCGAGAACGGCTCCTCCGAATCACCGGCGGTGTGGACAGTGCCGTCGTGGAGAACAACGGCGATGCCGAACTTGGTATCGGGCACAGCGGCCAGTGGCAGGATGTAATCCGCCACATTGCCGCGATGTTCATGGGCGCGCATGTCCTCGGCGATTTCGGCGACGATGGCGGAAAGGTTGTTCATGGCGCAAGCTCAGCAGTGACATAGGGCGAAAGCACACGCCAGCCGAGGCTGAGATAGAGCAAGCGCCCCTCGTCCGTCGCCGTCAGGATTTCCGGCCTGGCATCATCCTGACGCGCCTTGCACAAGGCAGTCATGAGCGCGCGCCCCAGCCCCAACCGCTGATGGGCGGTTTGGGTTCTGATCCGGTCGACGATAAAGACCTGTTCGTTTTCCGCAGCATAGCCCCTCGCGGCCAGAGTTCCGTCGGGAGCTTCGATTTCCGCCAAGGTAACAGGGCCATCCCCCTTTACGCTCAGCCGGTAACCGGGCGGAAGCGGTGCCTCCAGCGCCGTTCCCGGCCCCGCCATGATCCAGCTTTCGCTGACGATCCGCCAGCCGGCTGGTAAAATCGCCAATAATTCATCGACTTGCCCGCACAACTTGATAAGATATCCGGGCTGCGAAACCTCCTCGGCCACAGCACGAATGCCCTCGCAGGGACGCGCGAATACCCAACGCACCTTTTCATCGGGCAGACCGCTGTCCAACCGCGAGCCCCCCCTGTCGTGCCGCGGTGCAGGCAATCCGCGCGAAGTGGAGCGCGCCGCAAGCCATGCGTGAACAAGCCAAGGCTGAACGGCTTCGCTGCTCACACTGGCTGCCCTTCGATCACCCCGCCAGCACAGCCTTCACCGCCGCGATGGCCTCTGCAGCCTTGCTGCCGTCCGGACCGCCACCCTGCGCCATGTCCGCGCGGCCGCCGCCGCCCTTGCCGCCCAGCGCCGCCACGCCCGCGCGGACCAGGTCGACGGCGCTGGCCTTGTCCTTGAGGTCATCGGTCACGGCCACCGCGATCGAGGCCTTGCCCTCGTTCACCGCGACGATCGCGGCAACGCCCGAGCCCATGCGCTGCTTGGCCTGATCAAGCAGTCCGCGCAGTTCCTTGGGATCGAGGCCTTCGAGCACCTGTCCCGAGAAAGTCACGCCATTGACGGTCTCGTCCGCCGGGCCGGACGCGGCTCCGCCGCCGCCCAGCGCGAGCGCCTTCCTGGCTTCGGCCAGTTCGCGTTCGAGCTTCTTGCGCTCGTCGAGCAGCGCGGCAATGCGGGTTTCGACCTCTTCGGGGTTGGTGCGCAGCAGGCCCGCCGCGTTCTTGAGCGCGTCCTCGCGGCCGACCAGCCACTGGCGCGCGCCTTCACCGGTCAGCGCCTCGATACGGCGCACGCCGGAGCTTACGGCGCTTTCCGAAACGATGCGGAACACGCCGATATCGCCGGTCGCGCGCACATGGGTGCCGCCGCACAGTTCGACCGAATAGGCATGATCGCCAGCCTGACGGCCCATCGATAGCACGCGCACTTCATCGCCGTACTTCTCGCCGAACAGCGCCATGGCGCCCGCCGCAATGGCATCCTCGGGCGTCATCAGGCGGGTGAGAACCGGCTCGTTGGCGCGCACTTCGGCGTTCACTTCGGCCTCGATCGCGGCAATGTCCTCGGCCGAAAGCGCCGTGGGCTGCGCGAAGTCGAAGCGCAGGCGGTCGGCGGAGACCATCGAGCCCTTCTGGGTGACGTGCTCGCCCAGACGATTGCGCAGGGCCGCGTGCAGCAGGTGCGTGGCCGAGTGGTTGGCGCGGATGGCATCGCGGCGCGCCGCGTCCACCGCAAGGTTGACGACATCGCCGACCTTGATCGCGCCCTGCTCGACCGTACCGCTCATCGCGTGCAACCGGCCAAGCGGCTTGGCGGTATCAGCAATCGCGATCTTCAGATCCTTGCCGGTGATCGTGCCGGCATCGCCGACCTGACCGCCCGATTCGCCGTAGAACGGGGTCTGGTTGGTGAGCACGGTCACGGTGTCGCCAGCCTTGGCGCTGTCCACTTCCTTGCCGCCGGCGACCAGCGCCACGACGCGGCCTTCGCCGCTGATCGAGGTATAGCCGGTGAACTCGCTGGCCCCTTCGCGCTCGGCGATATCGAACCAGACTTCGCTGTCGGCAGCCTGACCCGAGCCCTTCCACGCGGCGCGCGCGGCGGCTTTCTGCTGAGCCATGGCGGCATCGAAGCCGTCCTTGTCCACCGAAATGCCGCGCGGGCGCAGGGCATCTTCAGTGAGGTCATAGGGGAAGCCGTAAGTGTCGTAGAGCTTGAAGGCGGTCTCGCCGGGAAGCTCGGCGCCCTCGCCCATCTCGGCGGTCGCTTCGTCAAGCAGCTTGAGGCCGTTCGAAAGGGTGCGGCGGAACTGCACTTCCTCGCGCTCCAGCGTTTCCTCGATCAGCGGCTGCGCGCGGCCGAGTTCGGGATAGGCCTGGCCCATCTCGGCCACCAGCGCAGGCACCAGGCGGTGCATCAGCGGGTCCCTGGCGCCCAGCAGATGCGCGTGGCGCATGGCCCTGCGCATGATGCGGCGCAGGACATAGCCGCGCCCTTCGTTCGAGGGCAGCACGCCATCGGCCAGCAGGAAGCTGGTCGAGCGCAAGTGATCGGCAATCACGCGGTGGCTGGCCTGCGTTTCGCCTTCGGCCTTGACGCCGGTGAGGCTTTCCGAGGCCGCGATCAGCGCCTTGAACGTATCGATATCGTAGTTGTCATGCACGCCCTGCATGACCGCCGAAATGCGCTCCAGCCCCATGCCGGTATCGATTGAGGGTTTGGGCAGATCGCCAGTGATCTCGCCAGCGGTCTGCTCGAACTGCATGAACACGAGGTTCCAGATCTCGATGAAGCGATCGCCATCTTCTTCCGGCGATCCCGGAGGGCCGCCCCAGATGTGATCGCCGTGATCGTAGAAGATTTCCGAGCACGGGCCGCACGGGCCATCATCGCCCATCGCCCAGAAATTGTCCTTGGTGGGAATGCGGATGATCTTCTGGTCGGGAAGCCCGGCGATCTTCTTCCACAGATCAAAAGCTTCGTCGTCCGTGTGATAAACCGTGACGAGCAGCTTTTCGACCGGGAGCGCCCATTCCTTCGTCAGCAGGGTCCAGGCGTGGGTGATCGCCTGTTCCTTGAAGTAATCGCCGAAGGAGAAATTCCCCAGCATCTCGAAGAAGGTGTGGTGGCGCGCGGTATAGCCGACATTGTCGAGATCGTTGTGCTTGCCGCCGGCGCGCACGCACTTCTGCGAAGAAGTGGCGCGCGAAATGGCGCGGGTTTCCAGCCCCGTGAACACGTTCTTGAACGGCACCATGCCCGCGTTCACGAACATCAGCGTCGGATCGTTATAGGGCACGAGTGGTGCGGACTGCACCACGTCATGGCCCTTCGAGCCGAAGTAATCGAGGAAGGACCGGCGGATCTCGTTCGTCGTCTGCATGCTCGCGCCGATAAGCCACGCGCGCGAGGTCGGCAAGGTGCAAGCTGCGGTCAGAGTGTTCGGGAATTGCGATGGATGGCATTTAGAGCACAGGGGAGCACACGCGCTTCATGCGCCGGACAAGCTCCTGAGAAAGAACACCCCTCCGCCCTCAAACAAAAGACCCCGGCACAAAGGCCGGGGTTCTGTCTCTGCGAACAGGCCGTTTGCTTATTCGGCGTCGTCGTCCGAAGGGCCGGTCATCATTTCCTCGGCAAGGCCATCGGTCTGGGCGCGGATCGCCTTTTCGAGACGGTCGCACACTTCCTTGTTCTCGCGCAGGTAGTTCTTCGCATTCTCGCGGCCCTGCCCGATGCGGATCGAATCGTAGCTGAACCAGGCGCCCGACTTCTCGACAATGCCGGCCTTGACGCCAAGATCGAGGATCTCGCCGATCTTGGAAATACCCTCGCCATACATGATGTCGAATTCGACCTGCTTGAACGGCGGCGCCACCTTGTTCTTGACCACTTTCACGCGCGTGGCGTTGCCGACGATCTCGTCACGGTCCTTGATCTGGCCGGTACGGCGGATGTCGAGGCGGACCGAGGCGTAGAACTTGAGCGCATTGCCGCCCGTCGTCGTCTCCGGATTGCCGTACATCACGCCGATCTTCATGCGCAGCTGGTTGATGAAGATCACCATGCACTTGGAGCGGTTGATCGAGCCGGTCAGCTTGCGCAGCGACTGGCTCATCAGGCGGGCCTGAAGGCCGACGTGGCTATCGCCCATCTCGCCTTCGATTTCCGCGCGGGGGACCAGCGCGGCGACCGAGTCGACCACCAGCACGTCGATCGCGTTCGAACGCACGAGCGTATCGGTGATTTCCAGCGCCTGCTCGCCGGTATCGGGCTGCGAGACGATCAGTTCGTCGATATCGACGCCCAGCTTCTTGGCATAGACCGGGTCAAGCGCGTGCTCGGCATCGATGAAAGCCGCGGTGCCGCCGTTCTTCTGCGCCTCGGCAATGACATGCAGTGCCAGCGTGGTCTTGCCCGAGCTTTCCGGGCCATAAACCTCGATCACGCGGCCCTTGGGAAGGCCGCCCACGCCCAGCGCGATATCGAGCCCGAGCGAGCCGGTGGAGATTGCCTCGACCTGCATCGTCTCCTTGGAGCCCAGCTTCATCGCGCTGCCCTTGCCGAATGCGCGGTCGATCTGGGCGAGCGCGGCGTCGAGCGCTTTTTGACGGTCCATGGAGTCCTTGTCCTTGCCTTCCTGGATCAGCTTGAGCTGAGCAGCCATTACACTTCCCCTTTGCTACCGGTCTGACCGGAAAGGTCAACGTCACGAGGAACTATGTATCGCATTTGTTCTCAGTGAACAAGAGAGGAACAAAGGGAGTTTTCCCAAATTTAATCGCAAAGGTGGGAATCCCCCTCCCCGAGCAAGCCCCGGGGAGGAACCGGGTACGGGATTACCTCGCAGTGCGCGCCAGCACGTCGCCCACTTTCTCACCCAGCTGCTGCACCGAGAACGGCTTGGGCATGAACCAGGCATTGGTGAGGCCGATTTCCTTGCGCAGCTGTTCCTCGGCATAGCCGGACATGAACAGCACCGGCAGGTGCGGCGCGATCTTGCGGATCTCGCGGGCCATGGCCGGGCCGTCCATCGACGGCATCACCACGTCGGACACGACGAGGTCGAACTGGCCGCCCTCTTCCACCAGCACGAGGCCTTCCTCGCCATCGCGCGCGCTGGTCACCTCATAGCCCTGGCGCATCAGCGAGCGTTCGGCGACCATGCGCACCGGGTCCTCATCCTCGACAAGGAGGATACGGCCGCCGCCGGCCCACTGGCTGACAGGCGCCTCTTCCACTGCCGGCGCGATTTCGGCCGCGCTGCCGGGCGCGACGTGATAGACCGGCAGGTAGACGATGAAGCGCGTGCCCTTGCCCACTTCGCTTTCGGCAAAGATGAAGCCGCCCGACTGCTTGACGATGCCATAGACGGTCGAAAGGCCCAGGCCGGTGCCCTTGCCCTGCTCCTTGGTGGTGAAGAAGGGTTCGAAGATCTTGCCGAGATGCTCGGGCGGGATGCCGCCGCCGGTATCCTCGACGATCAGCGCGGTATATTCGCCCGCCGGAATGATCTCGCTGCGCATGGCGCGCACATCGGTGGTGCTGACCTTGCGCGTGGCCAGCGTCAGCGTGCCCGAGCCGTCCCCCCGCGATTGCATGGCATCACGCGCGTTCACTGCAAGATTGACGATGACCTGCTCAAGCTGCGTCGGATCGGCGCGGACCGGGCCGAGATCGCGGTCGTGGCTGACCACGAACTGGATCTTCTCACCAATCAGGCGGCGCAGCATCTGCGAGACATCGGCGACGACATCGGGAAGCTGCAGCACTTCGGGCCGCAATGTCTGCTGGCGCGAGAAGGCCAGGAGCTGGCGGGTCAGCGAGGCCGCGCGGTTCGAATTGGCGCGGATCTGCTGGATATCGTCATAGTCCGAATCGCCCGGCGTATGGCGCATCAACATGAGGTCGCAAGTGCCGAGAATCGCCGTCAGCACATTGTTGAAATCATGCGCGACACCGCCCGCGAGCTGGCCCACGGCCTGCATCTTGGTGGCCTGCGCGACCTGCCGCTTGAGCCGGGTTTCCTCCGAAGTGTCGGTCAGTCCCAGCAGCACCGCCGCTTCGCCCAGCCCGCGCACCCCGGCCAGGCTGAGCGAGACCGGATCGTCGGGCTGCGTGGTAAGGCGGATGGCGATGTCGCCCGCGGTCGCCGGGCCTTGCGCGAAACGGCGGATCGCTTCGGAAAGAGCCCGCTTGTCCTCGCGCACGACAAGGTCGGTGGGATATGTCGGCGGCGCCTGCCCTTCCCGCCCGGCCGCGCGCATGAAGGCGGGATTGGCGAACAGCAGGCGCCCGTCACGGTCGCCCATGGCAAGACCGAGCGGAAGCTGGCTGAGCAGCGCTTCGAGATGCGGCACGGCGGCGCTGCCGCCCGCGCTGGCACCGATGCCCTGCCCCGCTTCCACCACCAGCATCAGCGAGGGTGTGGTGTCCGGATCGGGTTCTTCCTGCAGATCGGGATCGGCCACCGACAAGTGATAGAGCACCAGCGCGCTGCCGCGCCCGCCCTCGCGGGCCCATCCGATCCGTTCGCCCTCGTCCTGATTGAGCAGCGAGACGAAATCCTGCCCGGTCATGTCGGCAAACGCGTCGCCCGCCGCGCGAAGAGCGAAACCGGCGCTGGCGGCGCGGATCATACCGTCGGGATCGACCAGCGCGGCGGCAATGCCCGCCTTGGCCAGCGCCCTGCCGAACTTACCGTCCAGATGGCCGACCAGATCGCCCACGAAGTCGGCGGCGTTCAGCGGCGTGATGCGCCAGACGAGAAAATCGTCCCCGCGCCCGGCCCGGCGCACGTCCACCCACCAGCGTTCGCCATGAGGGGCCGCGATCTCGGTCTGCCCCGAACCGTCACGCCAGACGAGACGCGTGGTATCGGCCAGGCATTCGAGCGAAGCATCGTCGACCGGCAGGCGCGGCGGTGCACTGGCGACGCCGAACCATGTTTCGTGGCAGGCATTGGCGCAAACGAGACGCCCGGCCCGGTCCGTTACCGAAACCGCCGTATCGGGGCGGTCGATCGCTGCCACCGTCACCGACCAGTCGGGCTGGGCGAACTCCGGCGCGACGTCAGCCGGGCGGCGGCTGGATACCAGCAAGGCCAGCACCGCAAACACCACCATGGCCGCCACGAATACGGCCGTCAGCAAGCCGTCCGCGGAAACCAGCCAGATCAGCGCGGCACTTAGCAGCAGGGCGAGCGCAACGATCATCGTATCGGGAAGGCGCCAGACCGTGTCCGGCACGGGCTTCATGCAGAAGTATCCGGCTTGGTGGGCGGGACCGGCGGGTTCACCAAGCTGCCATGCCGCCGTTGATGCCAGCGCAACCGCCGCTCATGGTGCTTGCGCCCGATCCAGAAGCGCCAGAACCATGCCGCCAGCACATAGCCGACCGACGCAGCCACGGTGGAGATCACGAAAAGACCGATCAGCAGCGCGGGCGCCGCGTCGGACACCAGCCAGTGCGTCCAGTCTCCCATCCCGGCCCCGCGTTCATAAAGCGCGTAGAAGGTGGAAAGATCGGCATGATAGCCCAGCAGGTTTCCGACCCAGATCGAGGCGGCGAGAATCAGCGGCGTTGTCGCCGGATTGGACAGGAACGTCATCGCCGCGGCAATCGGGATATTGCCCCGGCACGGCACGCACATCAGCGCCGCCCCCACGATCTGGATGCCGGGAATCAGCGCAAAGATACCCACCAGCAGCCCCACCGCCACCCCGCGCGGCACCGAGCGGCGGGTGAAGCGGAACAGCTCCTGACGGCGTGCAAAAGGCGCCGTGAAGCGATTCGCCTCAAGCTGTTCGTGCGTCGGCATCTGGCTGTGCAGCCAACGGGACATGCGGGAAAGAAGCGTACTCATCTGTTGTCCCGCAAAATCCTGGCCTGATCGCGCTTCCAGTCGCGCTCCTTGATCGTATGGCGCTTGTCCGCTGCGTTCTTGCCCTTGGCAAGCGCCAGTTCGACTTTGGCCCGGCCGCGGCTGTTGAAATAGACCGACAACGGCACCAGCGTCATGCCCTTGCGCTCCACCGCGCCTTGCAGCCGGGCGATCTCACGCTCGTGCAGCAGCAGCTTGCGCGGGCGCTTGGGCTCGTGGTTGAAGCGGTTGCCGTGGCTGAATTCGGGCACATTGGCATTGACCAGCCAGCACTCGCCATTCTTGATCTCGGCATAGGATTCGGCAATCGAGCCCTCGCCGAAACGCAGGCTCTTCACCTCGGTTCCGGTGAGCGCGATACCGGCCTCGAACTTGTCGTCAATATGATAGTCGAACCGCGCCCTGCGGTTCTCGGCTACGGTTTTGACTTTATCGAATGTGGAATGCTGCGGACGTGCCATGATGATGCGCCATGTAGGGATGCGCGCGGCAAAAGAAAATGTTCGTTTCGGCGATTGGCATTTACCCTGCGCCTTGCCGCCTCTGCAGCGACCGGCCGCACCACTCATCCCGCCCGGCGCTTTATCCGGCAGGGGCAGTCCATGGCGCCCGCCATTATCCATCCTTTCAGAAATTTAATCAAAAAAATCGCCGCTCAAAATATCAAGAGCCTTGCCTTCGCACCATACGGCCAGGATATCCTGTCTTGAATTCAGGGGGAATTTTCAAAGAATGCATAAGCTGGTTTCGAGCGCGAAGGCCGCAGCTTCCGCGCTTGCTTTATGGCCCGTCATGGCCGTGGCCGCGGCACCTTCCGTTCCGCCGCTCGCGGCCTATGGCAACCTGCCATTGGTGAAAGACATGGCCATATCGTCCACCACCGGAGACAAGATCGCGGTCGTCGTCACGGTCAAAGGCAAGCCCCGGGTCATTGTGATCGATTCCGCCAATCGCCAGCTCCTCAACATCCCGGCCGGAGACTCCAAGCTGCGCGGCGTCGACTGGGCGGGCGATGACTTCGTTCTCGTCACCAAGAGCGCGACAGCGTCACTGGGGCCGATGTTCGCGGCATCGAAATATGAATTCAGCGGCACGGTCGTTCTCCCGATAGACGGGGGCAAGGTGCAATTCGTGTTCGGCGACACCAGGGGCATCGCCAATACCACCCGGGGCCGTTACGGCCTTCGCAAGATCGACGGGACGTGGAAAGGCTACTTCGGCGGAATCGCCCTTGATACCGACGGCCTGAATACCCGCTGGCGCCATGGCCGCACCACGCTTTACAGCGTGGATCTGGCGACGAACAGAGCACGGCTCGTCGCAGAGCCCGCCTCGGAAAACCACTTTCGCGACTGGCTTGTCGACGAGAACGGAGAGGTTGCCGTCACACTCGACGTCGATCGCAACAACGGCAGGTGGCAGATCACCAACGACCATCGCGACAAACTGGCACAAGGCGTCGATCCAACCGGCGACATCAGCCTGATATGCTTTGGCAAGGTCGGTTCGAGTTTCCTCTATAGCACGGAAGACGATAACGAAGGCCTCACGCACTGGTTCGAGGTGCCGCTGGCAGGTGGTGAAGCTGTCGAGGTCCTGCCCGACACCCGCGTCGAGCGCCTCTACATAGACAAACGCAACGGCCGCCTGCTGGGCTATCTGCCCGGCGGCGCTGAGCCCAGGCCGGTCTTCTTCGATCCCGAGCGGCAGAAAGCGGCTGACAAGATATATCGCGCCTTCAGCAAGTGGCACGCAACGCTGATCGACTATACGCCCGACATGACCCACGCCATTGTCCATACGAGCGGCAACAAGGACAGCGGCACCTGGTTTCGCGTGGACGTTGCCAACCTGAAAGCCGATGCCGTCAGCTATGACCGCGATGCCATTCTGCCAGATGCGGTCGGGCCGATTTCGACCGTTGAATACAAGGCTGCCGATGGCCTTGAAATGGATGGCATCCTGACGCTGCCGCCGGGGCGCGAGGCCAAGAACCTGCCCGTGATCATGCTGCCCCACGGCGGCCCGACCGCGCATGACGAGCCTGGTTTCGACTGGTGGGCGCAAGCTTTCGCCTCACGCGGCTATGCCGTATTCCAGCCCAATTTCCGCGGTTCGACCAATCGCGACGATGCCTTCCGCCGCGCCGGGTACGGACAGTGGGGCCGCAAGATGCAGACCGACATTTCCGACGGCCTGACCGAGCTTGCCCGCCAGGGCATAGTCGATCCCAAACGGGCTTGCATCGTCGGCGCCAGCTATGGCGGATATGCCGCGCTCGCCGGTGTCACCCTGCAGCACGGGATATACCGCTGCGCCGTTTCCGTCGCCGGTGTCGCCGATGTCGAACTGATGTACAATACCGATGTCTATGAAAGCGGCGGTACGCGCATGACCAGAAAATCTTTGCGCGAGGTCCTTGGCAATCCGAAGGATTTCGATGGCATTTCGCCACGCCGCCTTGCCGATCAGGCCGACGCTCCCATCCTGCTGATCCACGGCAAGGACGACACTGTCGTTCCGTTTAAGCAAAGCGCCGTCATGGCCGATGCCCTGAAGGACGCGCATAAGCCCTATGAAATGGTGGTCCTCAAGCACGAGGACCACTGGCTTTCGCAATCCGACACGCGCCTGCAGATGCTCACCGAAGCGATGCGGTTCATGCAGAAATACAACCCGGCGGACTGATCTGCCGGAAACCGGTCAGATCAGGCCTACATCCGCGAGGGCCTGATCAACCGCCTTGCAGGCTGCTTCGCTGCAGGGCACGACCGGCAGCCGGACATCGGCGGTCATCCAGTCGAGCACGCGCGACATCGCGTACTTCACCGGCCCCGGCGAGCAATCGGCGAACATCGCCCGGTGCAGAGGGTGCAGCTTGTCATTAAGGGCGCGCGCGGTGGCCATGTCCCCCGCCGCGCAGGCCGCCTGAAAATCGGCACAGAGCCGGGGCGCGACATTGGCCGTGACCGAGATACAGCCCGCGCCGCCGTGCGCGAAATGCGCCAGCGCCGATTCGTCGCAGCCGGAAACCTGGCAGAAATCGCTTCCGATCGCCCGGCGATAGTCCGAGACACGCGCGATATCGCCCGTCGCATCCTTCATGCCGACAATACGCGGCAGTTCGGCAAGACGCACCATCGTTTCCAGCCCGAGATCGACGACCGAACGGCCGGGGATGTTGTAAAGCACGATGGGGATGCCGGTGGAATCATGGATGTGCCGGAAATGCTGGAACAGGCCTTCCTGATTGGGCCTGTTATAATATGGCGTGACGACCAGCACGGCATCGGCCCCCGCTTCCTGGGCATGGCTCGCCAGCATGACGGCTTCGGCCGTTGAATTCGATCCCGCCCCGGCGATCACCGGAACGCGCCCCGCCGCCACTTCGATGCACACATCGGTAATGCGCATGTGCTCTTCATGGCTGATCGTCGGCGATTCGCCGGTGGTGCCGCAAGGGACAAGCGCGGATGAGCCGTTCTCGATCTGCCACTCAACCAAGCGGCGGAAAGCCGGCTCATCAAACGACCCGTCGCGAAACGGTGTGACAAGTGCCGGAATGGAACCCGAGAACATGGACTTTACCCCTGCTGACGTTCAACTATCTGGCCCGCCGGGGACCATCCCCGGCCACGTCGGCCGTAACGTTCAGCGCCTGATAAGGAGCCTTCTTCGAAAATGTCCAGCATGTTGCGTGTCTCTTCCCTGCTTCTTACCGTTTCGCTTGCAAGTCTGGGAATGCCGGCCTGCGGGGAAGACGGCCGTGAATGGGACATTGCCCTGGCTCGCTCCATGCAATCGCACGACCTGGCTGTGCACCAGTCGATCGACCGCTGGCGCCGGTTGATCGCCAGCGACCGGTTGGGCTTTTCCGCCTATGCAAGCTTCCTGCTGACGTATCCGGACTATCCGCAGGAAAAGAAGATCCGCGGATTCGCCGAAAAGGCTCTCCTTGACGAATCACCCGCCCCTGCCACGGTGATCGCGTTTTTCGACCGCTACCCGCCGCTGACCAGCGAGGCCGCCGGGCGCTATGCCACCGCGCTCGCCGCGGTGCGCCGCTTCGACGCGCGCGACAAGGCCGAGGCGGCGTGGCGCAGCGGCAGCCTGACCCCGAACGCGGAAGCCACGCTGCTTTCGCTCTACCGCGATGTGTTCACCCCGGCCGATCATGACGCGCGCATGGATGCGCTGCTGTGGCAAGGCGAGACGGAACAGGCCGAACGGCAGATCTCGTTCGTTTCAGCGAGCAAGCGCAATGTGTTCATGGAACGGCTGGCCCTGTTGCAGGGATCGGCGCCGGGCAGCCTCGGCCTTGCCCTGCCCGCGATGGTCGCCGCCGATCCGGGCTATGTCTATAATCGCGCGGTGCAGGCGCGCCGGTCCGGCAATCTGCCCAGCGAGATCACCATGCTGGCCAACCGCCCGCTGCTGGCAGCTCCCGTATTCGATCCCGAAAAGTGGGTGAAGGAACTGCTCACTGCCGCGCGCGGCGCCGGGGCGGACAGTGCGGTGAAGATCGCCAGTTCTATCGACGACGCCTTCACTCCCGGCACCGACATCAGCCAGAAATCCTACCGCCTGCGCGACGATTACACGTCGCTGGTCTGGCTGGGCGGCACCAAGGCCCTGTGGGACCTGCATGAGCCGCGCCGCGCCGCGCCCTTGTTCTACCGCTACGGCGCGGCGGCGCAGACGCCGGGTACGCGCTCCAAAGGATTCTACTGGGCAGGCCGCGCGCTGGCGCAGGCGGGCGACATGCAGGGAGCCAATCGCTATTTTGAGATGGCCGCGCGCTATCCGCAGTATTTCTACGGCCAGCTCTCCCTCGAACGACTTGGCCGCACGCTGCCCAATTTCGACACGGTGCCGCAAGCCGTACCTACCGCCGCCGATCGCAAGGCTTTCCTCGCGCGCCCCATCGTCGATGCCGTGCGCGATGTCGCGCGCGACGGAGACTGGCGTACGACCGTGCAGTTCTTCCGCAAGATCGCAGACGATGCCCAGACGGAAGCCGACCACGTTCTCGTCGCCCAGCTTGCGAAGGAGATCGGCCGGCGCGATCTCGCGGTGATCCTCGGGCAGGAAGCCCATGCCGACGGCTTGGGTGAGTTCGGCGAGATCGCCTATCCGTTACTGCCCACGCCTCCGGGAACCAACTGGACCATGGTTCATGCCCTTGCCCGGCAGGAAAGCCAGTTCGCGCAGAACGCGCTCAGCCATGCCGGCGCGCGCGGATTGATGCAGCTCATGCCAGCCACTGCACGCGAACAGGCTGGCAAGATGGGGCTCAGCTATAACCGGAACGCCCTCACGAGCGATGCGGGCTACAACATCCGCCTGGGCGACGGCTATTTCGCGCGGATGATGGATTATTACCGCGGTGCCACGCCATTGGCCGTCGGCGCCTACAACGCCGGGCCGGGCAATGTGAACAAGTGGCTGCGCGCCAACGGCGATCCGCGCACCGGCGCGATCGACTGGATCGACTGGATCGAACGCATCCCGATCTACGAGACCAAGAACTACATCCAGCGCGTACTGGAAAACGCCGTGGTCTACGAATCGATGTATCCGGAAAAGTCCGATTACAACGGGCCGAACAAGCTCACCCACCTGATGCCGGGCAAACGCAAGCCGGGATAAGGAGGACATGAAACGCGTGAAGGCATGGACAGCTCATATCCGCCCGTGCCTTCCCTGCCTTACGGGAAACGCAGACGGTAGAGCCGCGCCGCATGGGCCGGGAGCTTGACCGAAAGCTGGTCCTGCACCTCGCCGATGTCCGCCTTCTATCAGAGATCGCGCACTTGCGCAGGCCGGTCGATGCCGAGTTGTGCCAGCTTGACGCCGGGGGCTTCCGGCAACAGACAAGGGCCCGTATCCTGCGAATTCATTCCTGTTCGGCGATTTTTTTGTCGGACAAATAGAAACCTTGCAAGCCTGCTTCCTTCCGATGAAAACGCGCCCGCCCCGGCTTGGCGCCGCGATCAGCTCCGCTTAAAGACACCGTGATGAAACCCGCCGGACCTCCCATCACCCCCGCAGGCATGGCCGCCCTGCGCGCCCGCTACGATCACCTGCTTGGCAAGGAACGCCCCGAGATTGTCGAGATCGTCTCATGGGCGGCGGGCAATGGCGACCGTTCGGAAAACGGCGACTACCTCTATGGCCGCAAGCGCATGCGCGAGATCGACCGGGAACTGGGCCACCTCGCCCGCCGTATGAAAGCTCTGCGCGTGGTCGACCCGGCACGGCAAGAGGAACGCGGTAAAGTGTTTTTCGGCGCCACCGTGGAGCTGGCGGACGAGGACGACGAGCGCATGACCGTGACTATCGTCGGCGACGACGAACAGGATGCATCGGCCGGGCGTATCGGATGGAGCGCCCCCCTCACCCGCGCCCTGCGCGGCGCGGCCATCGGCGAAACGCGCACGGTGCGCCTGCCTTCCAGCGTCAAGGAGTGGGAAGTCGTTTCGATCGAATATCCGCGCATCTGACAGTTTTGTGGTTGGCCAAAGTTCAGGGTGCCCGTTCAGCGACCCACTCCCTCAGTGAACAGTACCGTGTATTAACAGCACCGTCAGATATCTGACGGGAGCGGAACGATGAACGAACGGGGCAAGATCGCGGCGGCCACGGAACGGCGCCGTCCGGCCTCGTGCATCTGGGCACGGCGAAAGACCATTGGCCTCGAAAAGGCGCTGACGAACGCCTTCTGTGCGCATGTTATCGAGACAGACATGGTCCCCCGCTTTCGCACGGGGGATTTTGCAGGCGGCATAGAGGGTGCAATCACTTCGCTCT
>JARROF010000028.1:0-26292 GCA_037384205.1 Novosphingobium sp. | reverse complement strand
CGGAGCAGCTGGGGCGGGGTGTGGGCGGCTCCACTGGCACAAACCTGGTCGCCTCTGCGCAACTGATCGAAGAAATGGCCGCGGCGGGTCAGAAAGGGGCAGTCGTCACGCTGCTCTGCGATGGCGGTGATCGATACGCTTGCACATATTACGACGACTCCTGGCTCGCCGAACGCGGCGTCGACTGGCAACCCGCTGCCGAGCGAATGAGGGCGATGTTCGAATAGCTATGGAATCCTGTCGGCTTTCGGGTTGCACGCAGGAAGCTGGTTAAGCCTTTGACGAGGGCACAAGCGGGCGCCAGACGCTGCCCAGAGCAATGGCAGGTTTCGGGAACGCGCCACGACTGATCGGATGACCGAACATAGGGCGCATTTCTGCCAGACGATTTCGCGCCAAAAGCTATCGGGGACGCCCTGAGATTGTGAATTGGAGCGGGTGAGGGGAATCGAACCCCCGTCGTCAGCTTGGGAAGCTGCTGCTCTGCCATTGAGCTACACCCGCAAACCCGCAGGAAACCGTGGTTTCGCTCACTGGTTGCACTGGCGGTTCACAGGCTGGTCTGGACACTGCACCGCAAGCGCAGCGCGATTGCCACAATTACGGGCTGCTGGTCAATACAGGTTCGTCCGATGCGTCTTCACCAGTCTGGCCGGTAAGGGCTTTGAGATAAATGAGAGCGATCCCCTCGCTGGCCCGGTCCCAGGTGAATGACTGGCTATGTGCCGTGGCGTTGAAGCCATGGGCCTTTCGCAGGAGCGGATCGGAGAGATAGCGCAGCACGGCGCCGGCATAGCCTTCGGTGTCGCCTGGCGGAATCAGGGCTCCGGTCAGGCCGTCGACCACGATGTTGCTGTTGCCCGTCGCATCGGCGGCCACCACCGGCAGGCCGCTGGCCATGGCTTCGAGCGATACGTTTCCGAACGCCTCGGTCGAGGAGGGGTTGAGGAGGATATCCGCACTGGCGACGGCACGGGCAAGCTCTTCGCCGTGTTGATAGCCCACGAAAACGGCATCGCCTAGCGTCTGTTCGAATTCCGCGCGGGCAGGGCCGTCGCCGATGACGAGGACGCCGAAGGCAGGCGCCTTGCGGCGCAGGCGCGCGATCGTGGCCGCAAAGTCGTCCAGGCCTTTTTCAAGGACCAGGCGGCCGAGGAAGGCAACGACCGGCAGATCTTCGGCAAAACCCAGTTCGCGGCGCCAGGCTTCATCGCGGCGGCCGGGATGAAACACATCGGGATCGACGCCGCGCGTCCATATCCCGACCTGGCTGCTCATGCCCTGGGCCTCCATGGTCCGTGCCGCGGATTCGCAGGGCGCGACCACATGGTCGCAGGCCTGGTAGAAACGGCGCAGCAGCCCCAGCAAGGGCTGTTCGAGAATGCCGAGCCCGTAGTAGCGCGGATAGGTCTCGAAGCGGGTGTGCATGGCTGCCACTACCGGCACGCCCATGCGGCGCGCCAGATGAAGGGCGCTCTTGCCGTGGAGCAGCGGCAGTGAGATGTGGAACAGGTTGGGCGCGAACGCGGCGATGTCTTCGCGGGTCGAGCGGGAAAGCCGCCAGGCCATGCGGTATTCCTTGCGGCCGAACGGCAAGGGGGTCGAGGGAACGCTCACCAGCTCGCCGGCGGGTTCGAACGCGGGCGTGTCACACGTCGGCGAATAGATCCGCACCTGGGCGCCGTGTTCGATCAGATAGCGCACCAGCATGTTCTGCGCGCGGTTGGCCCCGTCACGCAGGCAATTGTAGTTACCGCTGACGAATGCAATGCGCAGCGCGGAGAGATCGAGAGCCGACGAAGCGCCGGACGGAGGGCTGGAAAAGGCTGTCTGCACCGAAAGCGGGGACATGTCCCGGGGAGTGGATGCCGGAATCATGGCCGGTCTGCTTCCGCCCCAGGCACTTCGGCTTCCTGTGCGTTCTGTGTCTGGCCGGTCCTGAGCGCCCCATCCTTGAGCAGTTCGTTCTTTACCTTCCCGTCGGACTCTTCTCCCTCGGGGCGCGGGGGCAATTCATAATAGGGCGGATCGTAGATGCTCTTGCGTTTGCCCTTGAGGACTTCGATCTCGGCACGGCGGCGGGCGAGATATTCCTCGCGCTGGACGACATAGGGATCGGCGGCGCCATGGATGCGGGCGATCTTGTCGTCGTTCTGTTCGCGCTCGTCGAGCGCGCTCAGGACACCCTTGCCAAGGGCGACCTTGGGGTCCGAAAACGGCTTCGGAACGATCGTCGGCAGGATCAGCAGGTCGAACGGCCGGGCGATGAGGTCACGCACGGTGGTCGATCCGATGATAGGCAGGAACAGGTAGGGGCCGGGGCCGACACCGTAATAGCCGAGCGTATCGGCCAGGCCGTTCGATCGCCGCGGCAGGTTGAACGGTTTTCTCTTCGCGATGTCGAACAGCCCGCCCACGCCCAGCGTGGTGTTGATCGCAAAACGACCCAGCGTTTCGAATGCCTTGCCCGGCTTGAGCTGGAGCAGGAAGTTGAGAAAGACAATCGGTTCGTCGAGATTGTCGAGGGCATTGTGCACCCCGTCCCGGACAGGTTCGGGAATAGTGAACCGATATGCATGGGCGACAGGGCCGATCACGGCCGAATCGACCGCCTGCACGGCGTCGAAGGAGGCGACGTTGAGTTGTTCGACGGGATCGGCCGGTGACCGCAGGCGGCCGGTGACGATGATCTCCGGCGTATCCGGCTGATCGCTGCCCGGCCGGCTGTTGCCATCAGGCAGTGCGGCCGCCGGTGCAGGCGGCGCTCCGGGTGTCTGCCCGTTCAGAACCGCGGTGGGGGCGGTTTCGCCGGGTTGCGGCAGGGCAGCGACGGCCGCAGGCGCGACCGGTGCTGCCAGAGCCGAGGGGGCGGCGGCGACCATCAATGGGGCCACAAATAGTGCTAACGACAAAAAAGAGCCCCTTACAAGCCTTTCACGAAATTTCCGCTGCGGGATCATTCATGGCCCGCTTCGCCAGACGGCGAGAAGCAGGGTCATCCGCAGTCGATGCCCCGGGAAATATTCACGAGAGGCCGATATCGCAAGATGGGGGAGAAGGGCCAGGTCGCATTCGAGGCGCACAAGCGCCATTTCCCGGGCGGATTTTTCAGTGTTTTGTTTCCGGCGTGACGCTGAAACAGGCGCCTCTGCTCGTCGAGACGAGGTTGATTTGCAGATGGTGGCGTTCGGCGATGGCACGGCAGAGAGCGAGTCCCAGTCCGGCCCCTTCCGTACCGGCCGAGCGTTCGCCTCTGCTGAATTTTTCGAAGATCGATTCGCGGTGTTCCTCTGGTACGCCCGGGCCGTTGTCGCTGACGATGAGCATGGGGCCCTTGCGCAGGACGAGCCAGACCGTGCCGCCGGCGGGGACGAACTTGAAGGCGTTGTCCAGCAAGTTGGTGATCAGCCGCGTCAGGGCTATTTCCTCGCCCTCGATGATCACGCCATGGTCGATGTCGAGTTTGAGCGTGCGGTCCGATTCCTCGGCGCTGTCAGCGTAGAGTTCGCCGAGGCGGGTGGCGATGACGCTCAGGTCGACCGGCGCGAGGCCGTGCCGGTCGCCGCGCCGGGCTTCGCTGGCGGCAATGTCCAGCAGCGATTCGAGCATGCGGATGATACCGCGGATCTCGGCGCGGGCATCGGCGATGCGGGCCGCCGTTTCGGCGTCAGGCGTTGCTGCCAGCGCTTTGACCAGCCGGTTGTCCAGATGCATGAGCGGCGTGCGTATCTCGTGCGCAACATGGTCGGTGGTTTCGCGGTGGGCGGCGGCAAGCTGCTTGAGCCGCACCAGCACATTGGCCGAGTGCGTCGTCAGTTCGTCGATCTCGTCGCGGCCGCCCGTGTCCCACATGAGGTTCTGAAGGGCAGAATCGCCGGGTTGGCGAAAGGCTGCGTTGATCTTTTCGATTCGTCCCGCAAGCCGCCGCGCGGCCATCCATCCGCCCAGGGCCACGGCCAGCACCGCGAGGATACCGCCGCCGAAAAAGGCCAGCGCGACCTGGCGCAGCAGGACGTCGAGATCGTGGTGATCATGGGCCACCAGAAGGCGAAGCCCGGGGCCGAGCCGGGTCGTGCGGGCAAAGGCATCCCCTTTGCCGTCGAGCCGGACTTCCGTTCCGTCTTCGTTGCCTTTTCGCAGATCGGGCCAGTGGCGGATGTCGCCGGCAATGCGTTTGCCTTTTGCATCGACCAGAAGGTAATGCGCCGTATTGCTGTTGCTCGGTTGTAGCGTCAGCCGGTCCTCGATACGCTTGGAGAGTTCCTCTGCGCCGCCGCTGGCATAGATGTCGATCATGCCGGCCAGATCGAGCTCGACCGTGCGTTCCAGCGCCTGCCGGTTGGTCCGCTGAATGGTGCTGTCGGTCAGCAGCCACAGTCCGAAGGTGATTTCCGCAGCCGTGAAGATCGCCCAGAGCACGATCTGCGCGAAGATCGAATGACGGATGGCGACAAGGTGCGTCACCGTCCGTCCAGCAGCCGGTAGCCCGAACCCCAGATGGTTTCGAGCGCCGGCGTATCGAACCCGTCCTCCAGCTTGCGGCGCAGGCGGCCGATATTGACGTCGACGACGTTGGTCTGCGGATCGAAATTCATTTTCCACACGTCGCGCAGCAGCATCTCGCGGGTCAGCACGTCCCCGGCGTTCGCCATGAAATAGCGGAACAGCTCGAATTCCTTGGGGCTCAGCGAGAGATGGCGGTTGTCGCGAAAGGCCGTGCGGGCCTTCACGTGGCATTCGAACGCGCCGTAGAGGATAACGGCGTTGTGGCTGCGGCCGGAGGCGCGGCGATGGAGCGCGCGCAGGCGGGCCATCAGTTCCTCGGCCTCGAACGGCTTGGCGAGATAGTCGTCGGCACCGGCGTCGAGCCCTTCGGCGCGGTCCGTTGTCCGGCCCAGCGCCGAAAGCATCAGCACCGGCGTGCCGACGCCGCTTTCACGCAGCCGCGAAAGCAGGGTGATCCCGTCCAGATCGGGCAGCATACGGTCGAGGATGATGACATCGAAGCGCTCGACCCCGGCTCGCCGCAGGCCTTCGGTGCCGGTCGGCGCCCAGGTCACCGTGTCGCCGGTCTCCCCGACCAGCTCCTGGACTTGCGAGGCCGCGCGCGCATCGTCCTCGATATAGAGGATATTGAGCCTGCTCGTCTCGCCCCCTGTCATTTCGCAATGTTCCCCAATAGTGCCGCCCCTTGCGCCTTTACTGCACGTTTTGCCGGAATGCCATGACCGGGACGATATACCCGGCGCAGGCAAAAAGGGCGGGCCCGCAGACCCGCCCTTCCCGAACGCAGGTAGGATTTTCGCTTGTCAGTGCGCTTCCGGGGCTGCTGCCGATGCATCCCCGGGCAAGCCGCCGAGCTGGGTCACCAGCTTGGTATAGGCATCGAGATAGGCCAGGACGATGATCTGGCCGATCTTGGTATTCTGGTAGCCGCCGCCACCGGCGCCGGCGAACGTGCCGCCGAAGAAGCCGCCGCCGCCCGCACCGAAGCTGACGTCGGACTTGCGGGCATAGCCTTCGACGAGTGCTTCCTCTACTGTGGTACGCGCGTTGACGATCGAGAGCGTGACGTTTGCCTCACCCTTCTTGATGTTGAGCCCGCCGGCGATCGCTCCGACGCCGCGGCCGAACAGCCCGCCTCCGATGCCGCCGAGCACGCCTCCGATGCCGCCGCCGCCGGAATTGCTGTTGGTAGAGACGATATCGGGCTGCAGGAAGTAGTCCGCCGCCTTGATCTGGCCCTTGCCGATGTTCGATCCGGCCTGCAGCTCACCCTGTTCGGCAAGGGCGCGCTCCATCGCGCTGCTCCGCAGCGAGCGGCCGCGGTTGACGAGCGTGAAGCAGTGCGAGCGCTGGACGAAGACGCGCAGGATCGCTTCCGGGCTGCCCAGGCTGAGCTCGCGCCACCATTTGTTGTCAGGTTCGACGATGGCCACGGCGCCGAGATTGCGGGTGCAGACCGGGATTTCCCGCGTACCCTGTTCCTGCTGCTTGCGTGCGGAAGACTTGCTCTTTGCCATGACCGGAGCCGCTGTCAGTGCAACGACCAATGCGCTGACCGCGCAAACGAATTTCTTCATATCAGATCTGCCCTCTTTGCTGCCGCATTGAGTAATGCGGGCCGCCCAGTCCCAAGACATGTCAAAACTAGGCCGCCGCCGGCCTTTGAACAAATGACGATGTCAGTAAGATGATTTAGCAGCTTGCGGGCATGACGGCCATGTTGTCGATCAGACGGGCGCGTCCGATCCGGGCGGCCACCAGCAGGCGCATGGGTTTTTGCGAGCGCTCGTTCAGCACGGTCAGCTCGCCGGCATCGCGCAGGCTGGCATAGTCCACCGTGTTGAAACCGGCATCGAGCAGGGCGGTTTCGAGGGATTGCAGAGCGGCATTCACATCCTGACCGGCCTCGATGTCTGCAATGGCGGCTTTCATCGCCGCGGGCAGGGCGGCGGCCTGCGCGCGCTCCTCTGGCGAGAGGTAGGCATTGCGCGAGGACATCGCGAGCCCGTCCGCCTCGCGCACGGTAGGTACGCCCTGGATCTTGTCCGCATGGGGGCGGGTGAGGTCGAGGTCGCGCGCCATGCGGCGGATTACGGCGAGCTGCTGCCAGTCCTTCTCTCCAAACAGGGCGCAATCGGGCAGGACCTGGTGGAACAGCTTGCACACCACCGTGGCGACGCCGTCAAAGTGCCCGGGACGGTCCGCACCGCACAATCCCTCGCTGACGCCAGACACGGCAATGCTGGAGGCAAAGCCCTGCGGGTACATCACGTCCACCGTGGGCGCCCAGACGAGATCGGTCCCTTCCGCTTCCAGAAGCGCGCAATCGCGTTCGAGCTGGCGGGGATAGGCATCCAGATCCTCGCCCGCGCCGAACTGCAGCGGATTGACGAAGATCGAGACCGCCACGCTTTCGGCATGCTTCCTCGCCTCTCGCACCAGTGTCAGATGGCCTTCATGCAAGGCGCCCATGGTGGGGACGAGAGCGAGCGGACCGGCTTCCCGCAAGTGCGCCACGGCACGGCGCAGTGGATCAAGGCTGTGGACGGTTTGCATTGGCTGGGGCTGCTCCGATATGATGGCCTTGACCGGTGGACGCGTCAGCCCTTAGCCGCGGCGCGCCCTGTGCGGCAATCTATTTGAATTCGCGGAAGGTTCGGTCAACCGTCCCGCAGCAGGAAAGCGATTACAGACCGTGGCAGCGCATCGTATCGTCTTCGCCAATGAAAAGGGCGGCACCGGTAAATCCACCACCGCCGTCCATGTCGCCGTTGCTCTGGCGTACCAGGGGGCCAATGTTGCCGCGATCGATCTCGATCCGCGCCAGCGCACCCTGTTCCGCTATCTGGAAAACCGGGTAGAGACCGAGCGCAATCGAGAGATCGCCCTGCCCGGTGCGCGTTTCGCGGTCTATGACGGCGAGGACATCGGCGAACTCGACGATCTCGCCGAGCAGATCGCGGACGGCTACGATTTCCTCATCTTCGATACGCCCGGTCGCGACGATCCCCTGGCCCGGCACGTGGCGACCACGGCCGATACGCTGGTGACGCCGCTGAACGACAGTTTCGTCGATTTCGACCTGATCGGTCAGGTCGACAGCGAGACCTTCAAGGTCAAAAAGCTCTCGTTCTATGCGGAACTCATGTGGGAAACCCGCAAGCAACGGGGAATGAAGACCCTGCACGAAGGACGCAAGGAAATGGACTGGGTGGTTGTCCGCAACCGCGTGCAACACGTGGAGGCGCGCAACATGCGCCGTCTCGAAGGCGCGCTGAACGAATTGTCCAAACGTGTCGGTTTCCGCGTGGCCAGCGGCCTGTCCGAACGCGTTATCTACCGCGAGCTGTTTCCTTCCGGCCTGACGCTGCTCGACAAGGGCTATCTGGGCGAACTGGGTACCAGCCACCTTGTCGCCCGGCAGGAATTGCGGGGGCTGGTCGCCGGGCTCAACCTGCCGATGCCCGCACGGCGGCAGCCGGATCTGGCCTTTGCGGCGGAATAGGGACCGCCCCGTGATGGAACCGATCCGGGCGTGAAGCTGATCTGGCTCATCGCGCTGGCCTGCCTGGCCTGGCGCATGATCGTGGGACGATGGCCCTGGCAGAAGAAGCCGAAAGGGCGCCAGTCGTTTGCCGCGGCCCATGCCCGTGCCGTGCTCGGAGTCGATGCCGGGGCCAGTCGCAAGGACATTCTCGACGCGCACCGCCGCCGGATCACCGCCATTCATCCCGACCGGGGCGGCAGCAGCGAACAGGTGCACGAGGCCAATGCGGCACGGGACCTGCTGGCCGCAGCTTCGCGACGGCGGTGCGGCGTGCCGGCGGACGCCGCATTGCCGTGGGCTATGACGGGCGGCTCAGTTCGCCGATGCTCGAGCAGGCCCTGGTGGACGGGCTCGTCGCCGGCGGTGCTGATGCGGTGTGCATCGGCCTGGGGCCTACGCCCATGCTCTACTATGCCGAGGCGTCGGCGGCGGACATCGATGCCGGTGTGCAGATTACCGGCAGCCACAACCCGCGCGATCACAACGGTTTCAAGCTGGTGCTGGGGGGGCGTCCGTTCTTCGGTGCCGATATCCGGCGGCTCGGCGCCATGGCGGCGGCGGGCGACTGGGAGTCCGGCGCAGGGCGGCGAGAGGGCCGGACCGTTATCGATGCTTACGTGGGCCGGCTTCTGCTGGGGCTGGCGGGCGCCGATCCCGCTCGGCTGGCGGCCTTGCGGATCGGCTGGGATGCCGGGAACGGTGCGGCGGGGCCTGCGCTCGAACGGCTTGTCGCCCGGTTGCCCGGCGAACACCATGTGCTTTTCGCCGAAGTGGACGGGCATTTCCCGAACCATCACCCGGATCCCGCGATCGCGGCAAACCTTGCGGATCTGAAGGCGCTTGTCGTGCGGGAAAAGCTCGATTTCGGCGTTGCTTTCGATGGCGATGCCGATCGTATCGGGGCGGTCGACGGCGGCGGGCGCGTGATCTGGGGCGATCAGCTGATCGCGATTTTTGCCGAGGATCTTTTGCGCCGCCTGCCCGGCGCCACGGTCGTGGCGGACGTCAAGGCGTCACGGACGCTGTTCGATGCGGTTGCGCGGTACGGCGGCCATCCGGTCATGGGCCCGTCGGGGCATTCGCTGGTGAAGGCGAAGATGAAAGAATGCGATGCCGCGCTCGGCGGTGAGATGAGCGGGCATGTGTTTTTCGCCGATGATTACTTCGGCTTCGATGATGGACTCTATGCCGCGGTGCGGCTGCTGGCGGCCACCGTGCGGCTGGGCAAGACGCTGGCTGAACTGCGCGATGCCATGCCGGAGACTTTCAACACACCCGAATTGCGTTTTCACGTCGAGGAAAACCGCAAGTTCGCCGCCATTGATGAAGTGCGGGCGCGGCTGGCCCGGGCCGGGGCACGCGTCACCGATATCGACGGCGTGCGCGTTACGAGCGAAGACGGCTGGTGGCTCCTGCGCGCGTCCAACACGCAGGATGCGCTGACGGCCCGCGCCGAAAGCGGGACGCAGGCAGGGCTGGATCGTCTGGTCGGCGAGATCGATGCACAGCTTGCGCTGTCCGGCCTTTCGCGCGGCTAGAGTCGGTCTGATTGCGATTTACGCCTGTCGGGCGTCCGCGCTTGCCCGTCCGCGGCGAAAACCATTGATCCGGCAACGCCTCACCAGCGTCAGCGCGGGCCGCGCGCACCACCAGGCAAGTGCGCGCTGCGTGTGGACGCAGCCATACCAGACCCCATCCCGACGTCTGCCGAAGTAGCCCTAATTGCCCGGCGCGGCCACCAGATCGGTCGGTGCCGGCGAATATTTCGCTGTCATCCTGGCGATACGGCTCGCTTCCCAGTGATAATTGTCGAAAGTCTCACGGCGCAGTTCCTTCAGCCGTGCCTGAAGCTGCCGGGTGATCGCCTCATATCCCGGCTGCCCGTACAGATTATGGTCCTCGTTCGGATCGTTTTCGAGATCGTACAATTCAAAGCTTTCGGGCAGCACGAAATAGTGGATGTATTTCCACCGTTCGGTTCGCACGCCGCGACAGGGCGGAACAGCCTCGAAGGCGGGATATTCGAAGAATTCGTACATCCAGTCCTTGCGCCAGTCGGGCAGGTCCTTGCCGCGCGCAAGCGGGTAGAAGCTGCGCCCCTGCATCGTGGCGGGCGCGGCTATTCCGGCCATGTCGAGCAAGGTCTGGGCCGCATCGACATTGAGGACCATTTCCTCGCGCACCGTACCTGCCCGGATGGTGCGCGGATAGCGGATCATCATGGGGATGCGGATCGAGGGTTCGTACATCAGCCGCTTGTCGTAAAATGTGTGCTCGCCAAGGAAGAAACCGTGATCGGAGCTCAGGAACAGCACCGTATCGTCGAGCATGTTCTTCCTTTCGAGGCTGGCCATTACCCGGCCGACATCTTCATCGTTCGACTGGACTCCCGCATAATGGTTCTTGACCAGTTCCTCGAGCGTGCGCGGATCGTCGTTGAAGACCTGCGATGTCCCGATCTTGTTTTCCGCTGCGGCAACGCGCGGCGGCTTTCCCGGATAGCCTTTCAGGTCATCGTCGAAATTTTCGGGGACCGGAATCGGCACGCCGTTGAAATCATTGAGCATCCGGCGCGGGCGATAAAAGGGCGCATGCGGCGCGTAGAACCACAGGAACAGCACGAACGGCTTGTCGCCGCTGCGGCTGTCCACCCATTCGACTGCCTTGTCGGTCAGAAGGTCGTCGACATATTCATCGTAGGTGGTTTCGGGGCCGTATTTGCCGTTGCGGCCCTCGACGATTTTCGGGTGCAGATAGTCCGCCTGGCCTTTGAACCCGAAATAATAGTCCCATTCGTGATCGAGCAGCGCGCCGCCGATATGACTCTTGCCCACGAACGCGGTTTCGTATCCTGCATCGCGCAGCACGTCGCAGAGCATGGGGAAGGAATCGGGCACTGTATTGGCATCGTTGGTGACCGCGCCGGTGCGGTGCGAATAGGCCCCGGTCAGGAATGTCGCGCGCGAAGGGAGGCAAAGGGCGTTGGTGCAAAAGGCGTTGCGGAACACCGCGCCTTCGCGCGCAAGCCGGTCCATATGGGGCGTTTTGAGAATATCGTTGCCCATGAAGCCGAACTCGTCCCAGCGAAGCCCTTCGCCGAGGAAAAAGACGATATTGGGCTTCTTTTCCTTCGCGATTGCGGAGACAGGCGCAGCGGCCGCAGCCAGACCGCCCGCGGCCATGCCTTGCAGGATATTGCGGCGTGTTCCTTTGAAAGAGTTCATGCGTCCTCGTCTTCCGTATCGAATATTCTCTTCTGGATTTCGGTTTAATCGTCTTTGCGCAGGCGATATCGCTCGGGGTTTTGCACCAGGTCCGGGGGCTTGCCTTCCAGCATCAGCCGGTAATTGGCGAGCTGGGGATCACCGGTACGCTCCATCTCTGCAAGCATCAGCCGCTTCATCTCCGCCGCGCGTCCGGCATGCCCGGGCCGGTCTATCAGGTTCACGCGCTGGCCGGGGTCGTTTTCCAGATCGTACAGCGCCATGGGATAGCCGATCGTATATTGCGCCACGCGCTGCGCCATGACGGGGTCGCTTTTTGCGCGTTCGACCATTGCAGGCCAGGTAAGCCCGAACATCGATTCCGCGTGGAACTTCGTCTTGCCACCGTCAGACCAGGGCGACACCAGAAACGCCCAGCGCCGGTTCTGAAGCGTCCGCATCGGAAAATGCATACCGCTCGCGGTATAATCGACATAGGATGTCACATAATCCCGGTCGAACGACGCCCCCTTTTCCAGCATCGGCACCCACGAACTGCCGTCGATACCTTCCGGCGGCGTCTGCCCCAGCAATTCGCACAGGGTCGGCAGGATATCGAGATTGGTGGTCAGCGTGTCGTAACGGCGCGGTGCGCGCATCCCCGGATAGCTTAGCAACACCGGAGTCCGGATACCATGATCGTAACAGGTCGCCTTGGCGAAAGGCATCGGCATACCGTGATCGGCGACGAACAGAATCACCGTATTATCCGCCTCGCCGCTCGCCTCCAGCGCGTCGAGGATGTTGCCGACTGCCATATCCATGCGCTTGGCAGAGTTCCAATATTGCGCATGCTCCGCGCGCACATTGGGCAAATCGTCGAGGTTGGAGGGGATAGCGACTCCGTCCGGCCCCAGTTCGTCGGGCACTTTGTACGGCCCGCGATTATCGTGATCCATCGCCAGCCCCACCTTGCTGCCGTAAAAGGGGCGGTGCGGATCGTTGATGTTGCAGTTGATGAAGAAGGGCCGCATCTGCGCCCGCGCCTCGGCAACCGCGAACGACACGAATGCGGCATGGATCAGCGGGTTGCGATCCTTGCCTTCCGCAGCGACGCTCCAGGGAAAGGAAGTCGCGGGCTGCATGTGCCCGATCTTGTGGCTCGCCGCGCAATAATAGCCTGCATCGTCGAGCACGCTGCACAAAGTCGGCGTGCCTTCGAACATCGGGAAGAAACCGTTTCCGCCGTTGCGATGCGGCAGCTTGCCGCTCATGAACGCCTGACGCGAGGGCATGCAGATCGGCGCGGCGGTTCGGACCTGTTCGAACACCTGGCTGCGCGAGGCGAGACGATCGAGATTGGGGGTCAGCCCCTTGCGCCCCGTCATGAAGCCAAGCGCCGACCAGTCGATATCGTCGGCCGTGATCAGCAAAAGGTTCGGCGGCCCGCGCCGATCGACAGGCATGCGATAGCTTCTCGCGCGCGCCAAGCCCGGCACCAGCGCGGCGGCCATCCCGGCCACGCCCGCTTTGAGCACATCGCGCTTGTCGAAGCCCGCCACGATCCATTCCTCGCTTGCCGTGCAGTCGTGAAACAACCCCGGAAAGGGCGGAAACCGGCTGCTATTGTGTTTTTTGTAGCGCTACATAATATAGGCCGCCATGATGCGGGTGTCAATCGCGCGGGCTCCGGCGCATGGCGGACCATCCGTATCCGAACACGGAACGGTCATCAGGAGAGGACAGGATCATGGCAGACCCAACCGGCATCAGGCGTCGGCATTTCATGGCACTCGGCGCAGGCGTCGCAGGCGGCGCGCTGACGTCCGGGATCCTTCCCGCGAGCGCGCGCCCGGCGACAGGCACGGCCCCCGCCCGGCAAGTGGCAAGCGTTCGCCGCCCGCTGCCGCTTCCCGCTTCCGGTGGACGCCGACCCAATCTGGTGTTCTTCTTTCCCGACGAAATGCGCGCAGACGCGCTTGGCTGTTACGGCAATCCGGTGTGCAAGACGCCCCATTACGACCGGCTGGCAGCGTCGGGCACGCGCTTTTCGCAATGCCATGTCCAGTTCCCGGTGTGCGGCGCGTCTCGGTGCAGCCTGCTGACCGGGTGGCCCACCAGCGTGCATGGTCACCGCAGCCTGTATTATTTCCTCCGTCCCGACGAACCCAATATGTTCCGCTACCTCAAGGAAGCGGGCTATGACGTCTATTGGTTCGGCAAGAACGACGCGCTGGCGCAGGAGAGCTTCGCCGACAGCGTGACGAAATGGTACGATACGCCGTCGCACCTGCCACACCCGACGCCGGGACAGCGCCGCCCGTCGCCCGATGCGCCGCTGACCATGCTGCTGGAGGGCACCCCCGACCGCCGCGAAACCTCCGATTACGAACTGGTGTCCCAGGCTATCTCCGTGCTCGAACAGCGCGACCGCGACCGGCCGTTCTGCATCTTCCTGCCGACCGGCAACCCGCACCCGCCCTACCGCGCCCCCGCTGGTTTCGCCGATCGCTACGATCCCGCCACGCTTCCCGACCTTATCCCCCCCGGCCTTCCCGAAAAACCGCTGTTCCACGAAGCGATTCGCGACACTTATCGGCTGAACGAGGTCAATGACGCCACGCTGCGCAAAGTGCGCGCGACCTATTACGGGCAGGTCAGCTATGCCGACTGGCTGCTGGGTGAGTTGATGGATGCGATCGACCGGACCGGCCATGGCGAGGACACCGCGCTGATCGCATCCTCGGACCATGGCGATTATGCCGGCGATTATGGACTGATCGAGAAATGGCCGAGCGGGCTGGAGGATTGTCTCACGCACGTTCCCCTCATCATCCGGGCGCCGGGTGGCAGGGCGGGCCACGTCGTCGAGGAAATGACCGAACTGTACGATATCATGCCGACCATGCTCGAACTGGCGGGCACGCGCGCACGCCACACGCATTTCGCGCGATCGCTGGTGCCGCAGTTGCAGGGTGCGAAGGGCGATCCCGAACGCGCGGCGTTCAGCGAGGGCGGATACAACACCTACGAACCCCAGGCGTTCGAACCGCGTCTGGGCGGGCGCTATGCGCCCAAGACCGACCTTCAGAACCTGCAGCCCAAGACCGTGGCGCGCGTGGCCTCGGTGAAAACCGGCGAGCGCGCCTTTATCGCGCGGCCGGAGGAACTCAGCGAGTTGTACGACCGCAAGCGCGATCCGGGCCTCACCCGCAACCGGATTGCCGATCCGAAGGCGAGCGCCGCGCTCGGCGCGATGCAGGTGGCGCTGATGAACCACTATATCCGCACCACCGGGGTGCCGCCGGTCGACAAGGACCGGCGCGATACACCGCCTTATTATCCGACGCCCGATTTCGCCGCTTCGGACAGCGCCCCACCCGCAAAATGACGCAATCGGCGCGCGCAGCCTTGTTCCCTCGATACGGCTCCTTACAAAGAACAGCATGATGACCGGTACCGCATGTGCAGCCTCCCCATCGCCATCCCGTGACGGCATGGTGCGCCTTGCGGGGGGCGTATTCACCATGGGATCGGAAAATTTCTACCCCGAAGAAGCACCCGGGCGGCGCGTTCGGGTCGATAGTTTCCGGATCGACGAAGTGCCGGTCACCAATCGTGACTTTGCGCGTTTCGTCGCAGCAACAGGGCATGTGACCGAGGCCGAGATCGCGCCCGATCCGAAGGATTATCCCGACATGCTGCCCGGCATGGACCGGCCCGGTTCGCTCGTCTTCAACAAGACGCAGGGCCCGGTCGATATGGGCAATCCGGGTAATTGGTGGGCGTTCGTGTTCGGCGCCGACTGGCGGCATCCCTACGGTCCCGAAAGCGATATCGACACGCTCGGGCTTTGGGATCATCCGGTGGTGCAGGTCGCCTATGGCGATGCCGAGGCCTATGCGCGCTGGGCCGGCAAGGCGCTGCCGACCGAAGCCGAGTTCGAATTCGCCGCGCGCGGCGGGCTGGACGATGCGGACTATGCCTGGGGCGACGAACTGGCACCCGATGGCCGGATGATGGCCAATTACTGGCAGGGGCTGTTCCCCTTCGCCAACACGCTGGACGATGGGTGGGAACGCACCTCGCCGGTGCGCAGCTTCGATCCGAACGGCTATGGCCTGTACGACATGATCGGCAATGTCTGGGAATGGACAAGCGACTGGTGGGCCGTCAATCCCAAGGCGCCGCCTGTGCGCAAGAAGCACAAGGGCGCGTGCTGCGCGATCAGCAACCCACGCGGCGGCAAGCTTCGCGAAAGCTTCGATCCCGCCAATCCGCTCGTTCGGATCGGGCGAAAGGTTCTGAAGGGCGGGTCGCATTTGTGCGCCGCCAATTATTGCCAGCGCTACCGCCCTGCCGCGCGCCATCCTGAAATGATCGATACCTCGACCAGCCATATCGGCTTTCGCTGCGTGGTGCGCGGCGAGGATTGAGGCGCGGCCGGGATGCGCCGCCGCATCCCACGATCAATAAACGAATTCGGTCTTGCGGCCCATGACTTCAACCGGGCGTGTAGTATGAACCGGCCACATCGGCCTGGGCAGCTTGGCATCGAAAGCGTTCATCGCTTTTTCCAGCCGCGCCGCTTCCCCGGGCCGTTTGGCAGAAAGATCGGTGCGCTCCCACGGGTCCGCCTCGATATCGTAGAGCTTCGTCTGCTTCCAGTCGAGCGAGCGCCACAGCTTGTAGCGTCCCTCCCGCATCGCCTGAACCGGGCGCTGGTCCCAGAAGAAGCGGCGTGTGGCGGGCGCCGTTCCGTCGAGCGTGCGTATCAGGTCGACCCCGTCCAGCCCCGTCGGCAGCGCCTTGCCGGGCGCCGCAGCGTCCAGCACCGTGGGCACGATATCAAGCGAACTGACCGGCGTGTCGATCCGCTGGCCCGCTTTGATATGGCCTGGCCATGCGGCCATGAAGGGCACGCGCATGCCCCCTTCCAGATAGGTGAACTTGCCCGCGCCCCAGGGGTGCGTCCGGGTGCAATAGCCGAACTGAACCGGACAGCCATTGTCGCTTAGAAAAACGATCAGCGTGTCGTCGCGCACGCCCTTGTCATCAAGGGCCTTGAGCACTTGTCCCACGCCCTGGTCGAGAGCGTCGATCATCGCCACATAGGTGCGCCGCCTGGGGTCCTTGATCTTCGAATGGCGATCATAATATTCGCGCGGCACCTGAAGCGGCCAGTGCGGCGCGTTATAAGCGAGGTAGAGGAAGAACGGGTCCTTGCCGCCCGCCTTGCGATTGATGAAGTCGACCGCGTGGTCGGTGATGCTTTCGGTCAGATATTTGTGCGGCTGGGCCACCGGTGTCATGTCCGGCCCCGCGAACAATCGCTGTGCGCCTTCCCGCTCGCCCGGTTTGTATCGGTCGGCCGGCGTCGGCGTGGTGACGAGGCCCGGCGTATCGGGAGTGGCATAAACGGTCTCCCCGGCAAGGAAGCCGAAATATTCGTCGAAGCCGCGCCTGGTGGGGTAGAATTTGGGCGAGCTTCCCTGATGCCATTTGCCGAACACCGCAGTGTCATACCCCATCGGCTTCAACCGCTCGGCAAGCGTCGGCACATTGGTCGGCAGCCCCGCCCCTTCGTCGACGTTGCCGCGATCGGTGATGTTGTACATGAAACCAAACGTCGCGGGTATGCGCCCGCTCAGCAGACCGGCACGACTGACCGAACAAATCGATGCGGTGACATAGCCGGCCGAAAAGATCGCGCCGCCCGCGCCGATCGAATCGATGTTGGGGGTGGAGATTGTCCCGGCCCGATTGGCGGAAACATCGGTCCATGCCAGATCGTCAACAAGGATTACCACGACGTTCGGGCGCCCCTGCACGGGGGCTTCCGAACGTGCGGCCGCGGTGCTTGCACGCGCGGCTGTATCCCCGGCGGTCGCAGGCGCTGCGCATGGAGCCGAAAGGGTCGTTCCCGCGAGCAGCGCGGTGAGGGCAATTCTTAAGGAGCGCATGGCTTATCTTTCTCTGGCGGTTGCCACAGGAACCGGGAGCAAATTTCAGACCTGGAGGATTGACGCCGCGACAGGCTCTTCCGAACGGTGCGCGGCGCGCAAACCTGACATGCCGACAAGCAGCAGGGCCAGCGCGAGCGGTGAGGCGACGGCGCAGGTCAGCGCGATCGCCTCCCCCACCCGCGCCGGATCGACGAACACATAATCGGTGACGAGCGCCACCGCCGTCGGCCCAAGCGTCGAACCGATGAGATTGATCGCAAGCATGTAGAGCACCGAGACCTGCGCGCGCATGCCATTGGGCGTAAGCCCCTGGAGCGCAGCAAGGCCGCCGCCGAAATTGAACCCGGCGAAGAAATTCATCGCGCCTATCCCGGCCAGCGCCAGCCAGGCGGTCGGCATCAGCGGAAATCCCGCCGTGAGCGGAATGAGCGCCGTGAATCCGATCACGGCGGCAAGCAGATTGCCGTTCTCGACACCGCGGCGTTGCATCCAGCTCGCGAAGAACCCGCCGATCAGCGCCCCGCTGGTGCCGCAAAAGAATACCATCCAGCCATAGGACGCGCCGATCTGCGAAATCGACATGCCATAGCTGCGCTCAAGAAAGGCCGGAATCCACGCGCCCGTGCCGTTGCCGACAAAGATCATCAGCGCAAAGCCGACGATAATCCCGATATAGGCCCGCGCATGGCGGCCGAGCTGCGCAGCAATTTCACCGGCGCCGGCGTGCCGAACCGCAACGCCTTCCTGACGACCGCGCCGCTTCGGTTCGCGCACCAGCAGCATGGCAAAGGAGAGCAGTGCGCCCGGCAGGCCAAGCAGCAGGAAGATAATGTGCCAGCCCTTCATCGTACCCAGCACCGGCACGACGACCTCGCTGCCCGGCGGTATATGCGAGGCGATCACCCCGCCAAGGATCAGCGCGCCCGCTCCGCCGAAATAAACGCCCATATTGTAGACGCCCATCGCGAACGCCAGCCGTTCCTTGGGAAAGCAGTCGGCAAGCATCGAATAGGCCGCGGGGCTCAATCCGCCTTCGCCCGTTCCCACCGCGATGCGGGCCGCGAACAGGCCGGAATAGCTGCGCACCAGCCCGCAGGTCGCGGTGGCAAGGCTCCAGACGAAGATCGAGACCGCGATGATGTTGCGCCGGTTGGAACGGTCGGCCAGCCAGGCGACCGGAACGCCGACCAGGATATAGAAGATGGTGAAGCTGAGACCATAGAGAAGGCTCATCGCCGTGTCCGAAACGCCGAGATCTTCCTTGATCGGCTGGACCAATAGCGCGAGCGCCTGACGATCGACGAAAGCAAGCGTATAGGCGAGCATGAGCAGGATGGCGACCGGCCACGCCCGACGCGCGGACGGCCAGCTTTCCTCGCTGCTCGCCGGCTGGCTCGCGCACTCTTCCATTCGCCTCGCGGCTGCGGCGGCCACGCCCGGCTCAGGTAGGGAAGTCTCCACAGCTCTCTCTCTCCCATTCCGGACCGTCTTCGCAGGCCCGTCCGTTTTTCGCGTGAGCATCCCGCCCCCCGGACAATCCCCGTTCACCTGCATCACCGTGCCGGGACATGTTTTGTAGCGCTACATTTTTAACCGTGGCATTCTTGCTTGTCAATCATGTCGCAGGCAATTTAAGGATTGGAAATGCCGACAGAGACGCAAAATCAAGGACGTACCCGCGCGCGCAGAAAAGCGACAAAAGGTATCACAATAGGTTCGGTGGCGCGCCTTGCCGGGGTCTCGCCCATGACCGTGTCGAATGTCATCAATAATAAGACAAGCGTGCAGCAGTCAAAGCGCGAGGCGGTGCTCAAGGCCATCGAGGAACTTGATTACCGGCCCAATGCCGCCGCCCGCGCGCTGGCCAGTGCCAGCACGCTGCGTATCGGGCTGCTCCACCGCGACGATGAAAGCGCGCTGCTGAGCGCGATGCTGGTGGGCGCGTTGCGCGCGACGTCGCGAAGGGGGGTACAGTTGATCCTCCAGACCTATAAGCCCGAAACCGCCTTTGACGACGTCGTCGCCTTTGCCCGGACCGATATCGACGGGCTGCTGCTGCCGCCGCCGCTGTGCGAACGCTTTAGCGAGAGCGGGCTGAGCAAGGGTCTTGCGATACCGCTTGCGGCCATGGCGCCGGGCAAGGCGCTGCCCGACATGGCCTGTGTGCGCATTGATGACGAGGAGGCGAGTTGCGCACTGACCTCATCGCTGATCGCACGCGGCCATCGCGACATCGCGTTCGTCGTGATGCCCGATACCGATGTCGGCGAGGCGCGGCTCGACGGGTATCGCAGAGCGCTTCGAAAGCACGGACTGCCCTGCCGCCCCTCGCTGATATGGAGCGCGCGCCCCTATTTTTCGGAAGGGCTGATCCTTGCCGAAGCCAAGCTGAACGCCAAGCTGAAGGCCAGTGCCATCATGGCGACCAACGATGACATGGCGGCCGCTTTCGTCAACGTCGCTCTGCGCCGCGGGCTGCGCGTGCCGGAAGACATTTCCATCACGGGCTTCGACGACAGCCCGATCGCGATCAAAATCTGGCCACCGTTGACCACTGTGCGCCAGCCGCTTGCCGAGATCGCCGAACAGGCAACCGACATGCTGATCGCGATGCTGCGCAATCCGTCGGCCGAACGAACGGTGCCGCGCTTTGTCGACTTCACGCTGATCGAGCGAGCGTCGGTCTTGCAGCGGTGAAATTGCCAGGAGGGATCGCCATTCGGTCCTGACGGCCTGCAAATGGCGTTTTCGCGTGCTTCCGGTGCTCGCGCACAGGAAGTACGCTGCGCTCCGGCTCACGCAAGATCACCATTTTCGGCTTGCCATCAACGGAATGGCGATTCGTCCCAGGCCGGGCGGGTGGGCACGACCCATAAAACAGGCGGCGGGGCAAGCCCGCCGCCTGAAAATCCCCGGCGACAAGGAGGAGGAGGAGAAAGGTCGCCGAGGGCAGAATATTCAGAAACGCGCCTGAGCAAGACCGCAGAACGGGTCGACCGGTGAGTTCCCGGTGAACGGCGCGGCACCGATCAGGCGCTCGACAACGCCGTGTTGAACGCTTTCCAACGCGCTATAGGCGTTGACATACGTCGCGATCTCGGGCGCGTCATAGAGATAATAGGGCTGGCCCAGCGAGATCATCATCGTCGGGATCTGCGTGTTGAACCGCAGCATCGCCTTGCGCGTACCGCCATGCAGCTTGATCCAGTCGAGCCTGATCTGCGCGATCGTCGGAGTTGCCTCCTGACCGATCAGATAGATCATCAGATCCGTGTCTTCGCCTGTCGGGGTCTGGTCCGGATCGTAGAGCCGCACCTCGAATCCGTGCGCCCGCATGGTATCCGGAAACGTATCGATTTCGCGGGGAAGCGCACCGGATACAAAGTTCCAGCCTTTTTCGGCAAGCACCACTACCCGGCGGTGCCGGACGGGGTCGAGCGGAAGAAGCTTCTGCGTGTCCTTGACCAGCGTAATGGCGCGCTGATTCGCTTCCTGCGCCAGCGCGAGACTTTCGGGCCGACGCAATTGCCGGCGCGCGGTCTCAAGCGGCGGCAGTAAATCGTCTGCCGTCCGCCGGTGCAGGCCGAGCCGTGCCTTCAGCGACAATATCTTGTCGACCGCTGCCTCCAGCCGCGCCTCGCTCAGCTTGCCGGTGCGCAGCCCGTCGAGCATCAGGCGCTTGTCCCCCGCACCGTCGCGGCTGAACAGAAACACGTCGCAGCCGTTCTCGATTACCGCCGGAACCGCTTCTTCGCGCTCGCACCATGCATTCAGACCGCCCATCGCGGTCGCGTCCGAAACGATCAGCCCGCGAAAGCCCAGCGCGCCGCGCAGCAGGTCCTGATTGAGCAGTCGTGACAGCGTTGCCGGGCGAAAAGCCTCGCGCCCCGCTTTGGGATCGCGCGACAAGATATACGCCGGCAGCGCGATATGCGCGCTCATCACCGTCATCACGCCCCTGGCGATCAGTTCGCGATAGATGCGCCCATAGCTCGCGTCCCAGTCCTCCATCGACAGGGTATTGACGGTCGTGATGAGATGCTGGTCGCGATCGTCGATTCCATCGCCCGGCCAGTGCTTGGCCGTGGCGGCTACGCCATGCGCCTGCAATTCCTCGATCAGGATACTGGCCTGGCCAAGGATCGTCTCGACATCCGAACCATAAGCGCGCGTACCAACCACGGGATTGCGGAAATTGGCGCCGATGTCGACCACTGGCGAAAAGGTCCAGTTAAACCCCATCGCCCTGCTTTCGCACGCCACAAGCCGCGCGATCCGCCGTGACAGCGAAAGGTCTCCGGCCGCCGCCATACCGAGCTGATTGGGAACCGGGGAGGCATAATAATGGCTGAGCGATCCCCCTTCGATATCGCCGCTGATCAGTGGCGGGATCAGCGAGCGTTCGAACGCCGCATGCGTCGCGGCCCAGGCCTTTTCCAGATCGTGACCGGGGAACCGGTGCACGCCCCCGACACCGAGCGCGCAGTGGCGGTCAATCTCGTCGATATCGTCGTCGATCGAGCTGAGTATGAAAAGCTGGCCGATCTTGTCCTCGGTGGACATTTCGGCCAGCCGTGCATCGACCCAGGCCCGATCGCCCGGGGACAGGGCGAGTGGATCGCTGCTGCCCCCGGCCGTTACACCCGAAGGCATCGCCGCGGTGGAACCAGCCCCGCCCTGCATCAGAACCTGAACGATCCGCGCACGCCCCAATAGCGGTCGGCATCGCGCAGGACTTGCTGGTAGACGCGACCGCCGTTGAAGCTGGAGGCGAAGATATTGCCGGTGAAATTCCTGTCGAACAGATTGTGCACGAAAAATGCCAGTGAATAGGCATCGTTCTTGCCCTCAATGCCGATCTCGGCATTCACGAGCGCATAACCGTCCTGGACGGTGTCCGGGTTCTGATCGAGCTGATACTGGACGCTCGTCTGATAGGTCATGTTCGACTGGATATAGGGGTCGAACGGCAGGTCATTGCCCAGCGGCACATATTGCTTGACGAAGGCCGTCATCCGGAAATCGGGCGCGTTGGGCAGGCGCCCGCCCGCCAGATCCTGCGCTTTGTTGACGCAGCCTTGCGCCTCCGTCTGCTTGAGATAGCAGGGCCCGGCGGGATAGCTGTCGATCTTGGCGTCCATCAAGGTGCCGCCCAGCGAAATCGTCGTCAGGCGCGACGGACGCAGATTGGCTTCCAGTTCGATGCCCTTGGTCGAAATCGACCCGACATTGAGCAGGTAGAAGGAAATGTCGCCGGGCAGCTGCGACTGCGCCTGGAAATTATCGTACTTGGTGTAGAACAGCGCTGCGTTGAGCGAGAGCAGACGATCCGGGGTTTCAATCTTCATCCCCAGCTCGAACGCATCGGACGTTTCGGGATCGACGGGCTTGTAGCTTTCCTGAACCGCGAAAATCAGGTTATAGGCCTTGCCCTTATATCCGCGGGAATAGCTGGCATAGACATTGCCCAGATCGCCGATATCCCGGCGCACGCCGATCTTTCCGACAAGGGTGGTCTTGTCGGTCGAACCGCTGAAATTCGCGGCTGTCCCGGCAGCGCCACCCAGCGCACGATCGCCAGTCACAAGGACATTGGCGGGATCGCGAAGCGCCTGCCAGTCAAGCGTTTCATGGAGCAGGCGCAGGCCGCCGAACAACTGGGCGTTGGGCCCCAGATCGATATTTGTGCTGGCAAAGGCGGCGATGTTCGAACTGGACGTCGAGCCGGTGAACTGCCCGCTGCGACCGCCGCTTGTCGGCACCATGCGCCGCTTGAACGTGGTATCCGCATCGAGCTTGAAGGCGAAGGCGCCGAACAGGAGGTCAAACCCGCCCAGATCGCCCGAAACGAGCCGCACTTCCTGCGAATATTGCTTGAGGTCGGTAGTGCCCGAATTGACGTCCCACAGCGTTACACCGGGAAGCGGGTTCGCGAGCGAGGTGAAGTCGGTGTCCGACCTTCCGGTGAAATCCCACTGGCGAAATGCCGAAATCGACACGAGCTGAAAATTACTGCTCAGCTGATATTCGATCTTGGCCGAAACACCCCCTTGTTCGAGATTGTTGGTGTTGCTGGCGTTCATGTTGACTTCGCGCAGTTCGGGCGAGGGAACGACCGGCAACAAAGCGTCCAGATAGGCCTGGCTGAAGACCTTGCGGAGCGTTGGAACCGAATTGTCGCGATTCTTGCTGTAATCGCCGATCAGCGTGACGGTGAGGTCAGCGGTCGGCTCCCACTTGAACTTGGCGCGCCCGCCCCAGCTGCGATGTCCGCTCAGCCAGCGATCGCCGATCCCGGACACGTTGCGAACAAAGCCCTTATAATCCTTGTAGAATCCGCTTACCCGGACGCCCAGATTATTACTGATCGGTCCTGACACCGACCCGCGAATCTGCCACTCGCCGCCTTCGGCATAGCTGGCATCGCCTTTTGCGGAGAGCGACCGGCTGGGATCTTCCGTCGTCACTGAAATAAGCCCTGCAGACGAGTTCTTGCCGAACAGGGTGGACTGCGGACCGCGCAGAACCTCGACACGGGACACATCGACCAGGTCCTGAAAACCCTGTCCCGAACGGGCCATCGCTACGCCATCAACGACCACCGACACCGCCGGTTCGGCGGCCGGCGAAAACACCGTCGTGCCAATACCGCGAATCGACAGCGAACTGTTCGACGTGTTGCTGCCCTTGGTAAAGGTGAGCGACGGTGCCACATTGGTGATCGCCTCAACGCCATTGGCACCGACCGCAGTCAGTTGATCGCCGGAAACCACAGACACGGCGATGGGAACATCCTGCAGCGTCTGTTCGCGAAGCGCCGCGGTAACGATGATTTCATTCGACGATGCGTCATCGGCCGCCGCGACCGGCGCGTCCTGCTGTTGCGCCATCGCCGGAGCGGCGAATGCCAGCGACACCGCGATAGCGGCATACGAAACAGCGGCACGACCGCCGCACAGATCTTTCGAATTCATCGCACTCTCCCTGCTATACGGACCTTCTTCGGAGACCGTTCGGTAAATATAGCGCTACATTTTCCGGTCTGAGCACCGGAAGCGCCGTTCCAGTCCCCCGTTATTGAATGTAGCGCTACATGTCAACAGGGTGTCCGTTGCCGGAACATTCGGCACAACTCGCAGCGTAGATTAGCGGCGTGCGGGCCTCGTCTGGATCGGGATTGCGTGCAGGATTGGTGTCAGGCGGCGATGGCAGAGGGTATGGCAGAGGGTATGGCAGGTGGTCACGAATGGCCTGCCGCGCTGCCGGCTGGCGGGGTAGCGGCAGTGGGCCGAGGACTCTTTTTCCTCCCGCCTGCGTGATCCGGCGGCTTTGGAGGAAGGCGCAGGCGGGGCCGCAGCCGAAGCGCACCCCGGCCCGATCCGGATACGGAGCAAGCTACCGCTTCAGGTCCGTCTGTCGGTCTTCGTCCATCGCCAGCCTTCCTCAAAGCCGGCTCCCCGGGGAATCGCGCCGTTAGCGCCAAGCGAATCCCAAAAATCACCCGTCCGCCAAAGCAGTGCCGGAACGGCTCGCCATTCAGATGATGGCGAGCCGTTCCGGGCGGTTATAGATTGATAATGTGCCTGCCCATGATGTCGCCGCCGAGGAGGGCTATCATCTTGGGTGTTTCCTCGAAAGCGTACCGACCTTCGATCGGTACCGCGAGTTTTCCGCTGCTGACGAGTTGATCCAGGTCCGTAATAGCCTGCTCCCGCTCGGCCTCGGTGCGATTGGGAAGAGCGGCCCCGATCACGGAGTAGGTCCGTCCGATCATGTCAAGCGGATTCAATGTCGGGAAGCCTGCCGAAATTCCGATCAGGACCAGCCGGCCTCCCCACGCCATGCCCTGGACGGCCTGGTCGCTCGGTTCGCCGCCGACGGGATCGAAAATCACGTCAGCCCCGTGCCCGCCTGTCAATTCGCGCAAGGCTTCGCCGATGTGCGACGTCGTCGCATCGATGACATGATCAGCTCCCAGGGAACGACAGAAATCGGCCTTCGCCTCTCCGCGCGCGGTCGCTATTACTTGCGCTCCAAGCGCCTTTCCGAGAGATATTGCGGCCGATCCGCTGGCTCCGGAGCCGCCCAGGACCAAAAGCGTCTCTCCTTCGGCCAGCTTCCCTCGACTGACGAGACCGACATAAGCTGTGTGGTATGGCACAACGAAGCCTGCCGCCTGGGCGTCATCGAGCGCATCAGGTGTCGGAAATGTATCAAATGCCCGGGCCACCGCATATTCCGCAAGCGCGCCGGCCTGGTTCTTGTACATCGTACGAGCCATGACCCGCGTGCCCGGTGTGAAGGAGCTGCCGGGCCCGGCAGAATCGATAGTACCCGCAAAGGAATGCCCCGGAATCGCGGGAGGTATGGTGACGAAAGGATAACGCCCTTGCACCGACATCAAATCAGGCAGTCCCAGCCCAACGGCGCGTACCTTGATCAACACTTCGCCGGGACCCGGCACGGGCTTTTCCATGTCCTTCAACTCCAGGACATCCAGCGGTTCGCCAAATCTTTCAGCCTGCCATGCCAGCATCACTCAATCCTCGATCACAGTTTCTATAGTATGCGTTGACATGGGTATAAAATCATTCATCTGCGGACACAACTCCAATCGGGTTCCAGATAGCACCTTTGGAGCGGGCTATGGCTGACCGAACCGTCGCCGCGCTGGCATCGGTCCACGGCATTGTGCCCGTCCAGGCCGGATCAACCCGGCAAGGCAATGACGGGCACGAATAAAGACGGGCAGGCGAAGCAAGCGATCCAGCGCCGCCACGAATGGCTATAGGGTCCTGGCCCTGGCCACGCCTCTGGATCATTGTCGCTGCCCGTCGCCATTTCCACGCCTGCTCCCGACGGGGCCGGAAGCGGGCGCCAGCGCGACGGCCGATCCTCGAGGAAGAGGCTCTGAAACATCGGGAATATTCCAAAGGAATGCGCGGCCGCGCGCTTGCAATCACCGGCGGGTGCGGCTGGTCTCGCCGCATTCGTGAGATCAGCCTATTTGACATACATATTAATTAATGTTAGACGGCGCATAACAAGAGGTTATCCATGGAATAACTCC
>JARROF010000027.1:0-32159 GCA_037384205.1 Novosphingobium sp. | reverse complement strand
AAAAAACTCTCAGACAAAGCACCCCAGTTCGGCAATGCCAGGTGACACCGGATAGCCGGTAACGCGCAGGCCGCCCGCGTCCAGCCAGGCATGGGCGCCAAACTGCCCTTCCTCATCATAATGGGCACCGAAGTGCATGACGCTGGCAATGCCGCGCCGCCTCAACATCGCATGGGCCGCCATCGCCTGCTGCAGGCAAACCGCCCGAAAGGGCATCCACGGCGCCGCAGACCGTACCGCCCAGCCGATGGCCCGGATGCGCTTTGCGTGTGCCAGGCTGAACGTCTCGCCAGCCGTGGCACGCGCATCGTCGGGCGGCACGAATTCTCCCAGGCGCGGAGCCAGCCGCCGGAACGGGGTCATACGCGAGATCACACTAGCCACAAGCAGGCTGACGACCGCTTCCGCGACCAGCGCCTGCCGCCCTGGTCCAGCCCGCAGCAGCGTTGCCATCTTGCGTCCGATCAACCACTTGCCAGTCACGGCGCACCGATCTCCTGTTGCTCCAATCCGATCCTAGCCGTTTATGACCACAAGCGACAATCCCCCGGACATACGCTGCGCAATATCATCCACCCATACAAAGAAAACCCGGCCGGTTCCGACCGGGTTTACAAGTTTGGGAGAGGATGCCTGAAAGGCACTTGTCTTTTGTGCGATGCAGCAAAATTTCGCAAGTGCAAAAAACAGAGGGGCGATTGCAAGACTTGCACACCAGAGGATCGAGATGACCGGCGCCGTCATTCGTCCATATGACGATAACGACATCCTCCAGCAGTGCGCTCTCCCTCTCAGGTGGACAGGGGATGTCTTTCCCTCAGTCCCCGGCGATCGGCAGCCAGACGGCGCTGGCCGCATCGCCGCCATAGTGCACCGTTTCGCTCGCCTTCACATAGTCCCTGGGCATCGCATCCATGATCGATGGCACCCAGCTCTGCGGGTTGCGGTCATAGAGCGGGAACAGGCTCGACTGCACCTGCACCATGATCCTGTGGCCCGGCAGGAACACGTGATCCACATTGGGCAGCGACCACTTGAAGGCATAGGTCTTGCCCGGCTGCAGCGGCGCGGGGGTGGCGAAGCCGTGGACATAGCGGCCCCGGAAGATCTCGATCCCCATGGGCAGTTCATAGCCCGCCATCACGGGGTTGGCCGAGTTCTCCTCGGGATAGACGTCGATCAGCTTCACGACGTAGTCGCTGTCCTCACCGGTAGTGGAGGCATGGAGATCGACCTTCGGCGCGCCCTTGATGTGCACCGGCTGACTAAGCACGCCGGTGGTATAGGTCATCACATCGGGGCGGCCATCGACGAAGCGCTGGTCATGCACCAGCCACTCCTTCCACTCGCTGCCTTCCATGTGGATCGGGCGCGGCAGCATCGGCACCGGCTTGGCCGGGTCGGACACATAGCTGTCGCTGCCCACGTCCGGCTTGGTGAAGGACAGCGAGGCCCTGGCACCCAGATAGAGCGGCGTGTACGTGCCGTCGGGCCATTTTTGCGAGACTTCCCAGCGGTCGGCGCCCGTTGCGTAAGTAATCACCGGCGGCGTGTCGCACTTGGGCGCGTGGGTCTTCAGATGGCAATCGAGGAACGGCAGTTCATAGCGTTCGCGGAACTGCTTGGCCGTATCGCCCGCGAACTGGAGCGGCCCCAGCGAGCGCCCCACATAGTTCACGCCCGAATGGCGCCAGGGGCCAATGGCGAGGCTGACCATATCGTTGTTGACGTCCTTGGGCTCCAGCGCCCGATAGACGGCAGGCGCGCCGTAGCTGTCTTCCTGATCCCACTCGCCGACCAGAAGCAGCATCGGCACGGTCAGCGGGCGCTTGGCAAGCTGCTTGTCGACCGCCTGCCCCTGCCACCAGGCATCGTAAGCCGGATGTTCCAGCACCTTGCGGATCGTGGGCATATCCAGCAGGCCATAGGCCCTGGCATATTCCATGGCCGAACCGGCATTCAGGTAAGCGGTATATTCATCGCCCGTCCCCTTGGGCACCGCACCGCCGCCCTGCTTCACCGTCTGGCTGAGATCGTAGTCGAACCCGAACGTGCGGTAGGCGCCGTTGTGGAACCAGTCGTCCCCGATCCAGCCATCGACCATGGGACTCTGCGGTATAGTGGCCTTGAGCGCGGGGTTGGGATCGACCGTGCCCATCAGCGCGGTAAAGCCCTCGTAAGACGAACCGATCATGCCGACGTTGCCATTGCTTTCAGGCACGTGCTTCACCAGCCAGTCGATCGTGTCATAAGTATCGGTCGCGTGGTCGACCTTGGTGTGGTTCAGCGGCCCGCGCAGCGGCCGGTTCATCACATATTCGCCTTCGGACCCGTGCTGCCCGCGAATGTCCTGAAAGACGCGGATATAGCCATTGTCGACGAAGATCTGATCCGAATAGCGCACCACTTCGTCAATGTTCTGGCTGCGGTTCCGGCTGGTTGCCGCTTCCGCATCGTAGGGTGTGCGCGTCAGCAGCATGGGCGCGTCTTTCGTGCCCTTGCGGAAGATGATGACGGTGTGCAGCTTCACGCCGTCACGCATCGGAATATCGACAACGCGGCGCACGAAATTGGCCTGCGGACGAACCCAGTCGTAGCTCTCGACCAGCTCGTTCAACATCGTGTCAGTAGGCGCCGCGGCGTGGATGGCTGCGGTCGTGGAAAGGGCGAGGACAAGGCTCGCTGCGATCAGGGGGTGTTTCATGCGCCATGGTTGGCGCGCGCGGGCCGCGCGGTCAAGGCAAGAACGCAAGGTTTCCCTTCCCCTGCCATGATTTAACCCACGCCGCCGGCACGGCTTTTGCCCGGCTTCCGGGAAAAACCCGGATGGTTAATACTTCCCTAATTTCCAACTCTGCGCCCGAACTCATCACGGTTCGGTCTGCAGGACAGTGAACATGACAGTTATCGGTACGAACATCACCGCCATGCGCGCGGCATTTGCCGCAAATGCCGCGGATGCGACCCAGCAGAAGGCAATGGAAAGACTTTCCACCGGCAAGCGCATCAACAGTGCTGCCGACGATGCGGCGGGCCTTGCCATTGCCACCAGCATGACATCGCAAATCAACGGACTGTCCGTTTCGATGCGCAATATTTCCGATGGTCTCTCCCTGCTGCAGACCGCCGACGGCGCTCTGAGCGAAGTGACCAACATCCTCCAGCGCATGCGCGAACTGACAGTGCAGGCGGCCAGCGGCACTTATTCGGCAAGCGACCGCGCGGCCCTGCAGATCGAAATGAATCACTCGGTAGAGCAGGTCAATTCAATCCTGGGCAACAGCGACTTCAACGGGAATGCGCTGTTTTCGGATACGAGCCATGGATATACCACCGACAGCCATTACTACTATGTTCCCGGGCAATATTATGAGGACGAGGAAACGCGCCGTAAACACGGAGTGCGTGCGTTCCAGGGCCCGTACCGGACAGGCGATGCGGGCTTCGAAATCCAGACCGGCGCTAACTCAGGCGATGTCGTCGAGACATCGCTCACCACGCTCTACAGCAAGAACGACAATTTCGCTTTCCTGGGAAAGGACATGGGCTTTTCCAGCGGAAACACGCGGTTTGTAGGCATAGCGAACATCGATCTGACAGCCACTGACAGCGTGGATGTCAGATTCATTCCGGAACCGGGACACTACCAGAACATAGATCCCTCCAACTACCTCTCCCATTCGCCAACGGGCAGCAGAAGCTATAATTTCAAGAGCCATTTCACGGACAGCAACAGCTATGGGAACAGATACGCCCCGCTGAAAGTCAGCGCGAGCGACGGCATTTGCGTCCTCGACAGCGCGCTGCAGCAGGTCATGGAAGTCAGAGGCAATATCGGCGCGTCCAGCAGCCGTCTTACGTCCGAGATGAACGTCGCCCAGTCACAGATGACCAACCTGACCGAGGCACGCTCGCAGATCGAAGATGCGGACTATTCGGAGGAATCCGTCAGGCTCGCCAAGAGCCAGATCCTGGCCCAGGCTTCGTCCGCCATGATTTCCCATGCCAACATGAACGCGAAGAACGTGCTCGACCTGCTCAAGTGACGGAAAAGCGCTTCGCCTCCCGTCCCCGCAATTCCCGATTCCCCATGAGAAAGGGGCGCGGAAGCCGCAGACTTCCGCGCCCTTCCTATTCCATGACCCCCGAAATCAGGCCGCCTGCTTGTGCCGCTCGTTCGCTTCGAGATTGAGCAAGTCCGCCATCTCGAAGGCCAGCTCAATCGACTGCGCGCCGTTGAGGCGCGGGTCGCAGTGGGTGTGATAGCGGTCGGCCAGCGCCTCGTCGGTGATGGCGATGGCGCCCCCGGTGCACTCGGTCACGTCCTGCCCTGTCATTTCGATATGGATGCCGCCCGCGTGGGTACCCTCGGCCCGGTGGACCGCGAAGAAGCCGCGCACTTCCGACAGAATACGGTCGAACGGACGGGTCTTGAGGCCGGAATCGGTCTTGATGACATTGCCATGCATCGGATCGCACGACCATACCACCGGGTGCCCTTCCGCCTTCACCGCGCGCACCAGCCTGGGCAGCCCGGCTTCGACCTTGTCATGCCCGAAACGGCTGATCAGGGTCATGCGGCCCGGCTCCCGGCCCGGGTTGAGCGTGTCGAGCATGCGCAGCAGCGCGTCCGGCTCCAGCGAGGGGCCGCACTTCATGCCGATGGGATTGCCGACGCCGCGCAGGAACTCAACGTGAGCCGAGCCTTCGAAGCGCGTTCGGTCGCCGATCCACAGCATGTGGGCCGAGCAATCGTACCAGTCGCCCGTCAGCGAATCGCGGCGGGTCAGCGCTTCCTCGTAAGGCAGCAGCAGCGCTTCGTGGCTGGTATAGAAGCTCGTGCCCTGAAGCTGCGGCACGGTTTCCGGATCGACACCGCAGGCCGCCATGAATTCCAGCGCCTCGCCGATGCGGTCCGCCATCTGCGAGAACTTCTCACCCCAGGGGCTGCGGCCGATATGATCCATCGTCCACTGATGCACCTGACGCAGATTGGCATAACCGCCGCCCGCGAAGGCCCGCAGCAGGTTCAGCGTCGCCGAAGACTGCGCGTAGGCGCGCAGCATGCGCTCGGGATCGTTGCGGCGCGATTCCTCACCGAATTCGATGCCGTTGATGATATCGCCGAAGTAGCTGGGCACTTCCAGATCGCCCTGCTTCTCGGTCGGGGCCGAACGCGGCTTGGCGAACTGGCCCGCCATGCGACCCAGTTTCACCACCGGCTGCTTGCTGGCAAAGGTGAGCACCACGGCCATCTGCAGCAGCACGCGGAAGGTATCGCGGATATTGTCGGCGCTGAATTCGGCGAAACTTTCGGCGCAATCGCCGCCCTGGAGCAGAAAGCCGCGTCCGGCCGCCACTTCGGCCAGATCCTCTTTCAGCGCGCGCGCCTCGCCGGCAAAGACCAGCGGCGGAAACTTTGCAAGCGTGGCCTCGACCTCGCGCAATTTCTCCACATCGCCATAAACCGGAAGGTGGCGGGCTTCCTGTGCCTTCCAGCCGTCCGGGGTCCAATTGCTAGCCACTTTTTCTACTCCTCAGATCCGGCACACTGCGTGCCGGACAGCAAAACAAGAGGCGCCCATTAGCGCCCGCGGGCAATTTTTGCAAAGCCGCTTTGCCCGATCACTGTGATCGGTTGCGCGAGAAGGGGCAGAGCCCCCTCCCCCGACAGGCCCCTGAATCACGCCCGTTACCGCGCCGCGACGCTGGCCTTGGACTCTCCCGGCATGACTTCCAGCCGCCATGAATTGTTCTGTCCCAGATAGCGCGCGGCCAGTTGCTGCATCTTTTCCGGCGTCGTCACTGTGTAGTCGCTGAGCACGGAGCGGACGCTGCCGATCCGAGCCGGATCGCTGGTCGCCCCTTCGAGCTGGCTCATGAAGAATGACGTGCTCGACGCCGCCCGCGTCACCTGCTGGCGCAGCGGCTCTGTCACCCGCTCCAGTTCGTCGGCCGTAGGCGGATTGGCAATCAGATCCTGCGCGATCTCATCGGCGGTCTGGAAGAATACCGGCACCGATTTGGGATCAAGCTGCGCCATCGCCGTGATCGATCCGCCCTGCTGCAAGTCCACCGGCCAGGTCGAGAAGACATAAGGCGCATAGGACACGCCCAGCTTTTCGCGCACGGCATCGAGCAGACGGTTGGTGAACAACTGCGTGAGGATTTCGAGCTGGCGCGACTCATGGATGCCCAGCGAGCCGCCGCCGGTCGGCCAGGAAATCACGGCCGCTGCCTGATCGGGATCACCATGATGATACAGCACCACCGGCGCGACGGATGGCCTGGGCACGGTCACTTCAGTGAGTTCCGAAGTCGAAGGCGCGGGCGTGCGCGGCTTGAGCGCACCGAAGGTCTTTTCCAGCGCCGCGATCGCCGCCGTCTTGTCGAAATCGCCGAAGATCTGCACTTCGACCGGGCCTTGCGACAGGGCCTTGCTCCACACCCGCTTGAACCCTTCGGGCGTCGTCTTTTCCAGCTCTTCCGGAGACGGCGTCGCGAAACGCGGGTCCTTGCCGCGCTGATAGAATTGCAGGTCGCGGTTGAGCACACCCTGCGGCGAGGTGGCAAAAGTATCATACTGAATCTTGGCTGCCGCCTTGGCGCGCAGGAACGGATTCACGTCCCATTTGGGCAGATCCAGCTTGGCCGCGAAGAGATAAAGCTGATCGGCCAGATCTTGCGGACGGGTTTCGGCCGAAAGCTCGAAGTTCGCGTCCTGTACATCGAAGTCGAAGCCCATCTTGCGACCCGTCGCGATCCGGTCGAGGTCTTCCTGCCCCAGCGTCGCCAGACCGGACCCGACCAGCGCATACTTGCCGAGCGCGATATACGGCGCATCCTTGGGATCGATCGAACGGTAGCCACCGCCGAAACGCACTTTCACCATTACCCGGCCCGGTTCTTCCGCCACCGGCCAGAGCAGAACCTTCACTCCGTTTGCGAAAGCCAGTTCCTCGATATCGAGCAGCCCCGTCGGGATATCGGCGACCGGCTCGGCAGGTGTGCCGACGGGAGGCAGCTTGTCGAACGAAACCGGCGCAGCCTCTGCCGCCATGCGGATCGACTGGTCAGGCTTGACCGGCTCCAGCAGCGCCTGATGCAGCGCCTCGTCCGTTGCCATGCCTTTCTTCTGCACCGTGAACAGCGCCCGCTCCACAGTGCCCGAAAACAGCTTTCGCGTATGTTCGAGCACGGCTTGCGGTGTAAACAAAGGCTTGGAACTGCGGAATATCTTCAGCACATCATCAGGCGCAGCCACCGTCTCTCGGATATCCAGCGCATTAACGAGATCATCGGCCAGCTTGGAGCCGGGCAAAATGCGTTGCTGTTCGACCGGGACCTGAAAAGCCACGTCCAGCTCGGCCGCCTCACGGTCGATCTCTTCCTGCGTCGGCGGGCGGGTAAGCGCATCGGCAATCACGGCACGCACATCGTGCAGCGCCGCCTGCCAATCGTCCCCCAGCGGCGTGACCGAGATGAAAGTCGCATCGGCCGAACGCGATACGTCGTCCTGATTGACCGAAGCCGACAGGAAACTGCCGCCCGCGCGCGCCTTGGTTTCCAGCCGCCGGTTGATAACGGCCTGGGCGATCGCATCGATCATCAGGCCCTGGTTGTAGACGATCGTGTCGTTCACTTTCCGCCAGGGCCGCAAGATGGCGACCATCAGCGAAGACGGCAGATCGGGCTCCACCAGCACGCGGGTTTCGCCCACCGGATTTTTCGGATCGACGCCCCTGGGCGCAACCGGATCGCCGAAACTGGGTTCCGGGGTCTTCGCCCCCGGCACGCGCCAATCGCCGAACCACTTGCGCACGTAGGATTCGAGCATGGCCGGATCGGCATCGCCTGCCACGATCACCGCCACGTTGTCCGGCCTGTACCAGCGCGAATAGAACGCGCGGACGGACTGCGGGGTCGCCGCCATCAGCGTCGCGACCGTCCCGATCGGTTCGCGTTCGGAAAGCGGCTGCCCGGCATAGAACACTTCCTGCATGGCATTCTGCACACGCTTGGCCGCCCCGCCACGCTCGCGCATTTCGGCCAGCACGATCGGCAGGTCCTTCTTGAGGTTCGAGGCTGACAGCGTGGGCGCCGTCACCATGCCGGACATCAGCTTGAACGTCTCGTCCAGCGAAGCGGGCGTGGCATTGGGCAGATCGAGCTGGAACACCGTTTCGGTGGTCGTCGTCTGCGCATTGGTATCGCTGCCGAATGTCGCCCCCAGACGCTGGAACGCGGCAATCGCGGTGCCTTCGGCCAGATACTTCGACTGGCGAAACAGCATGTGCTCCAGCAAGTGCGCATAGCCGCGCTCGGAATCGGTTTCGTAAAGCGAACCGGCATCGACGCGGATGCGGATCGAAACCTGCCCGGGCGGCACCCCGTTCTTGCGTACGGCATAGCGCAATCCGTTGGAGAGCTCGCCGAAATGCCATCCCTTGTCATGCGGAACGTCGCTGTTTTTGTAGAGCCAGGGTTCCTGCGTGTCCGCCAACAAAGGCGCAGGTGCAGCAGGCGCATCGGCGCCTTGCGCCAGAACGGACTGAACCGGAACCTGGGCGAAAAGGGCAAGGCAAGCGAGCGAGCAGACGGCGCGCGGAAATTTCTTCATCGCACAAGCTATAGGATGCCCGTCCCTTAAGGACCAGTGAATAGCGCCATGGCCGGACTGGTCCCCACTTGACCCCCGAGCCACTTTACCTACATCGCAAATGTCATGTTCATCGAAACCGAAACCACGCCCAACCCCGCGACGCTCAAGTTCCTGCCCGGCCGGGAGGTCATGACCGCGGGCACGCGCGAATTTACCTCGCCCGAAGATGCCGCTGCCTCCCCCTTGGCTGAAGCCCTGTTCGATCTGGGCGACGTAACCGGCGTGTTCTTCGGCCAGAGCTTCGTTTCGGTGACTGCCGCGCCGGGCGTCGACTGGCCCGGCCTCAAACCGCAGGTCGTCTCGATCCTGCTCGATCACTTCGTATCCGAAGCCCCTCTTTTCACAGGCAGCGATGCCAGCGGTATTGCCGTGCCCGCCGAGGAGGAGGATTTCGGCGACGATCCCGCCGATGCCGATATCGTCGCGCAGATCCGCGAACTGATAGACACACGCGTTCGCCCGGCCGTGGCAAACGACGGTGGCGACATCATCTATCGCGGTTTTCGCGAAGGTATTGTCTACCTGACGATGCAAGGCGCCTGCTCGGGCTGCCCGTCCTCGACCGCCACACTCAAGCACGGAATCGAAAGCCTGTTGAAGCACTACGTTCCCGAAGTCACCGAAGTCCGGGCCGCCTGACGCCGGGATGGCCGGAACGCGGCAGGCAGAACGGATCGTGACAGCACCAGCAACCGCTTCCTATCCCGTGCAACATGAGGGTCGCACTCTCGTGATCGACTCCGCCACCGACGCCTGTTCGGTCGCGCTGTTCGAGAACGGCGCCCTGACGGCCGGGGAATTCCGAGTGCTCGGGCGCGGCCATGCCGAAGCTCTGGTGCCGATGATCTCCGCCCTGCCCGGTCGCGGGAAAGCCGATCATATCGTCGTAGCACTCGGCCCCGGCAGCTTTACCGGCGTGCGCGTAGGCCTTGCCGCGGCCCGGGCACTCGCCCTTGCCTGGGGCGCGGACATCGCCGGCTATTCCAGTCTCGCACTGGTCTCCGCCATCGCCCGCGAGAAACATGGAGCCACGCCTGTCTGCGTGGCCATGACAGGCGGCCACGGCGAATGGTTTGTGCAGGGTTTCGGTTCGAACGGCGCCCCCTTGCGTCCGTTGGCCTCCCTGCGCCCGGACGCGGCCGCGGCCGGCTCGGAAGAAAAGCTGGTCGCGGGAACGCAATCCGAAGCGCTCGTGGGCGCACGCGGACATGGCACCGCCATGCCTGCCTGGCCTGACGCACGCGCATTCCATCTGCTGCCACCTTCAGCCCTGCTGACCGATGTCCGCCCGCTTTACGGGCGCGCGCCTGATGCGCGGTTGCCGGATGGCGCGACACCCGCGTCTGCCGCGTGATCGACGATATCGACAGGATCATGGCGGTCATGACCGCCGCGTTCGATCCGATCTTCGGAGAAGCCTGGAACCGCCGCCAGGTAGAAGACGCCCTGAGTTTTGGAAACTGCTGCTATTGTCTGGCCGGAAGCAACTGCAAACAAGCGGACGAAGACATGCCCGCAGCAGGTTTTTTCCTGTCGCGCACCGGCTTCGATGAAGAGGAATTGCTGCTTCTGGGCGTCTCTCCGGAATTTCGCAAACAGGGACTGGGCCGCTACCTTCTGGAAGAGTTGCGCCGCGGTGCAGCACAGCGTGGCGCCAAACGGCTGTTACTTGAAATGAGAAAAGGGAATCCGGCTCAGACGCTTTATAATAGTTTCGGATTCTACCAGATCGGCGAACGGCGGGACTATTACCGTACTCAAAGCGGCGAACGCATCGACGCCATTACCTTTGCCTGTGACATAGGCTGAACCGGGACGCGAGATTACAAAGAAATTTAATCATAGAGTGGGTAAAATTGCGCAAATGCATCCAATTGAACTTGCACCCTGCAACGAAATCGTTCAATGGGCGTCTTCACAGACCCAACAGGTCTCAAATCACTCCTATGGTCGCTCATAAGGAAAAATAACGTGGAAGATATTCAAACTGACATGAACGAAACGCTGATCACGCTCACCTCTGACATTGTTGCAGCACATGTGAGCAACAACAGCGTGACCGTCGAAGACCTCCCCCTGCTGATCACCAACGTCTACGGCGCTCTTGCCGGGCTGGGTGGTCCGGTTGTGGTCGAAGAAGAAAAGCCCGAACCGGCCGTGTCCGTTCGCGCTTCTGTAAAGCCCGACTACATCGTGTGCCTTGAAGACGGCAAGAAGCTGAAGATGCTCAAGCGCCATCTCATGACTCACTACAACATGACCCCGGAAGAATACCGCGTGCGCTGGAATCTGCCCGCCGACTACCCGATGGTTGCCCCCAACTACGCCGAGAAGCGCCGCGAACTGGCCAAGAAGATCGGTCTGGGCCGCACGCCCAACGCACGCCGTGGCCGCAAGCCCAAGGCTGCCGCCGCCTAACAGGCATTGCAGCAGGCATAGTCCGGCAGCGGTTCTCCGCTTTGAGGGTTATTTCCTGTGCAAACCATTACGCCCCGCCTGACGCGGCGGTGCCATGATGGTTGAGATTGCTGGCGCACCGGCCTAACATGTCCGGTGCGCCGCATTCATTTGACAGGTCAACACGTGCATCAACCCATCGACATCGAAGCCCTTTGCGCCAAACGTGGTCTTCGCATCACCGAACAGCGCCGTGTGATCGCCAAGGTCCTTTCGGACAGCACCGATCATCCCGATGTCGAAAAACTGCACGAACGGGCCACTGCGATCGACCCGGGCATTTCGATCGCGACGGTTTACCGCACGGTGCGCCTGTTCGAGGAAGCCGGCATTCTCGATCGGCACGATTTCGGCGATGGTCGCGCCCGCTACGAAGCCGCGCCCGAGGCCCATCACGATCACATGATCGATGTCGAAACCGGCGCTGTCATCGAATTCGTCGACCCCGAACTGGAAGCGCTGCAGCGCCAGATCGCGGAGCGCCTAGGCTTCCGCCTCGTCGATCACCGCATGGAGCTGTTCGGTGTCAAGATCGAGCGTGAGGACGGCGAAAGCTCCAGGTCCTAGATGAACGGGGCGACGCCTCCCCTGGCGAGTGCCCGGGGCCGGACCGTCGCCCTCTGGGCCTGGCCGCTGGTGGCAGCGCGGATTGCGGCGATGTGCAGCGCTCTGCTCGTCTGCATCCCGCTTTACTACCTGCTGGCCCTTTTCACACCGCGCAACCCGGTGCCTCGCCAGTTCCTGCGCGCCTTGGCGATCATCGCCGGAGTCCGCGTACGCACGCGAGGCCTGTGGCCGGCACGCCGCACCTTCTTCATCTCCAATCATGTAAGTTGGCTGGACATTCCCGCTGTCGCTGGCGCTACCGGCACAGCCTTCATCGCGCACGACGGCCTCACCGCGATCGGCCCCTTGCGCTGGTTATGCGAGCTCAATGACACGGTCTTCGTTGCCCGGCACGACCGCCGCAGCGTGGCCGCGCAAGTCGAACGCGTACGCGCGGCCCTTCGCGAAGCGGGAGCGCTGACCGTCTTTCCCGAAGGCACGACATCGGACGGCGCGGAACTCCTGCCGTTCAAATCCTCGCTACTGTCTGCGCTTGACAGCGAAGCGGCGCACATTCCCGTGCAGCCGATCTGGCTCGACTACGGAAGGGAAACGCGTGACATCGCCTGGGTGGGAGACGAACCCGGACTGGACAACGCCTTGCGCATTCTCGCACGCTGGCGACCGATCACCCTCACGATCACGTATCTGCCGCCGCTGGCCGAACGCGAACGCGCCGATCGCAAAACAATGGCCTGCGCCGCCCGCCAGGCCATCGGCATGGCTATGGGCTCTGCTTCAACGGCGACTGACCGCTGACCTCTCAGCGGGTCGCGTTGTAGGCGAGCTGGTCCTCGCTGAGCTGGAAGCCCACGAGCACTTCGAACGAAGCACGCGCCACCGCCGCTTTCACTTTCGGATCGGCCAGCGGATCGACGGCGGCATCGGCATCGCCCGCCTTACGCTTGCGAGTGATAAGCTTGCGAATATCCTCGGGCAGCGTTGCAGCGGCACGGTCGATATGGACGCTGCCTGAACCGGTCGCCTGCGCCCGCGCTTCACCATCGGCAAAGTTCAGCGTGACATGGCCGACGCGCTTGCTGATTACGGCAGTGCCGCCCTGCAGCACCGTCACGAAATAGGGCAGTGTCACCTGCCGCGCGCCGCCGGTGTTGTTGCGGCGGGCCTGAATCTGGAAGGACACTTGCGCAAAGACCTTGTCGCCCGCGTCCTGATTGCACTGCGTGCGCACATCGGTCATCGACGCGACGACATCGATATTCGCCGCCGTCTTGTCGCCCGGCTTGCCAAACAGCGTAATATCGCCAGTATAGTCTGGAATGCCCACGGCCGGGCACTTGCTGCGCACCGCAGTAATGCCGACACCGGAATCGACCACGACCTCACCCTTCTTGGCGCACCCGCTGAGCGCGGTCAGCGCTGCGGCGGAACAAAGAACAGTGGCAGTCAGGCGGCGTGCATTCATTATCACTTCCTCAGAATGGCGTGCGCTTGCCCTAGCGGCGCAAGCGGCAAAGCGCTAGAGGGCCGTTCATGAACGCGCCCTTTCCGTCCCCCGCGAAACAGCCCTTGCGCCTCCTTATCGCCGCGCCGCGCGGATTTTGCGCCGGTGTCGACCGCGCTATCGAGATCGTCGAACGCGCGATCACCATTTACGGACCGCCGGTTTATGTGCGGCACGAAATCGTGCACAACAAGTTCGTCGTCGATTCCCTGAAGGCCAAGGGCGCGGTGTTCGTTGAGGAACTCAGCGACGTTCCCGATGACGTTCCGGTGATCTTCAGCGCCCACGGCGTTCCCAAAGCCGTCCCGGCAGAGGCCACGGCCCGCGGACTCGAATGGCTGGATGCCACCTGCCCGCTGGTCAGCAAGGTGCACCGCCAGGCCGAGCGCCAGATGGAGGCAGGCCGCCATATCCTCTTCATCGGCCATGCCGGACATCCCGAAGTAATCGGCACGTTCGGACAAGTTCCCGATGGCACAATGACCCTGATCGAAACCGTGGAAGACGTCGCCGCCCTGCCCTTCGCGCCCGATACCGAACTGGCCTATCTCTCGCAGACGACGCTTTCGGTCGATGACACGGCCGCGATCATCAGGGCAATCGAAGCGCGCTATCCGCAAGTCATCGCGCCGAAGGCGGACGATATCTGCTACGCGACGTCCAACCGACAGGCTGCCGTCAAGCAAGTGGCACCCGAATGTCAGCTGATGTTCGTGATCGGCGCGCCCAACAGCTCGAACTCGCTGCGCCTTGTGGAAGTGGCCCAGCGCGCCGGTGCCTGCGCCCAGCTTATCCAGCGCGCGACCGACATCGATCCGGCCTGGCTTGAAGGCGTGGAAACCGTCGGCGTTACCGCGGGAGCCTCCGCGCCCGAACAACTGGTCAATGAAGTCGTCGACCTGTTGAAAACCCTGCGCGAGGTTGCTGCCGAGGAAGTGGTGACCGCCACCGAACGGATGATTTTCAAGCTGCCCCGCCAGCTGATCGGTTAAGGGGCACAAAGGCATGGCAGTCTATACCCGGCTAGGCGCGGAAGAAATGGACGCGATCGTCGCGGCCTTCAACGTGGGCTCGCTCGTTTCCGCCAAGGGCATTGCCGAAGGCGTATCCAACAGCAACTGGCTGATCGAGACGCAGGACACACAGGGCAATGCCCGGCGTTTCATCCTCACCATGTATGAGACCCGCACGGACACTGCGGACCTGCCGTTTTTCCTGGGCCTGCTCGACCACCTTGCCGCGCACGCTTGCCCGGTGCCACGCACCATCCATGACAGCGACGGCGCAAGCCATCGCTTCCATGACGGCAAGGCACTGGCATTGATCGAGTTTCTGCCGGGCGTATCGGTCTCCGATCCCACCCCGGAGCAGGCCCGGGCGGTTGGCGCGGCGCTCGCGCAGGTCCACCTCGCCGCCGCCGGGTTCGACGACACCCGCGCCAATTCGATGGGGCTGGAAGCCTGGCAGCAATTGCTGGGCGATTGCGGCGCCGAGGGACTCGCGTCTATCCACCCCGAACTGGCACGCATCGTCGAGCGTGAGCTGGCCGCGCTCCAGGCCCGTTGGCCGTCCGACCTGCCGCGCGGCGTGATCCATGCCGACCTGTTCCCGGACAATGTCCTGATGCTGGGAGACAAAGTCACCGGCCTGATCGACTTCTATTTCGCCTGCACCGATATCACTGCCTACGACGTGGCCGTCACCCACGCGGCCTGGTGCTTCAGCACGGATGGCACGCAGTTTTTTCCCGCGCTGTCCACAGCTTTGCTGAAGGGGTACGAAAGCGTTCGCCCCCTTTCACCGGACGAACGCGCTGCCCTGCCGCTGCTCGCGCGCGGCGCGGCCATGCGCTTTCTGTCCACCCGCGCCTACGACTGGCTGAACACGCCGGACGATGCGCTTGTCACACTCAAAGACCCGATGGCTTTCGCACGCAGGCTCGAATTCTACGCCGATCCGGGCAATGCGGGAATTTTCGCGGCATGAAACAGGTAGACATCTTCACCGACGGCGCCTGCAAAGGCAATCCCGGCCCGGGCGGCTGGGGCGTGCTGCTGCGCATGGGTCCGCACGAAAAGGAAATGTCGGGCGGGGACCCGGAAACCACCAACAACCGCATGGAAATGACCGCCGTCATCAAGGCGCTCAATGCCCTGACGGAACCATGCGACATCACGCTGCATACCGACAGCCGCTATGTCATCGACGGGATCACCAAATGGGTCCACGGCTGGAAGAAAAGGGGCTGGGTCAATGCCAGCAAGCAGCCGGTGCGCAACGCGGACTTGTGGCACGACCTGATCGAGGCCGCCGCGCGGCACAAGATCCACTGGGAATGGGTCCGCGGCCATTCAGGACATACGGAAAACGAGCGCGTGGATAAGCTTGCAAGCGATGCGGCGATAGCCGCCGGCTGAAACGGCGGACGCTGTCACCTTCGCCGAAATGCTGCGCATGCGAAATCACCGATGCGTAGTGGCAGTCCTTGCAAACGAAAAATGCGTTTCGGGCACTTCATCGCCTCGCGCCTGCCGCATCACGGCGGGCACGATGAGCCCGCCGCAACGGCATAGAGCCCCTATTCGGCGCTCTTGTCGACCACTTCGGCGTCAGGGCCGTTCTTCCTGATCGAATCGATCGCGTTCTGTGCGGAAGCCTTGCTCGAATAGCCTTCGGTCCAGAACATCGTTTCCGCATTGTAGCAGAAATAGGCAACGAACTCGCCAGCCTTGTTCTTACGGATTTCGAAACGGTGCGCCATCTTGGGTCTCCTTTGAATGGTCCGTATCGAACTGAGCAATTCCCGCCCGTCGATGCAACCGCGATAACCGCGTTGCGAACCGGTCTCAGAAAAAACGGCCCGGAGAATAAGGTCCCGGATCTATCGCGCCTCCGGGCTCGCCCAGCAGGAGCCGTGCCCCCAGCTCCGCAGCGGCAGGCGCTGTCTGGATACCGAAACCACCCTGCCCGGCAAACCAGAAAAAACCCGGAACCTCAGGTGCAAACCCATAGACCGGCAATCTGTCGGGCGCGAAGGAACGCAGCCCTGCCCAACGATGTTCCAGCCGCTCGATACGCCAATCGACCACTTGCTCGAAGCGATCGATCGCCAGCGCCACATCCAGTTCTTCCGGTGCGGCATCGCAAGGCAGGCTGGGCGTTTCGTCATGCGGGCTCAACCAGAGGTGCCCATTTTCCGGCTTGAAATAGAAAGTCCCGGAAATGTCGAACACCAGCGGCAGATCGTCCGGCACGGCGGGAGAAACCGCCAGCTGGGCCATGGTGCGACGGTAGGGCATAATACCCAGCGGGCGGACATCCGCCATCCGCGCCACCGGATCGGCCCAGGCACCCGCAGCATTCACCAGAATGGCCGCAGCCACCTGCCGCCCGTCCGACAACGTGAGCATCCAGCCATCGCTCTTGCGCTCTGCAGCCGTCAGCCCGGCCCGGCACCACAAGTCCGCACCGGCCTTGCGCGCCTGTGCAAGGTAGTGCTGGTGAAGGCCAGCGACGTCGATGTCGCAACAGCTCGGTTCGAACGCACCGCAAGTCCAGTCCGGACGCAAGCCGGCCACACGGCTTTCGATTCCGGCCCGATCGAGCCATTCGATCTCGATCCCGATGGCACTGCAGGTTTCCATGAATGCGGCAACTTGCGCTTCTTCCCCGGCACGCCCCAGCGTCAGCGCACGGCGCGGAGCCACCAGACCGAGATCGCGAAGCATCGGGCCGGAAGCCGCCGTCAGCGGGCGAACGCCCGGACCTCCGTAGCTTTCGGTCCAGAAGGCGGCGGAACGGCCGGTGGTGTGATAGCCGGGACGATCTTCCGCCTCGATCATCAGCAGACGGGCCCGCGTACCAACAGTGGCGGCCAACGAAGCACCGGCCATGCCGGCGCCGACTATGACGATATCGTAACGGGCATCCATGCGATCAGCCCCTAGCCGGAACCACCCGGTCGAGAAACTCCCGGATCGCATCCATCGCCCGGTCGCGCACAGGATCAACCTCACGCAGGATCTCGTGGCGGCATTCCTTGCCGAAAGCGACCAGTTCGCCTTTCGGCATACGCCGTGCCGCCCGGCGGATCGCCGGCCAGGACACCAGCGTATCGGCATGCGTGCCCAGCAGCAGCACCGGCATGGACACGGCTTCAAGCATACCCGGCCGTTCCAGCACCCGGACCGAGGCCAGCGCGCGCTCGACCCAGCCCCAGCTCGCCGCGCCCATCTCGATCGCAGGTCGCTCGCCCCGCCACCACAGCTCATCCTGGTAACGCGACAAGTCGTGTGTCAGCAGCATGCTGCGCGCGTGGGCGAGCAGTTCGGGTTTCTCGTTGCCTTTCCAGGCCGGCCGCCGCCGGTCGCCCAGCCCGGCGAGAGCCTTGGCCGTCACGTGGAGCAACCGGCTCGGCAACCAGGCCGGATGCAGTCCCAGCATCGGCGCGGACAAAATCACCGCATCGGGTCTCACCCGCCCTTCCGCGACGGCGCGCAACACGATGTGCCCGCCCATCGAATGCCCCACGGCGACGCGTGGCGCGCGCGTACGCGCCGCCCAGTCATCCCAAAGAGCGGCATAGTCGCCCACCCAGGTCGAGAAATCATCGATATGGCCAGTCTGGCCATCGCGACCAAGCCGCCCGCTATAGGCCTGCCCGCGCCAGTCGGCGCTCGTGATCTGCCAGCCCTCTCCATGCCATTGATCGAGAGACTCCAGCCATTTTTCGTAAGCATCGCCACGTCCCGGCATAAACAGTAACCCACCGCGCCGCGCACCCTCCGACACCGGCCAGTCCATCCGCCGCACATCCCAGCCCCCCGGCGCATGCCAGATACTCTCGCGCGCTCCTTCAGGGATAGCCCTGCGCGCTGCGGAGAACGGTCGGCTGAAAACAGGAGAACTCACTTGGCTAATTCCGTGCTCAGCCCACTGGTTACTTTTTAGTAAGCGATACCCGATAGATCATAACCCCGACCAAGGGGGCGCAATCACATGTCGGGCAGCATTTTCTCGTACGCACTGCTGGCGGCATTGGCAACCGCGCTGCTGATGGCCGCCTTCACCGATCTTCGGCGCCGGGAAATCGACAATTGGCTCAACGCCGCCATTGCCCTTGCCGCGCCGCTATGGTGGCTGGCGATGGGCTTCGGCTGGTTCGACATGGGCTTCCAGGTCGGCCTTGCCGTCGTGACATTCACTTTCGCCTGCATTCTCTTCGTCACCGGACAGATGGGCGGTGGCGACGTCAAGCTGCTGACCGCGCTGGCCCTGTGGTTCACGCCTGTCAGCTTCGTGCAACTGGTAGTGCTGATGGCCGTGCTCGGCGGCGGGGCTTCGGTAGCCATGGCCGTGTTCAACATGAAGCGCGTTCGCGGCGAGACGCTGCGCGACGGACTCGCCCTGCTGGCCGCGCTCGCGTGGATCTGGGGCGCGGGCGCTATTGTCTATGCCCTGATAATGCACCGGCCGCTGATCGGCAGCGGCACGCAGGCCGCCATCGCTTCGCTGCTGCCGCATGCCTGGCTCTTCGGCGCGGCGATCCTCGCCGTGATCCTAATCCTCGCCTTCGGGTTCTTCCATATCGTGAAGCGCCAGAAATCGCGACTCCCCATCCCCTATGGAATTGCCATTGCTGCGGCAGGCCTGTGGGTGCTGGGCGAACAGACACTCCCGGCGGCCCGACTGGCGGCGCAAACGGGATGAACTCGATTTTAACCAATTTGCCCGATGGTCTGTGTTCCATCGGGGGAATCTCAGGGGGCTTACCAAGCCATGGATAAGAAGAAGCTGGTGCTGCTGGTGGTGGCGCTGCTGGTAGCGGCAGGCACTGCATTCGCAGCGCGATCTCTGTTCTCGGGTGCGCCTGCGCCACAGGCAGAGGCCGTTCCGGTCCAGCCCAAGGGCCCCAAGGTCCTCGTGGCCCAGCGCGCGCTTCCAGTCGGCACGATCATCACGGCCGATGCCGTCTCTTATCAGGACTGGCCGCAGGAACTTGTCCGCTATCCGAGTACGGCCGGTCAGCCGCTCACGCAGGGCGCGCTCGTCGCACCGGGCGACCGCGGCTTCCTCGCCGCCGCGCTCGGGCCGGGCATGCGCGCCGTAACGATCCCCGTTTCCGCCAAGACCGGCGTCGGCGGTTTCGTCTTCCCTGGCGATCACGTCGATCTGGTGCTGACCCAGGCCGTCAGGGGCCAGGGCGAAGCGCTGCGCACCGCCGAAACCATCCTGCGCAACTTGCGCGTCCTCGCCACCGACCAGACCACCGACAACGACGTTGTCGACGGCAAGACCGTGGTCCGCGCCTTCCGCACCGTCACGCTCGAAGTGACTCCACGCATCGCCGAAAAGGTCGCCGTGGCACAGGAAATCGGCACGATCAGCCTCTCACTGCGCTCCATCGCCGACAATCAGGCGGACTTCGAACGCGCGCTTGCCAACGGTGAAGTCAAAGTGCCCGAAGGCGCGACCAAGGAGCAGGAAGAACAGCTCATGCGCCAGGCGATGGCCAAACCGATCGAGGGCAAGACCACTTACGTGACCGGTGGTGACGTCTCGCGCTTCCAGCCTTCCAGCCGCCCGGCCGAGCCCGGAACCCAGGGACCTCGCTCGATGGCGGCGTTCACGCCCGCAGGCGGCAAGCCCGTACGCACCGGTCCCGTGGTCCGCGTGACCCGCGGCAAGGACACCACCGAAGAAATCGTGGGGAGCAAGTAATGGGCCGCGCCAGACTGACCTTTTCCGCCCGTTGCAACGCCTCCGAGGGCCCATTCATGAAACCCCGCCTTATCAAATCCGTGCTGGCCACCGCCTGCGCGCTCGCGCCGCTCACGGTAACGGTATCGGCCCCGGTCACGGCCCAGTCCGTCGTCCGACCGGCCCAGAGCATCGATCTGTCGATCGGCAACGGCCAGTTGGTCAACGTTCCCGGCGCGATGACCGACGTCTTCGTGGCCAACGATCAGGTCGCCGACGTCCAGGTCAAATCGCGCAGCCAGTTCTACGTGTTCGGCAAGGCCGGGGGCACGACCACGGTCTATGCCAGCGACGGAGCGGGCAAAGTCGTCTGGTCCGGCACCATCCGCGTCGGGTCCAACATCGACAGCGTCGATTCGATGCTGCACCTCGCCATGCCCGAAGCCAAAATCGGCGTCTCCACGATGGGCACCAACACATTCCTGCTGACCGGCACCGTCAAGACACCGGAAGACGCTTCGGAAGCCGAACGCCTCGTTCAGGCCTATGTCGGCGACAAGGCGAACGTGATCAGCCGCCTGCGCATGGCGACTCCGCTGCAAGTGAACCTGCAGGTCCGCATTGCCGAAGTGAGCCGCTCGCTGGTCAAGAACCTGACCTCCAATCTGACCACGATCGACAAGTCCGGCGGCTTCAAGTTCGGCATCGGCCAGGGCCGTTCCGGCTTCTCTCCCTCTTTCGCGCCAGGAATGCCGCTCGGCACCCAGTCGAAGGGAGTTACGGTGACGTATCCCAATGGCACGACCGCACAGGGCACCAGTATTGCTCCCATCACCACCGGCAGCACGCTGGCAGGTGCAGGCAAGCTGTTCGGCCTCAACATCCTCGGCGCGCTCGATGCGGGGGAAACCGTCGGCCTCGTTTCCACGCTCGCACAGCCCAACCTCACCGCGCTGTCGGGTGAAACGGCCGATTTCCTTGCCGGCGGCGAATACCCGATTCCGATCAGCCAGGGGCTGGGATCGACCTCGGTCGAGTACAAGAAATACGGCATCAGCCTCTCCTACACGCCCACGGTGCTGGCGAACGGCCGCATCTCGATGCGCGTACGCCCGGAAGTTTCCGAACTGTCCAGCCAGGGTGCCGTCAATCTCAACGGCTATGAAGTGCCTGCCCTTACCGTGCGCCGCACCGAAACCACGATTGAGCTCGGCTCCGGCCAGAGCTTCATGATCGCCGGCCTGCTCAGCAACAACACGTCCAACACGATCCAGAAGATGCCGGGCGCAGGCGACCTGCCGATCCTCGGCTCGCTGTTCCGCTCCACCGGCTATCGCCGCGGCGAGACGGAACTGGTGATCGTGGTCACGCCCTATCTCGTCAATCCGGTCAATTCCTCGCAGATCGCACTGCCCACCGACGGCTTCAACTCGCCCAACGAGTTGCAGCGCCTGCTCGGCAACATCAGCAGCGACGGTGTCAGCGGCGGCAAGCGGCCCGGTCCCAAACAGGCGCCTTCGTCCGTCGATGGCCCCGGCATCGGCGCGGCCGATCTGCCCCGCGACGGCAAGAAAGCCAGGCGCACTGCGGCCGACGACAGCGCCAAGCCCGGCTTCAGCCTGAAGTGAGAAAGGTGAACACCATGCGTTCTTCCCAACCGGCCCGCATTGCCCGCCTCGGCGGCGCCGCGCTCGCTCTTTCGCTGGGCCTCGCGCTTGCCGGATGCGGCGGCGTTCCAACCAACCGCTCAATGTACTCGGCGCATCAGCCGGTCGTTGAAAAGACCAACTACACACTCGATCTCACGACCGGAAGTGCCGGCCTCGCTTATGGCGAACAGGGCCGCCTTGCCGGCTGGTTCGACGCCATGCATCTGAAATACGGCGACAAGGTCTATGTCGACGATCCGAGCGGGAATGCCGCCGTGCATAGCGCGATCGGAGCCGTGGCCTCCCGCTACGGTATCCTGATCGGCGACGAGGCCCCGCAGACGGCCGGATACGTCTCGACCGGCACCGCCCGCGTCGTAATCGTGCGCAGCAAGGCTTCGGTTCCGGGCTGCCCGGACTGGTCGACCAGGAGCGATTTCAATCCGAACAACGGCCTGTCGAGCAATTACGGCTGTGCCACCAACAGCAACCTCGCAGCTATGGTCGCCAATCCCGAAGACCTGCTGCGCGGCGCCGATTCCACCGGCTCCACGGTTTCGATGAGTTCGAACAAGGCGATCGACGCCTATCGCAAGGCCGCGCCCACCGGCGACGGCAACACCGTCTCCAAAACCGGCAGCAAGAGCAACTAAGCCATGAACGCACCTTTCAAATCCGGCAATTCGAACGGGCGCGAGCCGTTCGCCGCCTACCTCTGCGACGAGGCTTCGCTCGATGTCCTGCGCCCGGTCGCGATGGAAATGGGCTGGGCCCCTGAGAAGTGCAACAAGGGCGGCCTGCGCAATGCCGTGCAGTCGCTCTCGATCACGGCTTCGCCCAACATCCTGCTGATCGACCTGTCGGAAAGCGGCGATCCGCTCAACGACATCAACGGACTCGCCGAAGTCTGCGAACCGGGCACGATCGTTGTGGCCGTGGGGCAAGTGAACGATGTGCGTCTCTATCGCGACCTGATCGCCAGCGGCATTCACGACTATCTGCTCAAACCGCTTGCCCCGGGCCAACTGCGCGATGCACTGGCACATGCCCAGGCCGTGTTCGCTGCCCCCAAGCCGCATGAAGCCGGTACAGCCAGGGAACATATCTCGACAGCCGTTATCGGCACCCGCGGCGGCGTCGGCGCCTCGACTATCGCGACGTCGCTCGCCTGGCTGTTCAGTGCCGACAACAAGCAGTCGACCGCGCTGCTCGACCTCGACATCCACTTTGGCACCGGCGCGCTGTGCCTTGACCTCGAACCGGGTCGCGGCCTGACCGACGCGATCGAGAACCCGAGCCGCATCGATGGCCTGTTCATCGAACGCGCGATGATCCGCGCCAACGAAAACCTGGCAATCCTTTCGGCCGAAGCCCCGATCAACTCTCCACTGATGACCGATGGCGCCGCATTTATCCAGCTTGAGGAAGAATTTTCCCAGGCATTCGAGATGACCGTCATCGACCTGCCGCGCAACATGCTGATCAATTTCCCGCAGCTGGTCAGCAATGTGAACGTCGTCGTGCTGGTCGCCGAAATGACCCTGGCCTCCGCCCGCGACACCATCCGCATGCTCTCCTGGCTCAAGGCCAATGCCGCACAGGCACGCGTGATCGTGGTGGCCAACAAGATCCAGCCCAGTCTCGCCGAGATCAGCAAGAGCGATTTCGAAGCTTCGATCGAAACCGCAATCCAGCTTTCGATTCCCTACGACATCAAGAGCGCCTCGATGGCGGCGAAGCTGGGTCAGACTTTCGTCGATGCCAATCACCAAAAAGGCGGAAGCAGCGAACTGACGGTCCGCACCGGGATAGCCCCGGCGCAACGCCGGGGCGCAGGACATAGAGGCACGAAACGCAGATGAACATTCTTTCGTTGATCCTGGTAGCGGCGGGCCTGATGTGCGTCCTGATGCTCATCTGGGTCGCGTTTTCAGGCCCGTCGCCCGCGAAGGAATCAACGCGCCGCCTGCAGGCCGTCCGCTTTCGCCATTCCAACAACGCCGTCGACCGCGTCGAGGCGCAGATGCGCAAGGCGGTCGCTGCACGCAAGCCCCGCGTACGCCGGATCGCCGGGTCCACCTCGCGTATCGACGCCCTCGCCCTGCGTCTGCACCGGACCGGCATGCCCTGGACGGTCACGCAGTATTTCTATGCCTCGCTGGGCCTTGCCGCGGCCGTCGCCGCGATCCTCTATCTCAAGTCCGGCGCGGCTTTCCTGTCACTGGCCGTCGGTCTCTTCGTTGGCGCCGGCCTTCCGCACATGGCTGTGAACCACTTCATCAAGAAGCGCGCCACCCAGTTCACTGTGAAGTTTGCCGATGCCATCGAACTGCTCGTGCGCGGCCTGCGCTCCGGGCTTCCGGTGACCGAGACGCTCGCCGTCGTCGCGCAGGAAGTACCCGGCCCGGTGGGTGAGGAATTCAAGCTCATCACCGAACGCATCAAGATCGGCAAGACCATGGACGACGCGCTCCAGGAAACCGCCGACCGTCTGGCGATGCCCGAATTCAACTTCTTCTGCATCACCCTTGCCATCCAGCGCGAAACCGGCGGCAACCTCGCCGAAACGCTGGCCAATCTGGCCGACGTGTTGCGCAAGCGCGCGCAGATGAAGCTGAAGATCCGCGCGATGAGCTCGGAATCGAAGGCCTCGGCCTATATCGTCGGCGCCCTGCCTTTCATCGTTTTCGCCATGATCTGGTGGATCAGCCCCAACTACATCGGCCAGTTCTTCATCGACGAGCGCTTGATTGTCGCCGGCCTGGGCGGCCTGGTGTGGATGGGCATCGGCGCTTTCATCATGGCCAAGATGGTCAGCTTCGAAATCTGATCGGGGACACGCGTACACCATGCTTGAACAGTCTTCCGGTCCCACGCTTCTTGGCTTCGACGTCTTCTTCGTCGGCACCGTTCTGGCGCTGATCGCGACCGCTGCCGTGATCGTGGCGATCTATGCCGCGGTCACCGTCACCGATCCCATGACCAAGCGCGTGAAAGCGCTCAACCAGCGGCGCGAGGCCCTCAAGGCCGGGATCACAACCGGTGCGCGCAAACGCCAGAGCGTGGTGCGCCGCAACGAGACGACCGACAAGATCGGCGAGTTCCTCGGCACCTTCAAGATGCTGCAGGACAGCCAGGTCAAGGCGATCGAGCAGAAGCTGGCCCAGGCCGGTATCCGCAACAAGGAATGGGCCGTCGCCGTGGTCTTCGCCCGCCTTGTCCTGCCGATCGCGCTCGGCACGATCGCCGCGATCGTGATCTACTGGATCAACTACTTCCCCGAGTGGAGCAGCTTCAAGAAATTCATGGCCTTCGCCGTCATGGTCGGCGCCGGCTACAAGGGGCCGGACATCTTCATCCAGAACATGGTCTCCAAGCGCACCGACGCAATCCGCAAGGGCCTGCCCGACGCGCTGGACCTGCTGGTGATCTGCGCCGAAGCGGGCCTTACCGTCGATGCCGCGTTCGAGCGCGTAGCCCGCGAACTGGGCCGCGCCTATCCCGAACTGGGCGATGAATTCTCGCTCACCTCGATCGAGCTGTCGTTCCTCACCGAACGGCGGCAGGCCTTCGAGAACCTCGCCTGGCGCGTCAATCTCGACGCGGTGAAAGGCGTAGTGACGACGATGGTGCAGACCGAACGCTACGGCACCCCGCTCGCCTCGGCGCTGCGCGTGCTTTCGGCCGAAGCCTGCTCGATCGCCGACGCCTTCTCCGGCGGCGACCCGCACCCACCCTCGGCGCACTAAGGAAACGGACGTTGCCCTTCCCGCGAGGGGGGCAACACGACCCGATCTTCAAACTTCACCCGCAGCAGCCATGGCGATCTTGAAATTTCTTTTCGTTTCCATCGCCTTGAAGCGTTCAGAATTTTACGGGCCCGAAGGCCGTGAACTTCCCGCGATTGACGTTTCAAAGATCCCGGCCAGACAGATACCGCGCGCCGTGTGGCAGGCCGCGGGCGTGTAGGAAATGGTTCGCGGCTGATGACGGTCGGTCGTTCATCGGCATGAAAGCCCCTCAAGCCTAGAGCCCGTTCGATTCGCGGACAGCACAGGCCGACGAAGCACTGGCGAAAGCCATTCTGAAAGTGCTGGATTCATGTCAGCCGCTGCGTTCCGTTCATGACATCTCCGATATTCTTCGATGCGAGCGGTCGCAGGCGCCGCTTTGTGAGCCGGTTCATCGCGCTGCTGGTGGTGCTGATCATCATCGGTGCCATGGGATTTGCGACCACCATTGTCGACCTGCCTGCGGTGTCGCCGCTCCGTTTCGGCCATGAGCGCGAGCAGCCTCTCCCCTTTCGCACGCAACTGGCGCATTGGCGCCATAGCCTGCTCGGCCTGGCGCATAGCGGCCCGGCAAGACGAATGGTCCATGTCGGCTTCTATGTACCCTGGGATGCGCAAAGTCTGGCATCGCTCAGGAAGCATTACCGCCAGATCGACTGGCTGGTCGTCGGCAATGGCCTTGTCGATCCGCAGTCGGGAATGCTGAAGATGCAGGAGGACGCTCCGCTGGACGCCGTCATACGCAGCCATCTGCACAGGCCGCGCATCTTCCTGATGGTGCAGAATGTTTCCGAGAATGGCTGGTTCACGGGAGAGATGGCGCGGATATTCAAGGATCCCTCCGCCAGCGACCGCCTGATCGCGTCCACCATAGGCACCATAAAGCGCAAGCAGTGGCAAGGCGCGGTGTTCGATATCGAAAATCTGTCGCCACCGCTGATGCAGCGGTATCAGGGTTTTCTCCAGCGCGCCCACCCCGCATTTCAGAAAGCCGGACTGGCGCTTGTCGTCACCATGCCGACAGAGAAGAGCGGTGCCCGTCTCCGCGCTTTTGGCCGCATCGTCGATCATCTGATCCTGATGGATTATGACCAGCACTGGCAGGGCGGCGAAGCCGGGCCGATTGCCGCGCAGGACTGGTTTGTCAGGCAGGCGGACATCGCGCGAGCCAATGTGCCCGCCAACAAGCTGATCGTCGCGCTGGGCAGCTATGGCTACGACTGGCATGACGGCAGGGCCGACGCCCTGACCATCAATGAGGCATGGCTTTCCGCGCATGACAGCGACACCATGCCGCATTTCGACCCGGCCAGCGGCAATAGCGGCTTTGCCTTCGAGGATGGCGGCAGCAAACACATTGTCTGGATGATGGACGCGGCGACAAGCTGGAACCAGTTATCGGCGATCCGCGGAGTTGAAGGGGTCGCACTCTGGCGTCTGGGCAGTGAGGACCCCGGTTTCTGGACGGATCTGGCCGCAGCCGATGCAGGCCACCGGCCGCAGTTCGATGCCATTGCCCGCGGACAAGGCACTGATGTCAAGGGCAACGGCGAAATTCTGCGGATCGATGCCGAGCCCACCGGTGGCCGCCGCCACGCCAGCTTCGGGCCGGACGGCAGCATCGTCAACGAAACGTATCAGGCACTGCCGACCCCCTATGTCGTCCAGCGCACCGGCGCCGATGATCCACATGCTATTGCCCTGACTTTCAACGATGGACCGGATGCCGATTATACGCCGCGCATCCTGTCGATACTGGAAAGGGAACATGCCCCGGCGACCTTTTTCGTCATCGGCGAAAACGCACTGGAACATCCGGAAATATTGCGGCGGATCGTGGCGGACAAGGACGAGATCGGCAACCACAGCTACACCCATCCCAATCTCGCCGAAGAGTCGAACCTCGGCACCCGGCTGGAGCTCAATGCCACCCAGCGGCTGATCGAGGCCTATACCGGCCGTTCGACCCGGCTGTTCCGCGCGCCCTATTTCGGCGACGCCGAACCGACCACGGCGGACGAACTCCTACCGGCCGCCATTGCCCAGTCGCGCGGCTATACGATCGTCGGCCTGCATGTTGATCCTGACGACTGGAAGCGGCCCGGTGTGGATGCCATTGTCAATCGCACACTGGCGCAGGTCCGGGCAGGCTCGTCCGACCGGAGCGGCAATATCGTGCTGCTGCACGACGGCGGCGGCAATCGCGAACAGACCATAGCTGCCCTGCCCCGGATCATCGAGGGACTGCGCCAGGCCGGCTATCATCTGGTGCTGGTATCGCAGCTGGCCCATCTTTCCCGCAATGCCGCCATGCCGTCCATCGGCGGTACGGACTTGCTGGCCGTACGCGCCGATGTGGCATCGTTCATGACGCTGGCGACAATCGGCTACGCGATACGCTGGCTGCTCTTCTTCGCCATCGCGCTTGGCATTGCCCGCGCCGTGCTGATGACCGCCATCGCCGTGATCGACCGCAAGACCGGGCCCCGTGCGCCCGAAAATGCGCCTCAGCCGCCGGTTTCCATCATCATTCCGGCCTATAACGAGGAAAAGGTGATCATCGCCTCCATCGCCCGTGTGCTGGCAAGCGACTATCCCGGCCTTGAGCTGATAGTCGCCGACGACGGGTCCAAAGACCGGACGAGCGCTCTGGTCGCGGCTGAATATGGCGACGATCCGCGCGTCCATTTGCTCACCCTTGCCAATGGGGGCAAGGCCAGTGCGCTGAACCGCGCTCTCGTCCATGCGAGAGGCGAAATCATCATTGCGCTCGATGCCGATACGCAGTTCCTGCCGGACACCATCGCAAAGCTGGTGCGCTGGTTCGCCGATGAGCGGATCGGCGCGGTTGCCGGCAATGCCCGGGTGGGCAACAGGATCAACCTCGTCACGCGCTGGCAGGCGATCGAATATGTCACGGCGCAAAACGTGGAACGGCGCGCGCTGGATGCGATTGGCGCGATTACCGTGGTGCCCGGTGCCGTCGGCGCATGGCGCCGCACCGCGCTCGATGCCGTGGGCGGCTATCCCGAAGACACGCTGGCGGAGGATCAGGACCTTACCATCGCCATCCAGCGCCAGGGCTGGCGCGTCGTCTACGATGTCGAGGCGATTGCGCTGACCGAGGCGCCGGAGAGTTTCACGGCGCTCGCCAGGCAACGGTATCGCTGGTCCTTCGGCACGCTCCAGTGCCTGTGGAAGCATCGCGGCGTTCTGCGGACGGGCCGCCCGCGCGGCCTTGCCCTGTTCGGTATGCCGCAAGCGTGGCTGTTCCAGATCGTCTTTGCGGCGCTGTCGCCGATTATCGACCTCGCGCTGCTCATCTCCATCATCGGTACGGTCGTTCGCGTGCATCAGCACGGCTGGGCGCAAACCCAGACGGATGTGCTGCGCATGGGGCTATATTGGGCTGTCTTTGTCACCGTCGATCTGATCGCCGGATGGATCGCTTATCGGCTGGAGCCGACCCGCCAGCGCTTTCCGGCACGACTCATGCTGATGCAGCGCTTCTATTACCGGCAACTGATGTGCAGCGTCGTCATCCGTTCGATCAGCAGCGCCTTGCATGGCCACAGTGTCGGCTGGGGCAAACTCGAACGAAGCGGATCCGTGCAGGTTGCAGAGCCCCAGACCCGGTAGGCAGGGGCCGCACGCGTGCTTGCTTCCAAGGTCTTTCCGTCCGCTTCTCAGTCCCGCGCCCCGAATACCCGGCACGCCACGGCATCCATCCGTGCGATCACGGCCGGGTCGCGAGCCTCGGGCGCGGTGATCAAGGCGTGTTCCAGTGCCATATCGATGGGGCTCGGCTCTCGCACCGACGGTAGCGCTGCGGCGAGTTCCGCCACAGTGGCCCGGGCAGTGCGGGCATTGGCGTGAAGCACGGCGAGCACGTCCGTCACTTCGACGCCCGCTTCCTCCTCGCGCCAGCAGTCGTAGTCGGTGACCATGGCGAGCAAAGCGTAAGGCAGTTCGGCCTCCCGGGCGAGTCGGCCCTCGGGCATGGCGGTCATGCCGATGATATCGGCGCCCCACGACTGGTACATGCGGCTTTCCGCGCGGGTGGAGAACTGCGGCCCTTCGATCGCGACATAACAGCCGCCTTCATGCACCATGCCGCCAGCCCGCCGCGCCGCGCCCGCCAGCAGACCGGAAAGCCGGGCGCAGACCGGATCAGCCATGCTGACATGGGCGACAAGGCCCGGGCCGAAAAAGCTGTTTTCACGGGTCGTGGTTCGGTCGATGAACTGGTCCGCCGCCACAAATTCGCCCGGGACCCGATCCTCGCGCAGTGACCCCACGGCGGACAGCGAGATCACGTCGGTCACACCGCAGCGCTTGAGCACATCGATATTGGCGCGGTAGTTCACTTGCGCGGGCGGGATGCGGTGCCCGGCCCCGTGCCGCGCCAGAAAGGTGAAGCGCACGCCGCCCAGCCTCCCGGTGGTGACGGGCCCCGAAGGCTCGCCGAACGGACTGGAGACGGCGATCTCCTGCGCGTCCTCAAGATCGATACCGGCGGCAAGGCCGGACCCGCCGATGACTCCGATGTGCCAGAAGCTGCTTTTCTCAGCGCGCAAGGATACCTGCCATGATGATGTCTATGGTGTGCTCGCGATAGCGGTCGCGCAGTTCCTCGGTCAACGTGTCCTGATCAAAACAGTGTTTGAGCACCAGCCGCGCCGAGAAGAACCGGTCCACCGCCCCGGTGACAGTGAAATAGAACAGTTGCGGATCGATCTCGCGGAACACGCCCGCCTTCACCCCGTCGCCGATCAGTTGCTCGTAGGCGCGGTAGATCGGCGAGAGGTAGCAATCGGCGATCCGGCGCGCCTCGGCATCGTTGCTTTCACGGATCACGCGCATCGTCAGGCGGTTGAGATAGGGCACTTCGTAGAAAGTATCGACCACCTTCCACAGGTGCCGCCGCAGCTTGGCTTCGGGCCCCCACCCGTCCTTCCCATCCTTCGCCACCAGCGCATCGACACTGGAGACGATCGCCTGCCAGTCACGGTCCAGCAGGGCTGTCAGCAGCCCTGCCTTGTTGCCGAAGTAGTACTTGACGAGCGCCGAGTTGAGGCCGGAGCACAAGCTGAGTTCGGACAGCGAGATGTCGATCACATCGCCTTCCCGCATGATCGCGCTCGCTGTATCGAGCAGCAGGGCCCGTGCGCCCGGAGGCGCAGCGAGCCCGGAGACTCCGCCGGATATCCTGCGCCCCGTCATCGTCCGCCCCCTTACTTCGGCCCTATGCGGATCGCGCCGTCGAAACGGATCAATTCGCCGTTGAGATAGTCATGCCCGATCATGAACGCCGCCATGTCGTGCGCGCGCGGCTCGCCGGTTTCGCGGTTCTTGCCCACGGTCTTGGCAGCGGGCGCGATCCCGGCGCAATTCACCAGCACGCGATCCTGCCCATGCGCCGCGTCCGCCTTGGCAAAGCCGGTATCGACGCTGGCATCGTCCGTGACGTTCACTTCGCAGAACACCCCGCCGATTCCCTTGGCAATCGCCTCGTCCGCCACGGCATTGAGATCGAAGAGCGCAACTTTCACGCTCCGAACCGCAAGCGCCCGCACGGTCGCGGCGCCAAGGCCCGAGGCACTGCCGGTAACGCCCCCGGCAACGCTGCTGCCTAGCTTCATCTTTCGCGCTCCTTTCCTGAGCACCCTGAACAACACCGGACATCTGACACAGACACCCGTCCGAGCGGATTTAAGCGCACGGTTAAAAGGCTCACCCCCAACGGTCAATCCACCGCAGCGCTCCTTCATCCTTTACGCAACAGGATTTCACCAAGGCGATACAACGCGCAATTTCATCTTCACAAAATGCCAAAATGCAACAGACCTATTACACAGACAGAAGCTGAGATTTCTCAATGTGTACAATGACCCCTTGCCCGGGGCCGCACAAAGTGTTGCCACTCTGCCACAACCTGCCGACACATTTCGTCGAACACCGTAAATTGCATTGAAAGGCCGTTCAGGTGGAGCAACAACCTCGCCCTATGGCGGCGGCACTCCGGAAACGTGCGTCGCCGCTGGCATACGGGTCGTCTATCAGGACTGGTCACACACCTGGCGGGCGGACGATAGCAACAAGGGACACATCATAGTGAAAACCACCATCCAAAAGGCCGCCCTTCGGGGCGCGACAAGCCTTACGGCTTTTGCGCTGCTTTGCGGCACCGCCTACGCGCAAGACAGCGCACAGCCTGCCGCAAACGATGAAGACGCTGGCGTCATTGTCGTCACAGGCTCGATCAGCCGCAATCCTGCCGCAGCAACGGCATCGCCGATTGTGTCCTTCACCGCTGACACGCTTGAAAAGCGTGGCATCGTGACGGCTACAGATGCACTGCAGAGCCTGACCGCGAACAATGCCGGCACCGTTCCGCCAAGCTGGTCGGCCTTCGGCTTTACCACCGGTGCCAGCGCTCCGTCGCTACGCGGTTTCAACGACTCCTACACGCTCGTGCTGTTCGACGGGATGCGCACGGCGGTCTACCCGCTGGCGGATGACACGCAGCGCAACATCGTTGACATCAACACGATTCCCAACTCGGTCATCGGCAGAATCGACACGCTGCTGGACGGCGCTTCGGCAACTGACGGTTCGGACGCGATCGCCGGTGTGGTCAACGTGCTCGTCAAGCGCCAGATTCAGGGTTTGCACCTCAACGGTTCGGCTGGCCTGTCGCAGCATGGCGATGCGGGTGAACAGCGCCTGAGCGCCTCCTACGGGTACGGCGACATCGATTCCGATGGCTTCAACATCTACGGCAGCGTCGAATACCAGCGCAATTCTCCGCTCTACTCGCGTGATCGCGG
>JARROF010000026.1:0-26938 GCA_037384205.1 Novosphingobium sp. | reverse complement strand
GCCGTCCCCACAGCAGGTTGCCGCGGATCGTGTCATGGAAAAGCGTCACTTCCTGCGGGATGTAGGAGATCGAGGTTAGCCAGCGGTCGCGCTCTTCTCCGCTGAGCGGTTTTCCGTCCACCAGGACCTCGCCGCTGTCCGGCGCGACCAGCCCGACCAGAATGTCGGCCAGCGTGCTCTTGCCGGCACCTGATTTGCCGATGATCGCCGTGGTGGAGCGGGCGGGAAAGGTGAGCGAGACATGGCTCAGCGCGGCCCGGTCGCGGTCGTGATACGTCATCGACACGTCGTCGAGGCGGATTTCGCGCTCGGCGACAATGGGGGGAAGGTGAACGACCATTCGCGGCGCGGCGGCGGCTTTGGCTTCGGCCAGCGTCTTGCTCAGGCTCTGGGCGAGAGGCACGGCATGGAGGAGCTGGTTCACTTGTCGCTGTGCTTCGAGAAAGATCGGCGACAGGCGGCCGAAGACCACAACCAGCGAGAGCAGCGTCGGCGTATCGGCGTGCAGCCAGGCGTAACCGGCATAGACATATCCGGCCAACAGTACCGAGGCCATGATCTGCCAGATGGCCTGCGCGTAGGCATTGACGGCAATGTATTCGCTCTGCGCCTTTCGAATATCGGCGAAAATCCCGGTTAGGAAATTCAGGTAGCGGGCTTCCAGCCGCAGCACTTTGGCGAGCTTCAGGGCACCGAGGCTTTCTTCGACCGTGCCCATCATGGCCCGGTTCACGCGCGAGGTTTCCTCGCCCAGCCGCACGGCTCGCCGCCGCACGCGGTAAAGCAATGCGTAGAGTATCAGCCCCGACAGAAGCGCAATCACCGACATCGTCGGTGCGATCATAAAGGCTACCGCAAGATAGGCGAGGAGCCCGGTCAGAGCTGCTGCCAGGGCGATTGCGGCCCGCACGCCAAGGCCCAGGCGCGACACTTCGATCGTGACAAGCGCGGCATAGTCCGAGCGTCGCTGACGGGCCAGCCAGCGCCACTCGGCGGCGAGAAGCATGCGCAGGCTCTCGCTGCGGATCTCATCCACCGCCTGCAGTTGCACTGCATTTGAGAACTGGTCGCGCAGCGCCCCCAGCACCGCACGCACAGTCACCAGTGCGACGAAAGCGCCGAGGATCGTAGTGATCGTCGGTCGCAGCCCGAACCAGCCGAAACCGTGCAGCAGGGCTTGCGCCATCTGGTTGTCGGCAGGCGCCCCGGACAGGATCGCCAGCAGCGGCACCAGCAGCAGCACGCCGACCCCTTCCAGCAGGCTGACGGCCGTCATCAGCGCGGCCAGTGCCACCAGCCATCGGGCAGGGACGAAACGTCCGCTCCAAATGACGGATTGCCAGAATGTCATCGCTTGCTGGTTCCGGCCGTTCGTTCGGGAATGCGAATGCTGCAAGGTATGGAGCGCGCTTCGGAAGACTCGTCTGCGGGACGCCAACGCAGACTGCGCGCAACAGGACGGACCTGCGACGAGATGGGCTTCGTATGGTCCGGGAACGGCAATCTAAAGGCGAATTTTCGGCGCGTTACTGCCAGCATTGATAAACCGGAAACCTCCCAGGGCGGCGAAGTGCAGCGCCAGTCCCTCTTGGCGGAATTGGCGACCTACTGCAAGCCGTTCGGATTGCAAGGGAGGGAAAGGAAAGGCTCATTCTGTTGCATAGGAGTATAATTTAATACATTGTAATTTATGAATAAAAATACATTTTCTGTGGCGCCTGTCGCTACCGGTCATGTATCGGCAGTCTCACCTGCCCAGAGCCTGTAGCTGATGCAACGAACCGTTTCGATCCTGCTTGTGCAATCGGCCGCAGCCAGTTTGTGCCGCAGCCTGGACAAAGCGCGCGGTGCGGAAGGCCTTGGCTATCGGTCATTCCGGCGGTCTCCTTACTTCGGGCAGACGGCGCCGGCCGGACCGGCGGCGAGTTGCATGTCCGAGATCGTGATCGTGAACGGCGCATCCGCATTCAGCTTGAACGGGTGGTTGATGCCGCCGAGGTACGCGCCGTGCGAGGAGAAGCATTTGAGCGGGATGCGCAGCTTGCTCCATGTTCCGGGTGCGGCCAGCGCTTCGTCGATCCGCACGGGGCCCGAACCCAGCGCCAGCGTGACCGGCCCCCTGGCCGCCTTGTCGAGGCGGTAGGTCACTTCCACATTCATTTCCGCATTGGCTTCGCGCTCGAGCGAGAGATTGGGCCCCAGGATGGAGGCTTCGCCTGCTCCGGTAAAGGCAAGCTGGATCGCGCCTTCCTGACGGTCCGCGCTGTCGACGAGATGGCGCTGCACGGCCGTGCCGGTTTCCAGCTTGAACGGCTGGGCGACAATGCCGTGGGCAATGAAGACGCTGGAATTGGTGTCGCTGGCATCGATCCCGGCCACTTCGCTGAGCGGGCCGACATGGCCGCCCTCGGCATAAGTCAGGCCATAGCCAAGCGGGAACAGCGGATCGTAACCCGCCATGCCCTTGTTGAGCCGGAACTGGGCTGCCGTTTTCGGCCAGCTGAAGGACAAGGTGCCCTGGAAATCGGTCTTTCCGCTCACCAGCACATCCGCGACGCCTTCGCCTTCGGAACCGGGGAACCATGCGGCGACGAAAGCGTCCGACTGGTTGAGTTCCGGATTGACCCAGAGCGGGCGGCCCGAGAGAAATACCGAAACCGTCGGGATACCGGCGGCCTTGAGCTTCCTGAGCAGGGCCAGTGCATTCTTGTTGCCGGGCTGGAATTCCAGCGTGCGTACGTCGCCGCGCAGTTCGGCATAGGGCTGCTCGCCGAAGACGACAACGGCCACGTCAGGCTTTTCGGAGAAGCTGCCGTCGGTGGAGAGAATGGCTTTGCCGCCGCCCGTTTTCAGCGCCTCGGCAAGGCCGCCGTAGATCGAGGTCGCGCCCGGGAAATCGGCATTGGTATTGCCGTCGCCCTGCCAGGAGAGCGTCCAGCCGCCGGACTGGCGGCCGATGTCGTCCGCCGCATCGCCTGCGACAAGCACGGTCGCGCTGGACTTGATCGGCAGCACGCCTTCGTTCTTCAGCAACACCAGGCTTTCACGCACGGCCTCGCGGGCGATCGCGCGGTGCGCGGCCGAGCCCATCTCCTGCGGCCTGTTCTCATAAGGGCGGGCCGGATTGAACAGGCCCAGCTTCATCTTGACACGCAGGATGCGGCGGACCGCATCGTCAATGCGCGCAACAGGAATCTTGCCCGACCGCGCGGCAGCGAGCGTCGATTCGAACAGGCCCTTCCAGCTGTCGGGTGCCATCGCCATGTCGAGCCCGGCATTGAACGTGGCCGGGCAATCGGTGTCGGTGCAGCCCGGAATCTGGCCGTGGCCGTTCCAGTCTCCGACCACGAAACCGTCAAAGCCCATGCGGCCCTTGAGGACATCGGTCAGCAGCGCCTTGTTGCCGTGCATCTTGGTCCCGTTCCAGCTGGAGAACGAGGCCATGACAGTCATCGTTCCGGCATCGACGGCCTTGGGATATCCGGCATCGTGAATGCGGATCAGCGTGTTCTCGTCGACTTGCGTATCGCCCTGATCGATGCCGCCGGTGGTGCCGCCGTCACCCAGGAAGTGCTTGACACTGGCCGCGACGCGGCCTGCCTGCACTGTGGTATGCGTGCCGGGCTTGCCCTGCAGGCCTTCCACCATCGGGCCCGCGTAAGCGGCAACAATGGCGGGATCTTCCGAATAGCCTTCGTAGGTGCGGCCCCAACGTTCGTCCTGCGGCACGGCAAGGGTGGGGCCGAAAGCCCAGTCGATGCCCGACGCGGCAGTTTCGGCGGCGGTCGCCGCGCCGATTTTCCGCATCAGGGCAGGATCGTGCATCGCGCCAAGGCCGATGTTGTGCGGGAAGAGTGTGGCGCCCACGACATTGCTGTTGCCATGCACGGCATCGATGCCGAACATGACCGGGATCGGCTCATGCCCGTCGCGCTTTTCCATGGCGACGGCATTGAATGCGCGGGCCGTGGCGATCCAGGCCGAGGCGGGCGAGCGGTCCGGCGCGTCGAGAGGCGGCGAGTTGCCCCCGGCGAGGATCGAGCCGAGCGGATATTTCTCAAGATCTTCGGGCTTGATCGAGGCGGTATCCGCCTGGATCATCTGGCCGACTTTTTCGCGCAGGCTCATGCGTGCCATGATCGTGGTGATCCGGGCTTCGGTCGTCGGATCGACCAGCCCGGGGCTCTTGGCCGCAGGCCAGAGTTCGGGGTGGACCGGAGTGCCTGCAGGGACAATGGCCGGCGCCTGGGCCAGAGCCACAGACGCGCAGGAAACCAGAGCGGCAGCTTGCAGTACGCGGTGAAAACGCCTCATCACATCCTCGTTCATTCCCAGGTCGTAGTTCCCTTCGGTAGCAAAATGATTGCGCTACCATAAATCGTATCGGCGATCATGGCAGGAGGCATTTTGCCTTTCCGCAACTCCTGCTAATGTCGGCATATGACCGATAGAGAGCGTAAACGTCGTTCCTCGAAATCCCGCCAGACCGGCGCCCCGACGATAGCCGATGTCGCGGCGCTGGCAGGGGTGTCCATGATGACCGTATCGCGCGTCATCAATTCCGAGCCCAAGGTCCGCCAGTCTACCCGGGACGCCGTGAACGCGGCCATTGCCCAGTTGCACTACGCCCCGAACCGCGCTGCGCGCAGTCTGGCCGGAGCGGCGCAGATCCGCATCGGCCTGCTCTATTCGAACCTGTCCGAAGCGTTCCTCAGTGCTTTCATCGTCGGCAGTCTGGAAGAGGCCGGGCGCTCGGACGCGCAGATCATCGTGCAGAAGGTGGAGGACGGAGCGGATCTGGCGCAGGCGACGGAACGGATGATTGCCGGCGGGATCGACGGGATCATCCTGCCACCGCCGCTGAACGAGGAAAGCGCGGTTCTGGAAGTGCTGGAGCGGGCCGGGATACCAACGGTGGCGGTCTCCACGGCGAGGCCGCGCGAAGGTGTGGCGGCGATCATGATCGACGACCGCAGCGCCGCGCGGGAACTGACCGCGCATTTGATTGGCCTTGGCCATCAAAGGGTGGGTATCATCGTCGGGCATCCTGACCTTTCCGCCAGTGGCGAGCGCCTTGAAGGCTACCGGGAAGCTCTTGCCGATGCCGATATTCCTTACGACGAATCGCTCGTTGCGCAAGGGTACTTCACATACCGTTCGGGGCTGGATGCGGCCGACGTTCTGCTTTCGCTGGACAATCCGCCGTCTGCGATCTTCGCCAGCAACGACGATATGGCTGCCGCGACCGTCGCCATTGCACACTGCCGCGGGCTTGACGTGCCGGGCGATCTGACCGTTTGCGGTTTCGACGATGTGGCGCTCGCCACGACAGTCTGGCCCGAACTCACCACGATCCGGCAGCCGATCGGCCAGATGAGCCGCCACGCGGTGGACCTGCTGGTTTCCCTGCTGCGCAACAAGCGTCAGGGAGAGATCGGTACGCATCGGATCGTGGTGGACCACAAGCTGGTGCGCCGCCAGTCGGACGCGGCTCCGTGCCGCTGCCCGATGCTGCGCGTGCCGGGCTGAGGAAGGGCTCGATCTGCAAGAGCTTTACACCGGCCCGCACATGGGGCCGCCCGATAGCATCGCCCGCATCGAGGCGGTGAAGGCATGGCATGACCAGCACGACGGCCAGTGGATCGAAACCACCCCTCACGGACAAAAGCTATGTCAGCGAGGAGGCCGTGATCCAGCGGCTGGCGGATGCCGTGTGGAAGAATGGCCACTTGCCGCTCTCCATCCCCCGCGTGGCGACGGCACGATCGACACCGAAGAGAGGAAAAAGCCCTTGACGGTTCGTGTGCTCGGCCGATGTAGCGGTGCTCGATGCGCTCCGTACAGACAGGACAGGGGCTATCGTGAAAATCGAAGGGTGCGGGATCGCTTGAATATCCGGAATGCGGGTTCTCTGCCGGGCCCGCTGCGCAATGCACTGCACTTTACTATAACTTATAGCCTTCTTCGATTTCCGATTGGCCCTTGAAGGGCGCCTGGCGCATCCTCGGCCGCGGAAAAGCGAGAGGATATGTGTGTGAAGGTGCAAGTTGCCATTGTCGGGGCAGGGCCTGCCGGTTTGCTGCTCGGACATCTGCTGCGGGCGGAGGGGATCGATTGCATCGTCCTTGAGAGGCAGACAGGGGACTACGTGCTCTCGCGCATCCGCGCCGGTGTGCTGGAGCAGGTTACAGTCGGCCTGATGGAGCGGCTGGGGCTCGATGGGCGCATGAAGGCGGAAGGCCTTCCGCACGAAGGGTTCAACCTCGCCGATGGCGAGCGCCTGATCCGTATCGATATCAAGGCGCTGACCGGCGGCGAGGTGATGGTCTACGGCCAGACCGAGCTGACTCGCGATCTGATGGAAGCCACTGCCGATCGCGGCCTCGAAGTGATCTATGAGGCGGGCGACGTCGCGCTGCACGACATCCAGAGTGATGCACCTTACGTCACGTACAGCAGGGATGGGGTTGCACGCCGTATCGATGCCCGGATCATCGTGGGCTGCGACGGTTTTCACGGCCCTTCGCGTCAGGAGATCCCGGCTTCAGCGGGGCAGGGGTTCGAGCGTGTCTATCCGTTCGGCTGGCTGGGCATTCTGGCCGACGTACCGCCGTGCAACCACGAACTGATCTACGCCAACCACGCGCGGGGCTTTGCCCTGGCATCGATGCGTAGCCACACGCGCAGCCGCTATTACATCGACGTGCCGTTGACCGAGAAGGTTGAGGACTGGCCCGATGATCGCATCTGGGACGAACTTATGATCCGGCTGGGGCCGGATGCGGCTGCGAACATGACGCGTGGGCCCTCGATCGAGAAGTCAATCGCGCCGCTGCGCTCGTTCGTGTTCGAGCCGATGCGTCACGGTAGCTTGCTGCTTTGCGGTGATGCCGCGCACATCGTTCCGCCGACGGGTGCCAAGGGGCTCAATCTGGCGGCCAGTGACGTCTACTACGCGGCCGAGGCTCTGACGGCATTCTTCAAGGCCGGAGACAACGATGGCGTGGCTGCGTATTCGCAAAAGGCGCTGGCGCGCGTCTGGAAATCCGAGCGTTTCAGCTGGTCGCTGACCAAGCTGATGCACCGATTTCCTGAAGACGGACCGTTCGAGCGTCACATGCAAGTGGCCGAACTCGATTACATCGCGTCCAGCGAGGCGGCACAGCGCAGCATTGCCGAGAACTACGTGGGCCTACCGGTCTGATTTCCCTTTCAGGACGGGAAGGACCCACGAACGGAAAGGGGGAGAGTTGCAGGGCTCTCCCCCTTTCCGTTCGTGTCGTGTGGCTTACCGGGCGAAGATCAGAGTTCTTCAGGCCAGTAGAGCCGCATCGGATTGGTGACGAGGAGTTTCTGCTGAAGTTCGCCCATTGGTGCGATGCGGGGTATCATGTCGACAAGGTGGCCATCGTTGGGGATCTCGTCCTGCATGTTGGGGTGGGGCCAGTCGGTGCCCCAGATCACCCGGTCCTGATAGTCTGCCACCAGCGGAGCAACCGCATCGGCAAAGGCGTTCCACGGATCGCCTGTCGGATCGAGCCGATCGGGGCAAGTGGCCTTGAACCAGATGTCCGGCCGGGAATTGAGCAGGCGGCGGAAGGCTTTCATATCGGCGCCCCCGGGGCCTTGTGTGACGTCGGGACGGCCCATGTGGTCGATCACCAGCGGCACCGGGACCGCGTCTATGAAGGGGCGCAGTTCCTCCAGGATGTCTGCCTCGAAATAGATGACGACGTGCCAGCCCCCGGGCAGGCGGCGCGCCACATCAAGGAACTTGTCCTTGGGCGCATCGTCAACAAGGCGCTTGAGAAAATTGAAGCGTATGCCGCGTATGCCACCTTCATGCAGGGCTGTCAGGTCCGCCTCGCTGATCGCCGGATCGACGACGGCCACGCCCCGGGCCTTTCCTTCGGATCTGGCGATGGCGTCGAGTGTCGCGGCATTGTCGGTGCCGTGGCAACTGGCCTGCACGATGACGTTGCGGGCAAAGCCGAGATGGTCGCGAAGGGCGAAGAGCATGTCGGGCCCTGCATCATCCGGCAGGTACTTCGCCTTGGCACTGAAGGGGAACTGCGCCATCGGACCGAAGACATGGCAATGCGCGTCCACCGCGCCGGCAGGCGGCACATAGGCGGGCTTGCTGGGCGCGCCGTGCCAGGAAACGATACGATCAGGCATAGATCTCTCCGTCCATCAGCTTGCGCGCCGTGCGCAGCAGGGCGGCGCTGGTGACGGCGCCGGTTTCGTCCACTTCGAGTACGCAGGACATCTCTCCGGTCGGGTGTTCGACGGAGAGAGTCTTGCGTTGTCCCTCGGGAATTTGCGCCACTTCGGCCGCGGGCGAACCTTCCAGCAGACAAGCGGTAGCGACTGTGACCGCCGCCAGCACGCCGACTGTCGCATGTGCCCGGTGCGGGATGAAGCTGCGGGTGTTGATGGCCCCGCCGTTACGGGGCGAGGAGACGAGGAACATCTTGGGGACGGACTTTTCCTTTATATCCCCCAGGTTCATCCGTTCGCCCACGGCAAGGCGGATCGCCTCGATCCGCGCTTTCAGTTCGGTGTCGGCATCAAGGCTCTCGCGGTCTTCATAGCCGGTAACGCCCAGGTCTTCGGCCTTCATGACCACGCACGGCATACCGTTGTCGATCAGCGTCACCGGGATGCCGTTGACCTCTTCCACGACCTTTCCGGTGGGAAGCAGAGCGCCGCACATCGATCCGGCGGTGTCGCGGAACTCAATGGGGACCGGCGCGTGGGTGCCGGGCACGCCGTCGATCACGCCATCGCCGGCGTACGTCACGGTGCCGCCCGGAGTCTGCACGGTGGCAATCGCGACCTGACCGGTGTTGACCATGTAGATCGCGACCGGCGTTTCATCGCCGCTGGGTGGGACCAGCCCGCGCTCGATCGCGAAGGGGCCTACTCCGGCGAGGATATTGCCGCAGTTCTGCTGATCCGAAACGATGGCCTGATCGACGAAAACCTGCAGGAACAGGTATTCGACATCGATGCCTTCGCGATCCGACTTCGATACGACCGCGATCTTGCTCGTGAGCGGGTCTGCGCCGCCCATGCCATCGATCTGGCGCGGATCGGGCGAGCCCATGACGCGCAGCAGGAAGGCATCGCGCTCGGTCGGTTCGGCAGGCAGATCGTCCTTCAGGAAATAGCCGCCCTTGGATGTGCCGCCGCGCATCCACATGACTGGTGCCGATTGCTGCATTACACGTACTTCAGGCCGTCTTTGGCAAGACGTTCACGCATCTTGTACATGTCGAGGCCAAGCACGCCGGAGGCCAGCTTCTCGCGCTTTTCGGCTTCGTTGGCCTCGCGGGCCCGTGCCTTCACCAGAATGTCGGCGGCGTTGGCGCGGGGCACTACGCAGACGCCGTCGTCGTCGGCCACGATCACGTCTCCGGGGTTCACCGCGGCGCCGGCGCAGACCACCGGGACATTGACCGAGCCCAGCGTGTTCTTCACTGTGCCCTGCGCGAAGATCGCCTTGGACCAGACGGGGAAGCCCATCTCGGTCAGGTCGCGCACATCGCGCACCCCGGCATCGATCACCAGACCCCGGCAACCGCGCGCAATGGCGCTGGTGGCCAGCAGGTCTCCGAAATAGCCGTCTTCGCAAGGGGATGTCGGGGCCAGCAGCAGGATATCGCCCGCCTTGAGCTGTTCGATCGCGACATGGATCATCCAGTTGTCGCCCGGAGGCGCGCTGATGGTGACGGCTGATCCGGCGATGCGCGCACCGGCATAGATCGGGCGCATGTGGCTGGCGAGGAGGCCGGTGCGGCCCTGCGCTTCGTGGACAGTGGCAACGCCGCAGGCGGCCAGCCCGTCTATCACTTCGGGATCCGCGCGCTCGATGTTCTGGACGACGATACCGCTCATCACCTGATCTCCTTTTTCTATCTCCCGGCAGATGCACTGCGGGCCGGACGGGGGGAAAGCAATAGTTTTGATCCATGATAGGATTTGGCTAAAGACCGGTCATGGACATATGGAGCCTGAATATTCGGCACTTGCGGGCGGTGGCAAAAATCGCTGATCTGGGGACGGTTAATGCGGCTGCTCTGGCTGTGAATCTCAGTCAGCCGGCAATAACGCAGGCGTTGTCACGGCTGGAGAGGCAACTGGGCGTTTCGTTGTTTGAACGGAGGCATGACGGGATGGTTCCGACCGAGGCGGGACGCATCCTTGCCGCGCGTGTGGATACGGCATGGGAGCATGTGTCCAGTCCGCACGTGACGATGTCCCGCATGCGGGCTCTGATCGCCATTGCCGATACCGGCAGTTACGCGGGGGCGGGCAAGGAAACCGGGCTCGCAATCCCGTCCGTTCACCGGGCGGTGAGCGACCTTTCGCTGGCCATGCGCCGTCCGCTGGTGGTGCGCAAGGGCAAGGCCGTGGCGATGACCGAGGCCGGCTTGCGGCTCGCCCGCGATTTTCGCCTGTGCCGTCTCGAACTGGAAACAGGGCTTTCGGAAATTCAGGCGCTGATGGGGCTGGAGACCCGCCGCATCGCCATCGGCGCCATGCCGCTCTCGCGCGCCAGAGTGCTGCCCGCCGCAGTGGCGCGTTTCCATGCCCGGCGCCCGCAGGTCCGGCTGACGATCCTGGAGGGGGCGCGAACCGAACTGGTGGAACCGCTGCGTAACGGCACTATCGACGTGATGGTAGGGGCCTTGCGCGATCCTCTCGTCGAGCAGGATTTACGGCAGGAGGCGCTGTTCGATGATGTTCCCGCTTTCTTCGGGCGCATCGGCCATCCGCTTGCCGGGGCCCGGCCGAGGCCGGCGGACATGGCGCGCTATCCCTTCGCTCTTGCCCCGCGCGGCGCACCGCTGCGCGACAGTTTCGAGCGCTATTTCGTGGAAAATGAATTGCCGCAACCCGATGTTCCCGTCGAATCCGGCTCGGTCATGATGATCCGTCAGGTGATGAAGGACAGTGACTTTCTCACGCTGCTTTCCCCGGATCAGCTCCAGGTCGAAGTCGATGCCGGCTGGGTGGTGGAACTGGCGCGGCTACCGGCCGAATTCAAGCGGACGATAGGCATGACCGTGCGGGCCTCGATGCGGCCGACGTCCGTGCAGGCCGAGTTTTTCGAGGACCTTCGCGCCGCTGCTGCCGACGTACCCTGAACCGGCTCCGCACTTGTCTTGTGGGGCAGAAACGAGCCCGGGCATTAGGCTCCGGTTATAGCGCCGGGTCAGTTCCGATTGGCAAGGCCTCTGCGAGATGGTCCAGTCGAGGGGTATGGGACGAGCGATAGGCGTCATTGGCTTCGGTGAAGCCGGATCGACATTTGCCCGCGCTGCGGGATGGGGCACGCAGGCGCGCGCTTTTGATATTGCCGCCGAGCGCCGTCCGGTCATGGCAGATGTCGGGGTGACGACCTGCGATTCCCTGGCCGAAGCGCTCGAAGGTGCAAGCCTCGTTCTGTCGCTGGTGACGGGTGATCAGGCACTGGAGGTAGCGCGGGGCAGTGCGCCGCTGCTCGAGCCGGGGGCGCTGTTCTGTGACATGAACTCGGTCGCTCCCGAGACCAAGCGAAAGGGCGCCGCGGCCGTTGCCGGGGGCAAGGGGCGTTATGTTGACACTGCCGTGCTCGCCCCGGTCAATCCGGCGCGACTGGCTGTGCCGTTGCTGCTGTCCGGTCCAGACGCGGGGGAGGCCGGCGAGGCGTTGCAGGCCGCAGGCTTTGGCAATGTGCGCGAGGCGGGTGATGCGGTCGGCCGTGCCTCGGCCATCAAGCTGGTGCGCTCGGTCATGGTCAAAGGGTTTGAGGCGCTGACGGCGGAGATGATCCTGGCGGCGCAGGCCGAAGGCGTGGTGGATGATGTGCTGGCATCGCTCGACGCCAGTGAAAAGGCGATCTCCTGGCGCGAGCGGGCCGACTATAATCTGGACCGGATGCTCGTGCATGGGCGTCGCCGCGCGGTCGAGATGGGCGAGGCGGCCGAGATGCTGCGGGCGCTCGGGATCGCGCCGTTGATGACGGACAATACCGTCCGGCGCCAGCAGGCGCTGGGCGAACTCGAAATTTCACCGCCGCCGGGCGGACTGGAAGCCAAGCTCGCGGCGATCGCCGCCATTCATGCATCCAAGGGAGAAGCCTGAGCCATGACGCTCGTGATCGATTGCCACGGCCACTACACTGTCCTGCCCAAGGCGCACGAGGACTGGCGTGAGGCCCAGAAGGCCGCTTTCAAGGAAGGCAAGGCGCCGCCGCCCTATCCGGAAATTCCCGATGAAGACGTCCGCAAGACGATCGAGGACAACCAGTTGCGCCTCGTCAAGGAGCGCGGTGCGGACCTGACGATCTTCTCGCCGCGCGCGTCTGCCATGGCACCGCATGTGGGCGACCAGAGCGTGGCGGCCGAATGGGCCTTTCACTGCAACAACCTGATCTACCGGGTCACGCAGCTTTTCCCGGAGACGTTCGCCGGTGTTTGTATGCTGCCGCAAAGCCCGAAGGCGGACCTTTCTGCCTCGGTCAAGGAACTGCGCCGCTGCGTCGAGGAGATGGGTTTCATCGGCTGCAATCTCAATCCCGATCCTGGCGGCGGGCACTTCGAGCATCCGCCGCTGACGGACGAATACTGGTTTCCGGTCTATGAGGCGATGTGCGAGCTGGACGTGCCCGCGATGATCCATGTCTCCGGATCGTGCAACCCGGCGATGCACGCCACCGGCGGCTATTATCTGGCTGCCGACACGGTGGCCTTCATGCAACTGATGCAGGGCGATCTCTTCGCGCAGTTTCCCAACCTGCGCTTCATCATCCCGCACGGCGGCGGCGCGGTGCCCTATCACTGGGGGCGCTACCGGGGCCTTGCAGACATGCTAAAGAAGCCCTCGCTCGACGAATACATCATGAATAACGTGTTCTTCGATACCTGCGTCTATCACCAGCCGGGCATCGACTTGCTGGCCGATGTGATCGACAACAAGAACATCCTGTTTGGTTCTGAAATGGTCGGCGCGGTGCGCGGTATCGACCCGACGACCGGCCATTATTTCGACGATACGAAGCGATACATTGATGCGCTGGATATCAGTGACGAGGAACGTCATGCGATATTCGAGGGGAACACGCGCCGCGTGTTTCCGCGGCGCGATGCCAAACTGAAGGAGAGGGGGCTATGACAGAAACCAGAACGCCCACGCAGAACATCCATGAATACCTTGCCGAGTTCGAGGATATTCCCGGCACACGCGTCTACACGGCGGCGCGAGCGCGCAAGGGTTATCACATCAACCAGTTCGCGATGAGCCTGATGAAGGCTGAGAACCGCGAACGGTTCAAAGCCGATGAAAAGGCCTATCTGGATGAATGGCCAATCAGCGACGAGGGCAAGGCCGCGCTGCTGGCGCGCGATTACAACAGGTTGCTGGATCTGGGCGGCAACGTCTACTTCCTCTCCAAGCTGTTCAGCACGGACGGCCTCAGTTTTGCAGAAGCGGTCAGCACGATGACCGATATGACTTTCCCGGAATACCGGCAGATGATGATCGATGGCGGTCGGTCTCCCGCGGGTAACCGTTCGATCAAAGGGGGCTACTGAAATGGCGCGTATCACTGCTGGTGTCGGCTCCAGCCATGTGCCGCTGCTCGGCGTCGCCGTCGATCAGGGCAAGACTGATGACGATTATTTCGGCCCGATCTTCAAGGGTTACGAATGGACCAGGGAATGGGAAAAGGCTGAAAAGCCCGATGTCGTGATCCTGGTTTACAACGATCATGCTTCCGCTTTCGACATGAAGATCGTGCCGACTTTCGCGATCGGCTGCGGCGAGCTTTTCAAGTCTGCCGACGAAGGTTGGGGGCCGCGTCCCGTGCCCGACGTGGAAGGGCACCCGGACCTGGCCTGGCACATCGCGCAGAGCCTGATCCTCGATGAGTTCGACATGACCATCATCAACGAGATGGATGTCGATCACGGCCTTACCGTGCCGCTTTCGATGATGTTCGGCCAGCCGGGAAAGTGGCCGGTCAAGGTCGTGCCGCTGGCGGTGAACGTGGTGACGTATCCTGTCCCCTCGGGCAATCGCTGCTGGGCGCTGGGCGAAGCCATCAAGCGGGCAGTGGAAAGCTTCCCCGAGGATCTCAACGTGCAGATCTGGGGCACCGGCGGCATGAGCCACCAGCTTCAGGGGCCGCGCGCGGGCTTGCTCAACCGGGAATGGGACAACAAGTTTCTCGACATGCTGATTGGCGACAGCGACGAAGCGCGCTGGATCCCGCACATCGAGTATTTGCGCGAGACCGGGTCGGAAGGGATCGAGATGGTCATGTGGCTGATCATGCGTGGCGCACTGGGCAAGAAGACCAGATGCCTGCACCGGCACTATCACATCCCGTGCAGCAACACCGCCATCGGGCACCTGGTGCTGGAGCCCGATTAAGAATTTGTTACTCCCGTCCGTCTCTAAAAGCAGGAATAAGCCTGTATGGTCGGCTGAATGCCGCGTGGAGAAGGAGAGGTTCGATGATCAAGCAAGTTCTGCTTATGGCTGTTCTGGAAGAAATGGAGAGACAAGAACAGAAACTGGAAACATTGTTTGAGACGCGTCCCGAAGATTGGCAGGAAATCTACACATCCACACGCCGACAGATAAAGCTCTGCATGATCGAGATGATGGGGCTGGCGCAAGACCATCTTGAGATGAGCGAAGAGGACGAGCGCAACCTGCGCGAGGTTGCGGAAGCCTTCCGCTGGCGGGCTGACAAGCACCGGAAACGCTGGCCGGTCGAGAGCATTGATCTGAGTGACGAGCTTTGTGTGGAATCCTTTCGCAAGGTCCGGAAGACCTCCACCGAATTCAAAGCCGTCGTTCGCGCGCTGATCGATCGCTACCGCGCCGATGAAGACAAAATACCCTGAGGCGGCCGGTCGGTCGCCCGTAGCACGAACAGGAGACTGACATGCGTATTGCCCTTGCCGGCGCCGGCGCCTTTGGCGAAAAGCACCTTGACGGCCTGAAGAATATCGACGGGGTTGAAATTACCTCGGTCATCAGTCGCCAGGCCGATCAGGCTGCTGCGGTTGCCGCAAAATATGGCGCCAAGCATTCGGGGACCGAACTCTCCGAAGCGCTTGGGCGCGATGACGTCGATGCGGTGATCTTGTGCACGCCGACGCAGATGCATGCTGAGCAGGCCATTGCCTGCATGGATGCGGGCAAGCACGTGCAGGTCGAGATTCCGCTGTCTGACAGCTGGGCAGATGCCCAGGCCGTGGTGAAGAAGCAGCAGGAGACGGGCCTCACATGCATGGTTGGTCACACCCGGCGCTTCAATCCCTCGCACCAGTGGGTGAAGAAGAAGATCGAGGCAGGCGAACTGACGCTTCAGGCGATGGATGTGGAAACCTATTTCTTTCGCCGCAAGAATATGAACGCCAAGGGCGAACCGCGTAGCTGGACCGATCATCTCCTGTGGCACCATTCGGCTCACACTATCGATATCTTCCAGTACATGACTGGATCGAAAGTGATCCGGGCCAATGCCCTGCAAGGGCCGAAGCATCCCGAATTGGGTATTGCCATGGACATGTCGATCCAGATGAAGACCGAAGCGGGGCAGATCCTGACGCTCTCCCTCTCGTTCAACAACGATGGCCCGCTTGGTACGTTCTTCCGCTATATCGGCGATACCGGCACGTATATCGCGCGTTACGACGATCTCGTTACAGGGCGTGAAGAGCCGATCGATGTTTCCAGGGTCGATGTGTCGATGAACGGTATCGAACTGCAGGACCGCGAATTCGTGGCTGCCATCCGCGAAGGGCGCGAGCCCAACAGTTCAGTGGGCTCGGTGCTGGACTGCTACCGGGTGATCGGCGAACTGGCGGCCAGTCTGGAACATCAGGACGGCTGGTCCTGATGGCGTCCCGCTCGATTGCCGGAAAGGCGCTTAACCCGGTCGGCCTGGGCTGCATGAACGTGGCCTGGGCCTACGGCAATCCACCTTCGCGCGAGGATGCGGTGGCCATGTTTCGCCACGCGCTCGATAACGGCTGCAATCACTTCGATACCGCCAATATCTATGGCGGCGGGCTTTCCGAAGAGATTGTGGGCGAGGCTTTGGCGGGGCGGCGCGGGGAGTTCTTTCTGGCGACCAAGACGGGAATCAAGGTAGATGGCCCCCGTCGCGGCATCGACTGCAGTCCCGAGGGGATTGCGGCCTCGCTCGACGCCAGCCTGAAGCGTCTCGGCACAGACCATGTCGATCTGTTCTACATGCACCGCTTCGATCCGAAAGTGCCGATCGCCGATTCCGTCGGGGCTTTGGCGCGTGCCATCGAAGCGGGGAAGATCGGCAGTTACGGCGTTTCGGAATGGTCGGCGGTGCATATCCGGGAGGCGCATGCGGTGCATCCGATGGCTGCGGTGCAGACCGAGTATTCGCTCTGGACCCGCAACGTCGAGCTGGGTGTGCTAGACGCAACGCAGGAACTGGGCATCGCGCTTGTGGCGTTCTCCCCGATCGCTCGCGGTGCGCTGGGCGGCGAATTGACCGATATTTCGGCGCTGGCCGAGAAGGATCTGCGCCGAACCCATCCGCGTTTCCTGCCGGGCAATTGGGAGAAGAACCTCGAACTGATCGGGAAGTTCAATGCGCTGGCATTCGAAGCCGGTGTCGCGCCCGCACAACTGGCGCTCGCATGGGTGCTCTCGCAAGGTGCGAATGTGCACGTAATACCCGGTACGCGCTCGATTGCGCATTGGGCGCAGAACAATGCGAGCGGTGAGCTTTCGCTTGCCCCTGACGTGCTGGTGCGTGCCGGGGACCTGATTAACCAGCAGACGGTGGCCGGTCATCGTTATCCCGAGGTTATGCGCAACACGATCGATACGGAAGATTACGTCTGATCTCGGCATGGGGGGCGGCAGGTCGGTGCCTGACAGGGGGATGCACATTCCCTGTTCAGGACGCTGAATGCAGATGGCCCTCTCGACTTCAACGGAGGTCGGGAAGTACGTCCGAGGCGGGGAGCAGACCGTTCCCGAGGATGTGATCGGCCCCTTTTTCCGCGAGCATGATTGTCGGCGCATTGAGATTGCCGGTGGTAATCGAGGGCATTGCCGAACTGTCCACGACGCGCAGTCCCTCGATCCCGCGCACGCGCAGTTCGGGATCGAGTACGGCCATAGGATCGCTGTCCGCCCCCATCTTGCATGTGCAGGAAGGGTGGTAGGCACTCTCGACCTTCCGGGCGACGAAGGCGTCGATCTGCTCGTCGGTGACGACATCGGCTCCCGGCTGGATTTCCTTGCCGGTGTAAGGCTTTAACGCATCCTGCGCGAAGATCTCGCGGGTCAGGCGTAGGCAGGCGCGCATTTCCGTCCAGTCGTCCGGATGACTCATGTAATTGAAGCGGATGACCGGCGCATCGTTCGGGTCGGCCGAGCGTAGCGTTACGTTGCCCCGGCTCTTCGAGCGCATCGGGCCGACGTGGGCCTGATAGCCGTGCCGGTCGGCCATGCTTGATCCGTCGTAGGCAACCGCCATCGGCAGGAAATGATACTGGATGTCCGGATAGGCGATGCCTGGAGCCGAGCGGATGAAACCGCAGCTTTCGAAATGGTTGGTGGCGCCAAGGCCGTCCCTGAATGCCAGCCAGCGAGCCCCGATCATCGCCTTGGCCAGCGGGTTCATCGCCGAATAGAGCGTGATCGGCTGCGTGCATTCCATCTGCAAATAGAATTCGAGGTGATCCTGCAGGTTCTCGCCGACACCGGGCAGGTCATGGTGTACAGCGATTCCCAGGGCTTGCAGCTCAGCGGCAGGGCCTATGCCAGAACGTTTGAGCAGGGCGGGGGAATTGATCGGGCCGCTCGATACGATCACTTCGCGCCGGGCCCGCACATCATGCATTTTGCCCCCTCGGGTATAGCGCACACCCGTGGCCTGGCGCCCCTCGAACAGAATGCACTTGGCCAGCGCATGGGTCTCGACGGTAAGGTTGGAGCGCTTCATCGCCGGTTTGAGATAGGCGCTGGCAGTGCTCCAGCGGCGGCCCTTGTGGACAGTCATGTCCATGCGGCCGAAGCCTTCCTGCCGGGCGCCGTTGTAGTCCGGTGTAAAGGGGTACCCGGCCTGCTGTGCGGCTTCGATAAAGGCTGAATAGAGCGGGTTGGCGAGGCGGCCGTACTGGGTATGCAGCGGCCCGCTGTCCCCCCGATACGTGTCACCACCTTCGGCGCGCGTCTCTGCCCGGCGGAAGTAGGGCAGGACATGGGCATAGTCCCACCCCGAAGCCCCCAGATCCCGCCAGCCATCGAAATCCATGGGATTGCCGCGCACATAGACCATGCCGTTCACCGAAGACGATCCGCCGAGTACTTTTCCGCGCGGGGTGTGCATGCGTCGCCCGCCCAGATGCACTTCGGGCTCGGAGTAATAGCGCCAGTCGTACTTCGGGCTGTTCATCGGGATCGAAAGCGCGCTCGGCATCTGGATGAACACCGAACGATCCGATCCCCCGAATTCCAGCACCAGTACGCTGTACTTCCCGTCAGCGCTGAGACGGTCTGCAAGAACACAGCCCGCTGACCCGGCACCGACGATCACATAGTCGAACTCTGCCTTCATGCGGCCCGGGCCTCAGTACGGGGCATCGACATTGCCTTTGGCGACGTAGACGCTTTTGATGCGGGTGTAGTGCTCGATCGCGGCCAGCCCGTTTTCCCGGCCAATGCCGGACTGCTTGTAGCCGCCGAAGGGAAGTTCGATCGGGGTGATATTGTAGTCGTTGATCCAGCACGTTCCGGCCTGAAGTGCGGCTATCACGCCATGGGCTCGTATCAGGTCGCGGGTGAAGACACCGGCGGCAAGGCCGAACTCGGTCGCGTTGGCGCGAGCGATTACCTCGTCCTCGCTGTCAAAGGGCAGTACCAGCATGACCGGGCCGAACACTTCATCGCGCACGATCGCGGCCCTGTCGTCTTCGGTCTGGAAGATCGTGGGCTCGACATAGAAACCGCGATCGTAAGCGCCGCCAGTCAGACGATTGCCGCCCATGACGAGCTTCACGCCCTCGCGTTTGGCGCGGTCGATGTGGCCGATCACCAGATCGAGCTGTGTCTCGCTGATCAGCGGGCCGATCTGGGTTTCGGGATCGAAGGGATCGCCGATGCGCAGCTTCTTTGTGCGCGCCGTCAGCTTGTCCATGAAGGCCTTGAGAACGCCGCGCTGCACGAAAACGCGGGTACCGTTCGAACAGACCTGACCGGTCGAATAGAAGTTGGCCATCAGAGCACCGCCTACGGCATTGTCGAGATCGGCATCTTCGAACACGATGAGCGGGGACTTGCCACCCAGTTCCAGCGTCGCCGGCTTCAGCCCGCGCGCGGCTTCGCCCATGACCAGCTTGCCGGTGGGAACCGAACCGGTGAGCGAGACTTTCGCGATATCGGGATGCGAGATCAGCGCGCGCCCGGTTTCGCCATAGCCCTGTGCGACCTGAAATACGCCTTCGGGAAGGCCTGCCTCACGAAAGATCGCTTCCAGTTCGATGGCGGTCATCGGCGTCTGTTCGGCGGGCTTGAAGATCAGCGCATTGCCGCAGGCAAGGGCAGGAGCCGCTTTCCAGCAGGCGATCTGCATCGGATAGTTCCAGGCGCCGATCCCGGCGCAAATGCCCAGCGGTTCGCGCCGGGTATAGCCGAAGGCGGCCGCGCCCAGATCGAGGAACTGGCCTGCTACGGTTGCCGCCACACCACCGTAATATTCTAGGCAGTCGGCGCCCGATATGATGTCGACGGCTCTGGTTTCCATCACCGGTTTGCCGGTGTTGCGCGTCTCGATTTCGGCAAGCGCGCTGTTGCGTTCGCGCAGGATGTCGCTGGTGCGGCGCAGCACGCGGCCACGCTCGGTGCCGCTCATGGCGGCCCATTCGGCCTGTCCGGCCCGGGCCTTTTCGACCATGAGGTCGATCTCGTCGGGGGTGGTGATGGCGAGATCGGCAATCGTTTCGCCGGTCGCCGGATTGACAGGCCGGATGCGGGCGGGGGTGCGGCGTGGCTTTGCCGTGCTGCGTGCCAGCGAATCGTCGACCACGAATGTGAGCATCTGGCGCGCAGCTTCGGGTTCGATCTCGCTCCAGCCCGAAAGCGCGCCGCGCAGCCAGACACCGTCGATCATCGCTGCCACCATCGCGGCGGTCTTTCGGGCCTCTTCGAGTGTCTCCATATCGCGCAGCGCGTGCGTGAGATTGGAAATCATCCGTCGCTGATAGATGCGCTGGATGCGCCCAAGTCGCGTCGATCACGGCCTGAACCCGCTGGCGGGGTGTGTCCGCACGCAACATGCGCATGCGCACCGTATGGCTATGGCGAAAGGCAAGCGCGCGGAAAGCCGCCTCAAGCAGGCCGTTCTTATCCTTGAAGTAATGGGCGACCAGACCGGTGGAGACCCCCGCGCGACCGGCAATTTCACCAAGGGTGGTTCCGCTGAAACCTACCTCGGCAAGAGAGTCGATGGTCATCTCGATCAACTGCCGTCCCCGGCCATCATACCTTGACGGAGCCTTCGATGTAGCGGACTGTATCGCCACGATGCACCTTTGAATCAGTGTTCAATCTTGTTGCTGTGTGGCTAGACGTAAACCCCGTTTCAATGCAAGGGGTAGAACGAAAGCCTTGTGCTCTCATTGAACGATAATTCAATAGAGCGCTGTTCGCTCGTTTCCAGGGGCCTAGGCCCAGCAGAAAAATTCCAAAAAAGGGAGATCATGAGCCGATTTGGAATGCATTTGATCATCGCATTGTTCCTGTTTCTGGGAGCAATGCCAGCACAGGCCGCCAATGAGCCTCCGTCGTGCAGGACCGTACACATCTCGGATGTCGGTTGGACTGATATAACTGCTACGAGTGGCCTGTTCGCCCGCATCCTGCGCGGTTTGGGATACAAGCCGGAAGTGCGTGTGCTGTCCATTCCCGTGACGTTCAATGGGATGGCACGCAAGGATGTCGATGTCTTCCTCGGCAATTGGGCCCCGGCGCAGAACAGCCAGATCCAGAAGTATCTGAAAGACGGCTCGGTAGAGCGGGTGCGCGTCAATCTGGAGAATGCGCGCTACACCCTTGCCGTGCCGAAGTATCTCTATGACAAGGGGCTCACGGACTTCGCGGACATCGCCAAGTTCGGCGATGCGCTGGATCACAAGATCTACGGGATCGAGCCCGGCAACGACGGCAATGGCCACGTGCTCGACATGATCAAGAACAACACTTTCGGTCTTGGTGGGTTCTCGCTCGTGGAAAGCAGCGAGCAGGGCATGCTTGCCCAGGTTGAGCGCGCCGTGAAGGAGCAGCGCGCGATCGTTTTCCTTGGCTGGCAGCCGCACCCGATGAACGATCGTTTCTCGATGAAGTATCTGTCGGGCGGTGATGCCGTTTTCGGGCCGAACTTCGGCGGGGCCAAGGTCTATACGACGGTACGTGCCGGCTATATGCAGCAGTGCCCCAACGTGGGCCGGCTACTGCAGAATCTCGCTTTCAATGTCGAGGACGAGAACACGCTCATGGCAGGGGTGATCGCAACTGGCGATGCGGAACGAACCGCGCAGAACTGGCTGTCCAAACACCCGGAAACGCTGGAGGCCTGGCTGAAAGGGGTGACGACCTTCGATGGCAAGCCCGCGGCGAGCGCGCTCAGCAAGGATTTCGCACCGGCGTCCGCCGGCAGCTTCGTGACGAGCCACAAGATCCCGGTCGGTGAATGGATGACCGATATTGTCAATTGGACCAAGGCGCACGGCGGTCTGTTCGATCTGACTTCCCGGGTCGTAAGCAGCAGCGTACAAGGTCTGACCCGCGCGATGCAGGCCATCCCGCCGCTGGTGTTCGTGGCGCTGGCGACCGTGCTGACCTGGTTTTTGCGCCGCTCGATCGGTCTCGCCATCTTCGTACCGCTTGCCCTGCTGTTCATCATCAACCAGGGCTATTGGGCGGCGACAGTGGAGACACTGGCGCTGGTCGTCTTTGCTGCGGCCATCTCCACCGTAATCGGTGTCCCCATCGGTATCTGGGCGGGGCACAGGCCCCGCGCCTACGAGTACTTGCGCTCGGTGCTCGATCTGATGCAGACGCTGCCGACTTTCGTCTATCTGATCCCGACGCTTGTCATTTTCGGGCTGGGCGTGGTCCCGGGGCTGATCTCGACGATTATCTTTTCGCTGCCTGCGCCGATCCGGCTGACGCAGCTCGGCATCGCTTCGGTGCCGCGTCCGCTGATCGAGGCCGGTGAATCCTTCGGGGCGACGAAACGGCAATTGCTGTTCAGAGTGGAGCTTCCCGCGGCGGCGGAATCGATCCTGGCCGGGGTCACCCAGTGCATCATGCTCAGCCTGTCTATGGTGGTCATCGCGGCCCTTGTCGGGGCCGGAGGGCTCGGCGTGCCGGTCGTGCGCGCGTTGAACACCGTGCAGGTGGGCATGGGCTTTGAAGCGGGCTTTGCGATCGTCCTGCTCGCCATCATTCTCGACCGTGTGACCCGGCGCAAAACCAAGGGAGACGCCTGATGAGTGTGGCGATCGAATTCCGCGACGTCGACATCTTCTTTGCGCCCGGTCGTGGTCGCAAGCGGCAGGCCAAGCTCGATAACGCCAAGGCGCTTGCCGAAAAGGGGCTGGACCGCAGCGAGATTTGCGAGCAGACCGATGTCGTACTCGGCGTGTACGGTGCCAGCCTGTCAGTCGAGCGCGGGCACATTTCAGTGCTCATGGGGCTTTCGGGCTCGGGCAAGTCGACGTTGTTGCGCGCGGCCAATGGCCTGAACGAAGTGACGAGCGGACAAGTGCTGGTGCATACCGAGGACGGCGAGATGGATATCGCCCAGTGCGCTCCGGCGGTGCTGCGCGATGTGCGCCGCCACCGGGTGGCCATGGTCTTCCAGCAGTTCGCGCTTCTGCCCTGGCGGACAGTGCGCGAAAATGTGGCGTTCGGCCTTGAACTGCGCGGCGAGAGCAAGGCGGACATCGCGCGCAAGGTGGACGAGCAACTGGCGCTTGTCGGCCTGGGCGATTGGGCGGACAGCTACGCGAGCGAGCTTTCGGGCGGCATGCAGCAGCGTGTCGGTCTGGCCCGGGCCTTTGCCACGGACGCCGATATCCTGCTGATGGACGAGCCGTTTTCTGCGCTGGACCCTCTCATTCGTGCCAAGCTGCAGGACGATCTGCTTGAATTGCAGCGCGCGGTGCACAAGACGATCATTTTCGTCAGTCATGATCTCGACGAGGCGTTCAAGCTGGGGGATCAGATCACGCTGCTGGAAGGCGGCCGCATTGTTCAAAGCGGGACGCCGCAGGAGATCCTTGCCAACCCGGCAACGCCCTATGTCACCAGTTTCCTCGAGCATATGAATCCGCTGCATGTGATGACGGGCGACACGTTCATGCAGTCCGTAGACGATTTGTCGGAAGAAAACGGAGCGTTGCTTCTCGATGAGGCAGGCCGATACCGGCTCAAGGGGGATCGCGTCTCCATCGACGAGGGTTGGGTTCCGGTGAACGAAATCGACGAGCCCGGAGTGCAGGACGATTATCCCGAAGGCGTGGCGCAGGTCCCGGCCAACACGCCGGTGCGTACCTTGATGCGGATCGCTGCACAGACGGACAATCCGGTGCTGCTGACCAAGGACGGCGAACTGGCGGGGGTGACGAGCGGACAGGAAATCCTTGGCCGCCTCAGCGAAACCGGGCCATCCGAAAGCACCGACGAAAGTGCAGACGAGGAGCCGGGCGAGTATCCGGAGGGCAGCGAGGCCCCCGACAGCCAGGCATAGTGTGAAGCATCGCAGCGGTCCTTCAGGGGCTGTGGGGCTGCTGCGCCTTTCTTTCCGTCCCGCATCGCTGCGCGCTAAATGTCCTTCAATAGTCCGGACCATGCGCTAAGGGTGGGAGATGGAGGAAGTCGGCGCGATCGTTGTGGGGGCTGGCGTAGTGGGCCTGGCGGTCGCGCGGGCATTGGCGCTGGCCGGTCACGACGTGATGCTCCTGGAGCGCGAGCGGCAGTTCGGGACAGTCACGTCCGCCCGTAACAGCGGGGTGATCCATGCAGGCCTCTACTATCCCGAAGGATCGCTGAAGGCGCAGCTTTGCGTCGAAGGGCGCCACCTTCTCTATGATTTTTGCGCCAAGCGCGGTGTGGCTCATCGGCGCTGCGGCAAGCTGATCGTTGCCGCGAGCGAGGAAGAGTTCCGGGCGCTCGACGCGGTGATGGCGCACGGCGCGCAGGCCGGAGTGGACGATCTCGTACGGTTGGCTCCGGCTGAGGTCCGTACCATCGAGCCAGCGCTGACATGTGCGGGCGCCGTTCATTCGCCTTCGAGCGGCATTGTCGACCAGCACGGCCTGATGCTGGCTCTGCTGGGCGAGGCCGAAGCGCATGGGGCCATGCTGGTGTGCGATGCGCCGGTCGATGCGATAGAGAAGGCGGGAGATGGCTGGGCCGTGCAGGTCGGTAAAACGCGGCTGGCGGCGCCGATCCTCGTCAATTCCGCAGGACTCGGTGCGCAGGCTCTCGCCAGAACGATCGAAGCGCTCGACCCGGAACTGGTGCCGCCGCTGTTTCTTGCCAAGGGCTGCTATTTTTCATACGCCGGACGAGTGCCGTTCACACGGCTGATCTACCCGGTGCCGGGACCGGCGAGCCTCGGTACCCATTTCACGCTCGATCTGGGCGGGCAGGCCCGTTTTGGACCGGACATCCATTGGGTCGATACGATCGACTATACGGTGGATCCGGCGCTGAAACCCGAATTTCTGGCTGCAGCGCGCCGGATCTGGCCCAATGCAGAAGAGGATCGGTTGCAGCCGGCCTATGCCGGAGTTCGCCCCAAGCTGGCCGGTCCCGGCATGGCTACGGCGGATTTCGTGCTGCAGGGAGAGGAGGCGCATGGCCTTGCCGGGCTTGTCAATTTGTTTGGGATTGAATCGCCGGGGCTGACCTCATCGCTGGCTATCGCCGCGCGCGTAGCGGTCATGATCGGTAAACCCTCACAAGGCTGATGCGGCGGGCGTTACCGGATGGTGAGGGAAGGGTATCCTCTGAATCGAGGCTTGCGGCATTGCCAGATTGCTGTCTACCATAGCTTTCGCATTGGGAGGCAAATCTTCCAGGGAGCTGGAGAAGCGAGCGTAAGCCTCTCTAAAGACCGGGGCGGTCTGCGATCGGTCCGAATTTGGGAAACCGGAAAGTTCTGATGGTGATCGATCTAGCGAAAATCCGGGCCATAGACGTTCACGTCCATGCCGAAGTGTCTTGTCATGACCCGGAAGACCCGGTCATGGGCCAGTTCATGGATGCGGCCTCGGCCTATTTCAATGCGCCGCGCAAGCGGCCGACGATGCCGGAAATCGCCGAGATCTATCGCGAACTGGGGATCGCGTTCTGCCTGTTCACAGTCGATTGTGAGAGCAACGTCGGGGCGCGGCGTATCTCGAACTACGAAATCGCCGAGTTTGCGGCCCGCAATGCCGATATCTGCATTCCCTTCGCCTCGATCGATCCGCACAAGGGGCGGATGGGGGCGAGGGAAGCACGCGATCTGATTGAGAACTACGGCGTGCGCGGATTCAAGTTTCATCACATCATTCAGGGAACCGATCCCGGAGATCGCGTTGCCTGGCCGATCTACGAAGTGATTGCGGAGCACCGGCTCCCGGCGATCTTCCATACCGGCCATTCGGGTATCGGCACTGGCATGCGGGGCGGGGGCGGGCTGCGTCTGAAATACGGACAACCCATGCTGGTCGACGATGTGGCTGTCGATTTCCCGGACATGACGATTATTCTGGCCCATCCAAGCTGGCCGTGGACCGATGAAAGCCTGTCCATGGCTCTTCACAAGGACAATGTCTTTATCGACCTGTCCGGCTGGAGCCCCAGGTACTTTCCGCCGCAGATCATTCGCTATGCGAATACGCAGCTGCGCAGCAAGGTTCTGTTTGGAAGCGATTTTCCGCTCATCCATCCCGACAAATGGCTGGCGGCCGCGCGCGAGGCCGGCTTCAGGGAGGAGATACTGCCAGGCCTTCTCAAGGACAACGCGGCAAGAGTGCTCAAGCTGGTCTGACGCAAGGCGCGTGTGCCTATGCGCGGTGTGTCACTGAATGAGCGAGAGCAGGGCGGGCAGGAAGTGCGGGCGATGCTTGGCGGGTATGCGGTTCAGCAGCTCGTTTTCGAAGCGGTCGGTCACGTCTCGAACTTGCGCAAGTTTTCTGACTCCTGCGGGTGTGAGCATGATCGCCTGGGATTTGCGGTCTATCGGCTCGCGCTGGATCAGACCGGCCTCTTCCAGCCTGGCGAGCACGGGAACCATGTTGGCTCGCTGGATATCGAGTTCCTTGCCGATGTCGGCGGATGTCATGTCGTTCCGGTCGCTGACCAGCAGCATGACCGAGGCATCGGACAGGCGCAGATTCATCTCGGAAAGCTGGGCGGTGAGTTTGCCCATCATGACGTTCGCTGCCCGGCGCAAGGCAAATCCGGGCAGGTGAAGCAGGCTCTCGTCGGCGGAAGCGGGGTCCAATCGATATCCTCATGATCTGGTTGAAACGGAAGGCCGCGCGTGAAAATACGAGGCTCGTCTTTTTTTGCTATAGACAGCGGCAGGGGTAGGGCAAGGGGTGGTCTCCGGCCCGTTCGGCGAGGGAACGTCGATCCTTTAAGCTCCAAGGCCGGGCTGGAAGGTCTTCTCGTCGATGAACCGGCGCGTGGCTTCCAGCGCCAGGCGTTTCCACCAGCCGTATGCTTCACGCTGGGCAGCGCGGGGTGGCCGACAGACCCTTTTCCATTTTATTCCTCAAGGCCCATGCTGGCCAATTGGGCCGTGCCTTCACCGGTGAGAATCAGAACCGAAACGTCGTCGCGGAATTCGAGCGCGTTGAGGACGCGCACTATCTGGCAGTTGAAC
>JARROF010000025.1:0-20827 GCA_037384205.1 Novosphingobium sp. | reverse complement strand
CCCCGTAAGCAAGTCGTGCACCGTTCGACGACGTTCTTCAACCCCGAGCCTGAATACCGCCAATGCCTGTCCGAGCTAGGCGCACAGCACGCGGCTTTCACGCCCCTGCCGGACCAGTATTTCGGCGCGGGGTGCTCCAACGTCGAAACCGTACGCCTTTCCAGACTGCAAGGCGATGACGATTCCTTTGGCCTCACCAATCTCGGTCCGGTAACCTGCAACGTAGCGACCACTTTCGCCGCCTGGGCCCGGTATGGCGTTGATCGCGCCGCCGAACAGATCCTCGGCAGCCGGCTAGCCCGGATCGAAACCTTCGGAAGCTATAGCTGCCGCAATGTGGCAGGAACAAACCGGCGTTCGGGCCATGCCACGGCAAACGCAATCGATGTTTCCGCCTTCGTACTGGCAGACGGGCGCCGGATATCGGTTCTCGATGACTGGAACGGCGGTAGTCCGGCCGAGAGGCACTTCCTGCGCGTCGTCCACGCCAGCGCCTGCAAACGCTTCGGCATGACGTTGGGGCCGGACTACAACGCGGCGCACGCCAACCACTTCCACGTCGAAGCGGACGGCGGCGATTTCTGCCGGTAGAAGCCCTATCAGCCGATCCCCTAAGCCGATCCGGAGACGGATCAGTTCATGATCCTCGTCATCTTGAAAGGGATTTCGAGGTCCAGCTTCACGCGGCACTCCCCCGTCGCCGGATCGGCACTGAACCATTCGCTTTGAATGATGGCCCGGCAATGCACCCTCGCCCGCCCCAGATTCCACGAATCCAGCCATTCGCAATAGAAGCTTGAAAGATAGCGCGGGAAATGACCGACCAGCACCCCGTCCACATAAACACTGACATTCATCCGGCCGGGCGCGGCGCCCTCGTCACGCGAGAGCACGGCTATGCATGTATGGCGACGTCCGGTGAGCCCCCTTGTTCCCATGACTGTGCGTATCTCGGCCTGCCGGCGGGACGTCCCTACAAGTTCCAGCGCGTATGTTTCCCGCCCGTGCAACAGGATCGCCATACCTTCCGAAGCCGATTCGTCCGGCACCGGCCTTCGCCCAAAGCCATTCAAGCTTTTGAAAAACCCTTCCAACATTACGCGCCCCTTTACGCCCCGTCCGCGACCAAAGGCGGGGTGTACACCGGTCATGTTAGCCTTGTTCCATGACAGATTAAGCGACGCGGTTCGTCAAGCCTCCGGCGCAGGAAAAAACCCGGAAAGCCGCCTGCCTGCCGGCGCTTCGCCCTATTCCGCCGCGTTCTGCGGATCCGGATCCATCCGGTAATCCGGCAAGGCATCCAGCGCCTGCTTCAGCGCTTCGCCCCATCCGGTCGAGACTGCCTGGAAATAGGGATCGGCCGCATCGATGCGGCGTTCGTGATGGGGCGCGAAATGATCACGCTCGATCACCAGCAGATCGAGCGGGAGGCCGACCGAGAGATTCGCCTTGAGCGTCGAATCGAACGAGACGGTCATCAGCTTCACCGCCGCCTCGAACGTCATTGCAGGATCGTAGCCGCGGATCAGGATCGGGCGGCCGTACTTGGTCTCGCCGATCTGGAAGAAAGGCGTATCGAAACTCGCCTCGATGAAATTGCCTTCGGGGTAGATCATGAACAGGCGCGGTTCCATGCCCTTGATCTGTCCGGCGACGATCACGGTCGCGCTGAACGTGCCGGCGGCGGCATGCTGGCCATTGTCGGCGGCGCGCGAAGCGATGGTGTCCTGCAGCAGATTGCCCACGATAGTGGCGACCTGGAACATCGTCTCCGCATCCAGCAACGAATTGTGCCGCTCCGAGGGCGCCTTGTTGCGTTCCTCAAGCTGGCTGATCACGGCCTGGGTAGTGGCCAGATTGCCTGCCGTCATCACCGCGATGATACGTTCGCCCGGGACTTCCCAGTGGTACATCTTGCGGAAGGTGGAAATGTTATCGACGCCGGAATTGGTGCGCGTGTCGCTCATCAGAACGAGCCCCCGGTCCAGCATCATGCCCACGCAATACGTCATTGCAAAACTTTGCCCCTGCAAAACCGAAACCGGGCGTAACCTGCAGGCTGCGCCCCCGGTGGTCCGTCAGCCGCCCTGACTCTGTTGCTGACCGCCACCGGCAGAAAGCTGCTGCTGCGTGCCTAGCACCTTCTCGGCGACCGACAAGTGGACATCGAGGCTGGTATCCCCGGCTCCCATCGCAATACCTGTAACCGGAGCCGCCTCGCCATAGTCACACCCCGTGGCTACGCGAATATACCGCTCATCAGGGCAGATCTCATTGGAAATATCGAACCCGACCCAGCCGAGCCCAGAAACATGGGCCTCCGCCCAGCCATGCCCGGCTTCCTGTTCCTCCGTGCCGTCCATCTTCAGATAGCCGCCGACATAGCGCATCGGAATGTCCAGCAGCCGCCCGGCGCTGATGAAGATGTGCGCATGGTCCTGACACACGCCCTGTCCTGCCGTCAGCGCCTGCTCGGCCGTGGTCGCGGCATCGGTCGTGCCCGGAACGTATTCGACCTGTTCGCCGATGGCATGCGACAGAGCATGAAGAAATCCAAGCGTATCGGTGCGATCCGCCTCTACGGAAGCGACAAGCTGGCGCACCCGGTTGCCCGCGCGGGTCAGCGGTGTCGGGCGCAGGAAGCACCACAAGGGCATGTGCCCGCTATGGGCCCCGGTCACGCCATTGTTGTCGATTGTGCGCACGAGGCCGTGGCACGTCACAACGACTTCAGGCACGCCCGGTTCGATCGAAACGAGATCGGTATGGTTATAATGCTGGTCGTCGTACTCGGCCTCCGGCTTCGCGCCCGTAAGGTCCATATGCCATTCGAGCACCTCCTGCCCGTGCGTCGTCTTTGGCTTGAGCCGCAGGCGCTGCAGGCCGTGGGAGACCTTGTCCGAAAAGCTGTAGCGCGTGGTGTGGGTCACGGTCAGGAGCACAGGCACCGGTCCTATTCGATAAAGCGGTAATCGCTGGCAATCGTATTGCCGATCTCGACGGTCTTGCCGATGAAGCCCTGCAGGAACTCGTGCAGCCCGCCCTCGAAGATCTCGTCGATCGAGGTCTGGTGCAGCCGGGCCCCGGCATCGCGCAGCAACTCGTGTGCGGACACCTCGTGCCCGTATTCCTTGGCAAGCCCCGCCATGTTGCTGCGGATCTTCTCATAGCAGAAGACCAGGCTGCGCGGGAACTGGCCGTCCAGGATCAGGAACCGCGCGATTTCCTTGGGGTCCATCGATCCGGGGTTGAGCCAGGTGAAGGCCCGGTTGCCCGCGACGGAGCGCAGCAGCGTTTCCCACTGCACGTTGTCGAGCCGCGATCCCACCCAGGCTACCGACGGCAGCAGCACATAGTACTTCACGTCGAGGATGCGCGCGGTGCTGTCCGCCCGTTCGATGAAAGTGCCGATCCGCGCGAAGTTGAACACCTCGTTGCGCAGCATCGTGCCTTCCAGCGCACCGCGCACCAGCATCGACTGGCGTCGGACAGTGGAGAGCACTTCGCCCAGATTGCTTTCCCGCGCCGGGCGGGACAGCAGATCACGCAGCGTCATCCAGCCTTCGTTGGTGGCTTCCCACACCGAATTGGTGATGCTGGTGCGCACCACACGGGCATTGGTACGCGCGTTTTCCACCATCTGCAGCACGGAGCCGGGATTGTCCTTGTCGCGCAGCAGGAAGTTGAAAACCTGCGGCCCGCTGAAGTCCTCATGCGTCCGGCAGTAAGCATCCAGCTGCCCGGTGGTAGTCAGGACCGATTTCCATTCCTCATCGGCGGATTGCTTGTCCCCGCGCGTGAGAGCGAGATGGAACCCCACGTCGATCAGGCGCGCCGTGTTCTCTGCCCGCTCAAGATAGCGGTGCATCCAGTAGACGCCGTTGGCAGCTCTTCCCAGCATTACTCGTCCAGTACCCAGGTATCCTTGGTGCCGCCGCCTTGCGAGGAATTGACCACCAGAGACCCTTTCTTGAGCGCCACGCGGGTAAGCCCGCCCGGCGTGATATCGATGCCATCGGGCGAAACCAGCACGAAGGGCCGCAGATCGACGTGCCGGGGCGCCAACCCCGCGTTGGTGAAGATCGGCACCGTCGAAAGCGAAAGCGTGGGCTGGGCGATGTAGTTTTCGGGCTTCGCGCGCAGCTTGCCCTCGAACGCGGCCAGTTCCCTTTTCGAGGACGTCGGCCCGATCAGCATCCCGTAACCGCCCGAACCATGCACTTCCTTGACCACCACATCGGCCAGATTGTCGAGCACATAGGCCAGCGAATCCGGCTCCGAGCAGCGCCAGGTCGGCACATTGTTCAGGATCGGCTTTTCGCCGGTGTAGAACTCCACGATCTCGGGCATGTAACTGTAGATCGCCTTGTCATCGGCAATGCCGGTGCCCGGCGCATTGGCGATGGTGACGCCGCCCGCCCGGTAGACATCCATGATCCCGGCAACGCCCAGCACCGAAGTGGGATTGAACGTCAGCGGATCGAGGTAATCGTCATCGACGCGGCGGTAAATCACGTCGATCGCCTTGTATCCGGTGGTGGTGCGCATGGCGACGCGCCCGTCCATCACCCTGAGATCGCTGCCCTCGACCAGTTCGGCGCCCATCTGGTCCGCCAGATAGGCATGTTCGAAATAGGCCGAATTGTAGATGCCCGGCGTCAGCACCGCCACGACCGGCCGCTTGCCGCCCCGGTAGGCGGGCGGCGCACAGGCGCGCAGCGAGCGGGCCAGACGGCGCGGATAGTCCGAGACGGGGCGCACCGGAATCTTGGTGAACAGTTCCGGGAACATCGCCATCATCGTCTCGCGGTTCTCCAGCATGTACGAGACGCCGGAGGGCGTGCGGGCGTTGTCTTCCAGCACCATGAATTCGTCGGGGCCAGTCCGCACCAGATCGATGCCGACGATGTGGGTATAGACCCCGCCCGGCGGCGTGAAGCCGATCATCTGCGAAAGAAAGGCATCGTTGTCGCGCAGCGCCTGAACCGGCAGGCGGCCGGAGCGGATGATTTCCTGACGGTGATAGAGATCCTGCAGGAAAGCGTTGAGCGCCCGCACCCGCTGTTCGATGCCCCGCGTCAGCTTGCGCCATTCGCGCGCGGTGATGATGCGGGGGATCATGTCGAACGGGATCAGCCGCTCTTCGGCCGCGTCATCCCCGTAGACATTGAAAGTAATTCCGATGCGGCGAAAGAAACGCTCGGCTTCCGCGTCCTGCCGTTTCAGCCAGGACGTGTCCTGAGAACCGTACCATTCGCAAAAATCGGAATAGGCAGGACGAACAGTTCCGTCCCCGTTGAGCATTTCGTCGAAATTCGTCGTGCCCGCAGCCGTCATTGTGACTCCCGTTTGTCCATGTGATGCAACATGGAAAGGGACTTGCCAAGCGTTTACGCTGCAACTGCGAAAGAAATTTTCGGCGCACAAAAACCGGGGACCGGGCCGGCTCAATCCGCGCCGCCAGCCCTGCCTGGCCTCCCGGTAGAGTCAGCCGAGCAGTTGGCGACTTGCGAGATCGGCGCGCAGGGCTTGCGCATCGTGGAAGTGGTGCACCTGCCATCCCAGCGCTTGCGCGGCGGCGATGTTGGCGGGATTATCGTCGATGAACAGCATCACGCCCGGCTTGTGGCCAAAGCGCCTGGCGGCCAGTTCGAAGATCCGGGGATCGGGCTTGGCCAGCTTCTCGTCACCGGAGACGACGATATCGCCGAACAGATCGAACAGCGGCTCCGTCGCGCGATACTCGCGCCAGAAGGGCGTGGCAAAATTGGTGATGGCGAACAGCGGAACCTGCCGTGCGGCCAGTTCGCGCACGATCTCGTGGCTGCCGGGCACATTGCCGGGAATCGTTTCGGGAAAGCGCGTGGCGTAAGCCTCGATCAGATCGTCGTTGCCGGGGAACTGCGCCTTGCGCTCGGCCACCATCTCCGCGAGATCGCGCCCGGCATCGTGCTGGGCATGCCATTCCTCGGTGACGACGGTGCTGCAGAACCAATCGAGCCGGTCCGGATCGTTGATCAGCTTGGCGAACAGCAAGCGCATGTCCCACTGGACAAGTACCCGGCCCACATCGAAAACAACCGCATCTATGGCAGACATGACAAGACCCCCGCGAATGGCGGGGGCCTCATATCGTCAACACAATAGCCCGTCCGCCTGTGATCCCTGCCGTGTGGCGGGGATGGGCGAAACGAATCAACCCTGGCGGGCTTTGAAGCGGCGATTGGTCTTGTTGATGACGTAAGTACGGCCGCGGCGGCGGATCACGCGGTTATCCCGGTGACGACCCTTGAGCGACTTGAGGCTGTTGCGAATCTTCATCGTGTGTCTCGTCTGTCTGGGCGGTTGTCTGGGGAGGTCCCGACCGCCGGAAATTCGAAGTGGCGCCGTTAGTGGGAGCAGCCCGCAAAGTCAAGCGCAAGACGCCGCTGCCCACCCATTGTTCCGCCATTCATCTGCTGGCAAGCGGCAATCCGCATAACCATTTTGCAGGGCGCGACCTTACAGAATTCGGGAAAAGATAAAACACATGTCAAAACTTACGGGCGCCACCTTCGCTGCAGGCATAGCCGCCATGCTGCTTGCCCCTTTCCCGGCCCTGGCCCAGCCTTCGCCGTGGGGACCGGGCTGGCGGTCTCCGGGATGGGGCTCTTCGCGCTGGGACCGGCCCACGGATTCGCGGATATCCCGCCACCGCAGCCGCGATCCGCGTGAAGGGCACGTTCAGGCCAGCCGATTCGCGGCAGCCACTCCCGCTGCGGCGGAACTGGGCCATGACTCCATCACCGTCGAATCCAAGTCGGGCGATACCCCATGGTCCGGGCAGAACGAACGCGCGGCCTATGAAGCCGCGATCGTCGATGCCCTGATCGGCGCCGGGTACGACACACGCCATTCCGGCACGGAAAACGCGCAAGTGGCAACGCTGCGGCTCAACCGGCAAGTGCTGGTTCCGCCCGAAGGCAAGCGCGATCCGGTCAGCGGCAGCGCCACCGTCGCGGTCGGCTCGCACGGGTACTCCGGCTATGGCCTGGCCCTCAACGTCGATCTGTCGAAACCGCTTCCCGCGCTCATCTCGACCCGGCTCGATGTCCGCATCGCGGACAAGGCCAGCGGCGAAGTGCTCTGGGAAGGCTATGCCACTATCGCGACGTACGAGGGCGACAGCGACTGGAACGACGCGAAGATAGCCACCAAACTGGCGCACGCTCTGTTCGACAAGTTCCCGGGAACCGAGCCGCCCCGGTGAACGCCGCTTGCATCCCCGCCCCGGGCGCGGCACACCGGCATGGAAAACCGGCGCCAGAAGGCTGGAGGATACCATGAAATTACTCCGCTTTTCCCATTTTACCGGCGCCCATTTCAACGGCGCGCTCGCTCTCGCCGCCAGCGTCGCCCTCTCCGGCTGCGTCGCGCCGGTGGGACCGGTTGAAGTCACCCGCTTTCACGCCGCCGATATCGCGCCGCTGGGGCATGGCACGATCCGCGTGGAGCCTGCGCCTGGCCAGTTCCACGATATGGAATTCCGCGCCTATGCCGGGGCCGTGAGCCGCGAACTGGCGCGGCTTGGCTATACCCTGCCCCTGCCCGGCGAAAGCGAAAGCGGGAGCGGGAGCGGGAGCGGGAGCGGGAGCGGGAGCGGTCAGGTCGCCCTGCTCAGCCTGGAGCGCCAGCGCTACCAGCCGCAGCGCAATGCAAACCCCGTCTCGGTGGGTGTGGGCGGCAGCACCGGCAGTTATGGGTCCGGCGTGGGCGTCGGGGTCGGCATAGACTTGTCCGGCCCGCCGCCCGAACAGGTTATGACAAAGCTCGCCGTCACCATTCAGGACCGCGCCAGCGGAAGGCATTTGTGGGAAGGCCGCGCTGCCTTCACCGTGCGCGCCCGTTCGCCGATGGCGCAAACCTCTCTGGGTTCCGCAAAAATGGCCGAAGCGCTGTTCAAGGGGTTTCCGGGTGAGTCCGGCGAAACTATTCTGGTGAAATGAACGACATCCAGATCAGCGCCGCTTTCGATTCCGGCAACATCGAAGTTCTCTCCATAGACGGCACCACCGCCCGCCTCGCCATCCGGCGGGACCATGATTCCGATTTTTTCCAGTGGTTCCACTTTCGCGTCAGCAGCGCGAAGGAGCGCGAACTCACGCTGGTGATCACGGGGCTCAACCGCTCCGCGTATCCGCTGGGCTGGTCCGGCTACAACGCCTGTGTTTCCGAGGACCGCCAGTTCTGGGGCCGCGCCGAGAGCCATTGGGACGAAAGCCGCGACGGCGGCGCCCTCACCATCCGCTACAAGCCCTCCGGCAATATCGCCTGGTTCGCCTATTTCACGCCCTATTCGATGGAGCGGCATCACGATCTCGTCTCGCGCATGGCCGGGCGCGTGGAGTACCGCTGCCTTGGCATGACGCTGGACGGCCAGCCGGTCGATTGCCTCGAAATGGGTGCGGGGCCGGCTGAGGTCTGGCTCTATGCCCGCCAGCATCCGGGCGAATCGATGGCCGAATGGTGGATGGAAGGCGCGCTGGAACTGCTCACCGATCCGGCGAGTTCGGTGGGGCGCGAACTGCGCCGCCGCTGCCGCCTGCATGTGGTGCCCAATGCCAATCCGGACGGTTCCCGGCGCGGCCACTTGCGTACCAATGCCGCCGGCGTGAACCTCAACCGCGAGTGGGATAACCCCACGCCCGAAAAGTCCCCCGAAGTGCTGGCGATCCGCAATGCCATGGACGCCACCGGCATCGATTTCGCCATGGACGTCCATGGCGACGAAGCGATACCCGCCGTGTTCCTCGCCGGGTTCGAAGGCATTCCCTCACTCAAGGACGAGCAGCTTGCCGGGTACAACCGCTATGCCGAACTGCTGGAACGCCGCACGCCGGATTTCCAGACGCGGCTTGGCTATCCGGTCGCCCGGCCGGGCACGGGCAACCTGTCGATGTCCACCAACCTGCTGGCGGAGCGCTTCGGCTGCGTCTCGATGACGCTGGAAATGCCGTTCAAGGATCATAACCCGGCGGCCGACCGCCGTCAGGGCTGGAGCCCCGAACGCTCGAAGCAACTGGGGCAGGACTGCATGGGCGCCCTGCTGGAATGGCTGATCGAACGCGAGCGTTAAGGCTCAGGCGAGATTGGCGGGCCCGAAGGCGTGCGGCAGCAGTTCCGACAGGCGCAGCTCCAGCACGCCATCGGCCCCGTCGCACCAGATCACCGGATCGGTGCCGCCCAGTTGCGCGATTTCATTGAGCATCTGACGGCAGCGCCCGCACGGCGTGACCGTGGGCCCCTCGCCCGGCGCGCCGGGCGCGCCGCCCGTCACCGCCACAGCCTCCAGCGTGCCCTGCTCCACGGTCGAGAGGATCTTGCCCACCGCCACCGTCTCGGCGCAGAGCGCAAGGCCGTAGCTGGCATTCTCGACATTGGCGCCCGTCACTACCGAACCGTCGGCCAGCAGCAGCGCCGCGCCGACGTGAAAGTTCGAATAAGGGGCATAGGCCCCCGCGGCCGCTTCGCGCGCGGCGGCGATCAGGGCGTCTCGTTTGCTCTCGGTCATGGCTGCACCACTACCCAGCGCAGGCCGTCCTTCGCAACTTCGTTCGCAAGGCTGGTGTTGGCCGTCCACAAGGTCCAGGGCCGCCCGGCATAATCAGGCATCAGCCGGTCCCGCACCAGCCACAGGTTGCGGTCCAGCTTGTGGGCAATGCCATAGCGCGCCTCGAACCGGGGCGTAACTTTCAGGATCACCGGCTTGCCCGCGTGCGTTTCCACCTGATTGAGGAACGTCATCAGCTCGCTTTCGACTTTCGCATCGCTGACACGCACCGGGCAATTGTCGGCCAGCATGTCCAGCTCGACCGCCGGAGGCAACAAGGCCGGATCGCGCGGCACGGTCGTCACGAAATTCGCCGCCTGCTTTTCGGCGGGCTGGCACGGATCGTAAAGATGGACCGCCCCCACCTGCATCTTCGCCGCGCGCGCCGCATCGAAATTGGCGACAAAGCGCGGATCGCGGGCAAAGGCACTGGCGCTCGCATCGATATAGGCGAAATTGGCGCCAATGGCTTTCAGCGATTCCCAGTTCACATCGCCGTCGTCCGCGCCGATCTCCACGCCCTGCATGGGGAAACTGGCCCTGTCGGGAAGCCAGTGGTGCATCTGCCACCAGGTCCATGCCCCGGCGATCAGCGCAATCAGCATGACCACGCCCAGAATGCGCAACTTCGCCATGCCGCTAAGCCGCGCACGCTGGCGCTGTTTCCCACCCCGCGCTGCCAAAACCCCCTCCTCAGCCCCGGATATGCAGGACGCAGATCAGCGTGAACAGACGCCGGGCCGTGGGAAAGTCAGTCTCGACCTTGCCTTCCAGCCGCTCCAGCAAAAGCTCCGCCGCTTCGTTGTGAACCCCGCGCCGGGCCATGTCGATGGTCTCGATCTCCTGCGGCGTCGATTTGCGAATCGCCTGGTAGTAGCTGTCGCAGATCGCGAAATATTCGCGGATAAACCGGCGGAACCGCGCTAGCCCCAGCAGCAGCGTTTCCAGCGGTTCGCCCGCCTCGTTATCGATTTCCAGAGACAGCCTGCCGTCCCGCACCGAAAGCTTGAGCCGGTACGGCCCCTGATGCCCGGCGGCATAGGAACGCAACGGTTTGAACAGGTTATCCTCGATCAGGTCGAAGATGGCAATGCGCCGTTCCTGTTCGATATCGGCGTTGCGCCACAGGATGGTCGCCTCGTCGAGTTCGATATGAATGATGCGCGGGTCCGCCATGATGCGCACTGCCTTTACGCGCTTGCAGCGTGGGCGGGCAAGCCCGGCGAATGTCCTCCACACCCTGTGGATTAAAAACGGGACACACCGCGCTTGCGAGCCCCGCGCCGGACGATCATGGTGCGCCGCTTATGGCCCTCGAACAAGCTCTCATCAAACCCGCCGAAACCGAAGCGCGGGCCCTGCCGTCGAACGTGGAAGCGGAAGCCGCATTCCTGGGCGCGGTGCTGATCGACAACCGCGTGATCGAAGAACTGCAGACCCAGCTTGGCCCCCAGCATTTCTTCGAGCCGGTCCACGCGCGAATCTACGAACGCATCCTGGGCCTGCTCGACCGCAAGGCGGTGGTCACACCTGTCACCCTGCGTCCCTATTTCGAGTCGGACGAAGCGCTGAAGGCACTGGGCGGCGTGTCCTACCTCGCCCGCCTCACTGCCGACGGACAGGGCCTGCTCGCCCCGCGCGAACTGGCCGAGCAGATCTACGACCTTGCCCTGCTGCGCGAGCTGATCTCGGTCGGGCGCAGCCTCGTCGAAGGGGCGATGGACACGTCCGAATCGGTCGAGCCGATGGAGCAGATCGAACAGGCCGAAGCCGCGCTCTACAACGTCGCCGAAGGTGCAGCCACCGCAAACGAGGCCAAGAGCTTCTCCGCCGCGACCCGCACCGCGATCTTCAACATCGAGAAAGCGTTCAATTCGGGCGGCAACGTCTCGGGCAAGACCACCGGCCTCACTTCGGTCAACCAGAAGATCGGCGGCCTGCACGATTCCGACCTTATCATCCTGGCCGGACGTCCCGGCATGGGCAAGACCTCGCTGGTCACCAACATCGCTTTCAACACCGCGCAGCGCTACATCGATGACACCGTGCGCGACGGGATCGAGCACGCCAAGTCGGTAGGCGCGCCGGTGGCGTTCTTCAGCCTTGAAATGAGCGCCGACCAACTCGCCACACGTATCCTGGCCGAACAGTCGGGCATCAGTTCCGAAGCCCTGCGCATGGGCAAGATCAGCCGCGAGGATTTCCAGCAGCTGTCGTTTGCAAGCCAGCGCCTGGCCGAACTGCCGCTCTACATCGATGATACGCCGGGCCTCTCGATCGCCGCGCTGCGCACCCGCGCGCGCCGCCTCAAGCGCCGTCACAACATCGGCCTGATCGTCATCGACTACCTTCAGCTGCTGTCGGGCTCGGGCCGCGCGAACGACAACCGCGTGAACGAGATCTCGGAGATCTCGCGCGGGTTGAAGACGCTGGCCAAGGAACTCGAAGTGCCGGTGATCGCGCTCTCGCAGCTCAGCCGAGCCGTCGAACAGCGCGAAGACAAGAAGCCGATGCTCTCGGACCTGCGCGAATCGGGCTCGATCGAGCAGGACGCCGACATGGTCTGGTTCGTGTTCCGCGAGGACTACTACGTCAACGCCACCGAGCCCAAGTATCCGGCCGAAGGCGATCCGCAGGACGTGATCGACAAGTGGGAAGCCTGGCGCCAGAAGATGGAGCAGGTCACCGGCCTTGCCGAACTGATCGTCGCCAAGCAGCGCCACGGTTCGACCGGGCGCGTGCGGCTGAAGTTCGAGGCACGGATCACGAAGTTCTCCGACCTTGCGCCGGACGACATGCGCGCCGCCTTCGAAAGCGATTGAGGCGGAAATTCACGCCCCGCCGAGACGGAGCGCTGAAGCTCCAATTTGCAATTTCCGCAATAATCACTACACAGCAACGGCTGCGTCGCCTGCGACGGGATTTTTTTGCTGCACTTTGCAGCCTATCCTCCCTTTTCTTGCTGCATGGCTTTCATTGCCAGCCGCTGCTCAATGCTGGCTGGCGTGAGCCTGTTCATTTTTGAAAGAACGAAATTGGCCAAAGAAGAACTGCTGACCATGGAAGGCTTCATCGAGGAAATTCTTCCCGATGGACGCTTTGCGGTGGTGCTCGATAATGAGCACAAGATCATCGCCTATACCGCTGGAAAGATGCGTAAATTCCGCATCCGCTCCGTCGTGGGCGATCGCGTTCACGTCGAAATGACGCCTTACGATCTCAGCAAGGGGCGCATCGTCTTTCGCGAACGCACCCCCGGTCAGGCAGGCGGCCCTCCCCGCAGGCGCGGCCAGTTCAAACGATAGAAGGAATGCGGCCACAGGCCGCACCTCATGGAGTTACATGAATACAGACAATACCGGCGCCGCTTATGCGCCCAAGAACAGAACCACGGCCCTGCACGATGCAAGGCCCCATTTCCCGGGCAGAGGCGCTGAAAGGCATGCTTCCAGCAAGCAAACTGACGCCGCGGGACTTGCGCCACATCGTGGCCGCCATGGTCGATTGATACCACTGCCCGCCTTCGTAAAGTGCCTGCGAGACCGCACGGTTCGTAGAGAAAACCGGGGCGCTGTGGTCCTGTCCCCCAACGCTCAAGAACAAAAGCATAGGCGAAACCGGCGGGTTCACGCCCTCGGGCAAACCGCCCGTTCCGGCCAGGCATCGCCGCGCCAGCCCTGGCACGAGCTTTGCCGAAACGCCGGTTGATCGCGGGCAGGATTTCGCGCCGGGCATGGAAGTGCCCTCCCCCGCGATCATCGAGGAGACTTTCACCACCATCGTCGCCTATTCGGGCTGGAAAGCACAAGTGGGCAATGCGGGCGTCTACCAGTTGGCGAAGACGGCGAGCCGGTGGAAGGGTTCATGGTCGTCTCTGGCGTCAACATCGCGTTCGACTATGAGGGCAATGACCTATCCACCGATCGCGCCGGATCGATGGAGCAGATCTTCCTCGATGTCTCCCGTCGTCAGGGCATCGATATGCCGCGTTATATCCGCCCTGCCGGTCAGGCGGGCGTTCACGGCCTGAGCCGCCCCTTGCCAACGGCCGGACGGAACGATCCCTTTCTATAGCTTCCTATAGCTTCGCTAACTTGTGATTCAGGCACAGGCGCCTACATTGGCAGGCGAAAGGACACATTCCGATAATGAACGACGACCAGCCCAGCGGCAATCCATGGATCAAGAGCCTGCTTGTTTGGGGCGGGATCTTCCTCGCGCTCCTCATGGTGGTCTCCATGTTCGGTGCACGTAGCGAGACCGGCACGATTATTCCCTATTCCGATTTCCGTGCCCGGGTCGCCGCCGGCAGCGTGGCATCGGTGGAAATCAGCGAAGAGCGGATCACCGGCAAGTTCACCAATGGCGACGGCTTCGCCACCGTGCCCGTGCCCAACGACACGACGCTGACCCAGCTGTTGCAGGATCATGACGTCAAGTATTCGGGCAAGGAAGCCGAACAGGGTAGCCTGCTGGTCTATATCCTGGCGCAGACCCTGCCCTTTCTGCTGATCGTGGGCATTGCCTTCTTCGCCTTGCGACAAGTGCAGAAAGGCGGCGGATCGGGCGCGATGGGCTTTGGCAAATCCAAGGCCAAAATGCTCACCGAGCGATCGGGCCGCGTCACCTTCGACGATGTCGCCGGTATCGACGAAGCGCGCGAGGAGCTGGAGGAAATCGTCGAGTTCCTGCGCGATCCCGCGCGTTTTTCCAAGCTCGGCGGCCAGATTCCGAAGGGTGCGCTGCTGGTCGGCTCGCCCGGCACCGGCAAGACGCTGCTCGCCCGTGCCATCGCGGGTGAAGCGGGCGTGCCGTTCTTCACCATTTCCGGTTCCGACTTCGTCGAGATGTTCGTGGGCGTCGGCGCCAGCCGCGTGCGCGACATGTTCGAGCAGGCCAAGAAAAACGCGCCCTGCATCGTCTTCATCGACGAAATCGACGCGGTGGGCCGTCATCGCGGCCATGGCCTGGGCAATTCGAACGACGAGCGCGAGCAGACGCTGAACCAGCTTCTGGTCGAGATGGACGGATTCGAGGCCAACGAAGGCATCATCATCATCGCGGCGACCAACCGCCCCGACGTGCTCGACCCCGCGCTGCTGCGCCCTGGCCGCTTCGACCGTCAGGTCGTGGTGCCCGTTCCCGATATCGAGGGCCGCGAGAAAATTCTTGAAGTCCACATGAAGAAGGTGCCGCTTGCTCCCGACGTCAATGCCCGCGTGATCGCACGCGGTACGCCGGGCTTCTCGGGCGCGGATCTTGCGAACCTCGTGAATGAGGCAGCCCTGCTCGCCGCACGGCGCAACAAGCGCCTTGTCGCCATGGCCGAGTTCGAGGATGCCAAGGACAAGGTCATGATGGGCGCCGAGCGCCGTTCCATGGTCATGACCGAGGAAGAGAAGAAGATGACCGCCTTCCACGAGGCCGGCCACGCGATCGTCTCGCTGAACGAGAACGCCTCGGATCCGATCCACAAGGCGACGATCATCCCGCGCGGCCGTGCGCTGGGCATGGTCATGCGCCTGCCGGAACGGGACAGCTATTCCTACCACCGCGACAAGATGCTGGCGAACCTCTCGGTTTCGATGGGCGGCCGCGTGGCGGAAGAGCTGGTCTTCGGGCATGACAAGGTTTCCTCCGGGGCCTCTTCGGATATCCAGTACGCCACAAGCCTGGCGCGCAACATGGTCACCAAGTGGGGTATGTCGGACAAGCTGGGCCCGCTGCAGTACGAAGAGCAGCAGGAAGGTTACCTCGGCATGGGCGGCTCGCACCGCCTGATGTCCTCGGACGAGACCAATAAGCTGATCGACACGGAAATCCGCCTGCTGGTCGACAATGCGCATGCCCGTGCCACGCATATTCTCAACGAGAAGAAGGAAGCGCTGCATACGCTGGCCAATGCCATGCTCGAATACGAGACGCTTTCGGGCGACGAGATCAAGCAATTGCTCGAAACCGGCCATATCGACCGCCCGAGCGAACCGCGCGGCCCTTCAACGCCGCGCCCGGTTTCTGGATCGTCGATCCCCAAGGCCGGCAAGCGGCTCTCCGGCGGAGGCGCCACACCGCTGGGCGCCTGAACCGGGCAGACAATCACAGGTTCTCCCCTGGGAGAATGCAGGAGGGGGCGCAGGGCTTTGACGGTTCTGCGCCCCTTTGCTTTTCAGTTGATGATACGCGACATCTCGAAATTCGCCGCAAAGGAACGCCCGCCCATCTTCGCGAGGCACGACACCACGGACACCCGGCCCGCTCGCCGGAATATGCTGCACATCCCCTTGGCATCGCCGCTGGTGCCATTCCGCAGAGCCAGATGGCGCACGGTCATCCGGTCACCGTCCCATTTCCCCTCGACGCGCAGCATCGTCGCGTCCCAGCTCCGCTGACGATATACGACGCTGCCCACGTTGCTGGACTGGTCGATATCCACCGTATCGCATGTAACCAGAACGGTATCGCCACGCTGCGAGCGAACAACGGCATTGTAAGCGCAACGGCCCTGCAGATGCAGGACTTCGGCCGCACCCGTCCCTCCATTCACGCTTGCCGCAAGAACCAGTAGCCAGGGAACAATCATCGTCGGGAGCCCGTCTGCGCCATAATCAGAGTGAAGAAGATCAGCGGCGTGTCGCAATTAAGGCAAGCGCTTTCGTGCGTATGCCCGGCGTCGCCGGCGCCTGCCGCGGGCTCAGCCGCCCGCGCAGCCAAGGCTCCCTGCCCGATTTCTGCCAGACCTTCGCCGATTCCGCTGATACTTCCCCCTTGCATGCGCACAGGCTAGCGCGGCAGCAAATGGCTGAACACCCTCGTTATGCACCGCAGCACTCTCGTCCCGCTTCAGTGCCGTTCCTCCAGCTTCTTCTCTATCGCGGTCCACAGCCTTGCAAACGCATGCGCCGCCGGGCTGGCCGGCGCCAAAACACCCACCGGCTGCTGGCGGACTGCACACTGTTCCACAACGCTGGCGTAAGGAATAGCGGGCCAGTTGGGATTGGCCTCTCGCGCCTCACGGTGCAGGCTGCGGCGCATGTCGATCATCGACAGCACCGGCAGGATCGGCGGGTGGCGCTTGGTATTGCCCGAGATTTCCCGCACGACCAGATCGAAAGCCCGCGCGGAAAGCGGCGACGGCGGCAGCGGCACAATCACCAGATCGGCCGCGCGAACGACTTGCGCCGACAACTCGTTCATCACTGGAGGGCAATCGAGTACGATGCGTTCGTATTGTGCCTTGAGTTCCTGCGTCAGCTTGGCCAGCCGCTTGCGCTTGCCGATCTGCATCAATTGCGTGTCGAGCGCCCGGATACTTTCATCGGCGGGCAGGATATCGATATCATCCCTGGCCGTATGCTGGATCAGCGCCTTGGGTGAACGCTCACGCGAGAAGACCTCCTCGGCCAGACGCGAGCCCTTCGGCTCCAGTCCGTAGAGAAAGCCCGATCCGCCCGCCGCGTCCAGATCCCACAGTAGCGTATGATATCCGGACAACGCCGCCGAGCACCACGCCAGGTTTGCGGAGAACGTCGTCTTGCCGACACCGCCCTTGACGCTGTAAACCGCGATAGTCGCGCTCGAACGGAACACGCCAGGGGGACCACCCCTGCTGGAGGATCCCCCTGTCAATCCGGCAATGCGCGGTAATGTTCGCTTCTTGGCTGCCACGAGAGCTATCGTTGCCTGTCCCGAAAGGACAGTCAACGAAAAGCGTCAACCATCGTAGTCGCCGCCGATCGAAGTGTTGCGTGTCGGTGCCGAGGCCGTGATACGCAGGGCTTCGGCCGACTGGCTGAGCGAGCCGATATCGTCCATCTCGTCATCATCGTCCGGCAGAACACGCTGCATCGAAGTGACGAGCGCTTCCTTGAGCTCGGCGGGCCTGACGGTCTGCTCGGCGATCTCGCGCAGCGCGACGACCGGGTTCTTGTCACGGTCACGATCGACGGTGAGTTCGGCACCGCCGGAAATCTCACGCGCACGCTGGGCTGCCAGCAGAACGAGATCGAAGCGGTTGGGAATCTTGTCGACGCAATCTTCGACAGTAACGCGCGCCATGGGCACTCCGTGAAAAAAATCAGCTGATCGGAAAGCGGACCCAATAGGGAACATGCCGCCGAGAGTCAAGAAATCTGCGCCTTGACTGCGCAATCGGCCAGTAGTTCCGCAGCTGCGCTCCGTGCGCTTGGCCGAACCGCAGTACCCCTGTCATAATTTCTGTTCAGAGGTGAGGATTTGTTGCCTCGGAGGAGTCTAGTCCTCATGGACAGGCCTCTATCGATCATCGTCCCCATTCACAGCTTCGAACCCGGCGGCGTCGAGCGTGTCGCTCTCAATCTGGCGCAATGCTGGCAGGGCGCCGGCCATGACGTGACGATCGTCCTTGGCCGCGACGAAGGGCTCGACCGCCCTCAGGCTCCGAAGCTTCGCTATGAAATGCTGCACAGCCTCATATCGACGGCACGTTTTGAAACGCTTTGGATGATCTGGAGTCTGCTGGTCTATATCAGACGCAGCCGTCCCGATGCCATCTTTTGCGCTGGAAATACTTATGCGATTGTCTGCGTTGCCATGCGTCTGATTTTTGGGTGCGACTGTCCGACCGTCGTCGCCAAGATCAGCAACGATCTCGTACGGCAGGACAAAGTCTGGCCCTATCGCGTGGCCTATCGCCTGTGGCTCAGAATACAGGGCCGCCTATTCGACCGGATCGTCGGCATGGCGCCGCCGATGCGCGAGGAGATCGCCGGACTGATGCGCGTGTCAAACGATCGCATCGCCATCGTGCCAGACCCTGCGCTGTCGCGAGACCGGCTGGATCGCCTGCTCGCTCTCCCCCGATCCCGCGATCGCCGGGCAGGGCGTCGGTTCGTTGCCGTCGGCAGACTGGTTCCCCAAAAAAACTTCGCACTGCTGCTCAAAGCCTTTGCCCGGGGCAGCCGGCCGGGCGATAGTCTGATAATCGTTGGAGACGGACCGGAAAGAACCAGCCTTCAGTCGCTTACGGCCAGGCTCTCACTGCAGGCCCACGTGACATTTACCGGGCATCTGCCCTCCCCCGATGCCGAACTGGCACGCGCCGACTGCCTGCTGCTGTCGTCAAACTATGAAGGCGTACCGGCCGTCGTCATCGAGGCCATTGCCGCAGGCCTGCCGGTCATCGCCACGGATTGTTCGCTCAGCATGTCCGAACTGCTGGGCGACAGTAGGGGTATTCTCGTGCCTGTCGGCGATACCGGTACATTCGCCGGCTGTATTGCAAACGCCGCATCGCCACCCGGGATGACACTGTCTCGCCGCCGATCCACAGCCAGCTATGTTCTGGAGGAAGCCTGCGCCCGCTACCTTGCCGTCATACGCAGCGCCATCGGCGAAACGCGCGCCTGCCAGGCCGAGTATATTTCCGCCCCTGCAGAATAGCCCGCGGCCGCCAGTTCCATCACCGCCTGCCTCGTCATCGCATCTTAACCCTAAGGACTGTCCCTTTGGATCAAGGCATCTCCCTGGAACCCAGCGCCAATACGGCCTCGCGCTGGCAAGGCGGCAAGGCCATGCCGCAGATCAAGGGCATTGCGATCCTGCCGATGATCTTTACCGCCCTGATCGCGGGGGCGGTAGTGCTCGAATTGCGCGGCATGGACATCTGGCGCGTCCTGAGTATGGTTCCCCGTTCTCCTGCCTTCTGGACGGTTTTCGCGTGCTTCTATCTGACAGGGCCGGTCTGCGAATGGCTGATCTACCGCCATCTCTGGAAATTACCCGCTGCAGGCTTCGTAGCCTTACTTCGCAAGCTGGTCTGCAACGAACTCTTGCTGGGCTATCTGGGCGAAGCCTATTTCTACACTTGGGCCCGGCGCAGAACGGCCATGACGGCGGCGCCGTTCGCGGCGATCAAGGACGTCTCCATTTTGTCCGCAATGGCCGGAAACGGGGTGACGCTGCTGCTTCTGACAATTGTCTGGCCGATGATCCAGTCCACGCCGCTCGGACACCAGAACGGGCCCATCATTATGTCGCTGGCCGCGGTACTGGCCACGTCGATGGCCGCCATGGCCTTTCGCCGCCGCATCTTCTCGCTCAGCCGCAGCGATCTCGGCTTCATCCTGGGCATGCACGTCAGCCGGATCGCGGCCTCGACGATGCTGTCCGCGTGGCTCTGGCACATGGTGCTGCCGGACGTCACAATCATCTGGTGGCTGTTTCTGGTCTGCCTGCGCCTGTTGATCTCGCGCCTGCCGTTCATGCCGAACAAGGATGTGGTGTTCGCGGCCGTTGCCGTTTTCGCGCTGGGGCATGAGACCAATATTGCCACCCTGATGACAATGATGGCTTCCGCCATATTGCTCGCACACATGGCTGTCGGCGCCGTGGTTGTGGTAGCCGGTCTTGCACGACCGGAAAACTGAAGCTGGCCCCCGCGAAGAACCCGCCGATTCTGGAGTGACGGTGACGGGAGGGCGCCGCATGCCCGACGAAGCCGTTGCTTCGGTGCTGTGACCTGCTGATTTTCGGGACGAAGGCGGTGTATCTGGCCGCCTTTTGCGCCACGCAGGCGCAGCAGGCCACCCTGATTTACCTATGGCGGTGAGAGCAGGATTGTGATTCCATCGAGTTAAGCGATGGAGGAATGAAGTGTCGGCACAGCGTGGCTTTTTCGATTTTCGACGAACGGTATGCAGCCTTGTCGGCGGCAGGCGATCCGCTGGAGAAGCCGGGCGGCCTGATCGACTTCGAGATATTCCGGCCCGCGCTCGATGCGGCCTTGCCGCGTTCTGATGGTAGCAGGCGCGGTCGCCCGCCGCTGGACGCAGTCATGATGTTCAAGACGCTGATCCTGCAGGTGCTTTACGGCTTGTCGGACGCGCAGGCCGAGTTCCAGATCCTGGACCGCCGCAGCTTCGGCCCCTTCCTGGGGCTCGACGATGGCGACAACACACCGGACGAGACGACGATCTGGCGTTTTCGCGAAGCTCTGGTCCGGGCCGATGCCATCGAGGCTCTGTTCGCCCGGTTCGACGCTCATCTCAAGTCGCTGGGGTATCTGGCTATGGGCGGGCAGATCGTGGATGCCAGCATCATCCCGGCTCCGCGCCAGCGCATGACCGACGACATGACCGACAACATGACCGACGAGGAGCGCGCCATTGTCAGGGAGGGCGGCATTCCACCGGCCTGGGCGGCGAAGCCGGCAAGGCTTGCACAGAAGGACCGTGATGCGCGCCGGACGCTCAAGCGGGGGCG
>JARROF010000024.1:0-20833 GCA_037384205.1 Novosphingobium sp. | reverse complement strand
CCGCCATTCGGCGGCTTTCGAAACGAACTCCCTCAGGCGAGCAGGTGCTCCCTGGCGATCTTTTCCTGCCAGACCAGCGGCGCCAGCTGGTGAACGTTCTTGCCTTCCGAATCGACCGCGACCGTCACCGGCATGTCTTTCACGGTGAATTCGTAGATCGCTTCCATGCCCAGATCCTCGAACCCGACGACCTTGGCTTCCTTGATCGCCCGCGCGACAAGGTATGCCGCGCCGCCGACCGCCATGAGATAGGCCGACTCATGCCTGGCGATGGACTGGGTCGCCGCCGGGCCGCGCTCGGCCTTGCCGACGCAGGCGAGCAGGCCCTGCTCCAGCATCATGTCCATGAACTTGTCCATGCGCGTCGCCGTGGTCGGGCCGGCCGGACCGACGATTTCGTCACGCACCGGATCGACCGGGCCGACGTAGTAGATCACGCGGCCCTTGAAATCGACCGGCAGTTCCTCGCCCTTCTCCAGCATGTCCTGGATGCGCTTGTGCGCGGCATCGCGGCCGGTGAGCATCTTGCCGTTGAGCAGCAGCCGGTCGCCCTGCTTCCAGCTCTTCACATCCTCCGGCGTGAGCGTGTCGAGATCGACGCGGATCGCTTCCTTGCTCGGCTTCCACTCGACTTGCGGCCATTCGGAAAGGTTCGGCTTTTCAAGATACTTCGGCCCCGAACCGTCAAGCGTGAAGTGCGCATGCCGGGTCGCCGCGCAGTTCGGGATCATCGCCACCGGCTTGTTCGCCGCATGGCACGGCCAGTCGAGAATCTTCACATCGAGGATCGTCGAGAGGCCGCCGAGGCCCTGGGCACCGATGCCCATGGCATTGACCTTGTCGAAAATCTCGATGCGCAGCGCCTCGATATCGTTCTGCGGGCCCCGGGCCTTGAGCTGGCCCATGTCGATCGGGTCCATCAGGCTCTGCTTGGCAAGCTTCACGCAATGTTCCGCCGTGCCGCCGATGCCGATGCCCAGCATGCCGGGCGGGCACCAGCCGGCGCCCATCTGCGGCAGCATTTCCAGCACCCAGTCGACGATCGAATCGCTGGGATTCATCATCTTGAACTTGGACTTGGCTTCCGAGCCGCCGCCCTTGGCCGCGACATCGACCGAAACCTTGCTGCCCGGCACCATCGAGACCGAAAGCACCGAAGGCGTGTTGTCCTTGGTGTTGCGGCGGGTGAAAGCGGGATCGGCCAGTACCGAGGCGCGCAGCTTGTTTTCCGCGTTGCCGTAAGCGCGGCGCACGCCTTCATCGACGACTTCCTGCAAGCTGCGCCCGGATTCGAGACGGCAGTTCTGCCCCCATTCGATGAAGACGTTGACGATGCCGGTGTCCTGGCAGATCGGCCGGTGCCCTTCGGCGCACATGCGGCTGTTGGTCAGGATCTGCGCGATCGCGTCCTTGGCGGCCGGGCCCTGCTCCGCCTCATAGGCCTCGCCGAGCGCGCGGATGTAATCCATCGGATGGTAGTAGCTGATGTATTGCAGAGCGTCGGCGACACTTTCGATCAGGTCGTCTTCGCGGATAGTCACCATTTCGGTCATGGATTATGCGCTCCCGGTTCGGCGGATCACGTGGATTTTGCGCCGCCCCCATAAGCCGCGCGCGGTCTATCGTCAAAGAGCATGCAGGGATCGACGAAGGTATCGTCAAAGCGCTTGGCCTCGCAGGCACCTTCGCCTAGAAGGCCGCCATATCTGCCGTCGTTGCGGAATTTCGATGCGCCCTGCGCGTCTTAGCCGCATCTGCATGAGGGAACTGCACCAGATGACCTTGACCGAGGACCGGTCCGCCACCAGCTCCGCCGCCCGCCACGCCATGATCGTCAGCCAGCTGCGCACCAGCGGCGTGAACGAACCCTGGGTGCTCGCGGCCATGGCCGCCGTGCCGCGCGAAGACTATATCCCCGCGGCCCTGCACGATGCCGCCTATATCGACCGGGCCATCCCGCTCGCGAACGGCCGCTTCCTCGCAGCTCCGCTCGTCCACGGCAAGATGCTGGCCGAAGCGGTGCCGACCAAGACCGACAAGGTCCTGCTCGTCGGCGATGGCGAAGGCTATCTCGCCGCACTGCTGCGGCCGCTCGCCGGTTCGCTCGACGCCGTCGATCCCGCCGCGGTTTCCGGTCTGGCCGGACAGGGCGGCTACACGCTGGCGATTGTCGATGGCGCGGTAGAGGAACTTCCCGAAGCCCTCTGCGCGCAGATCGCCGAAGGCGGCCGCATCGTCACCGGCCTTGTGGTGCGCGGTATCAGCCGCCTCGCCACCGGCTGCAAGACGGCCGGCACGGTGTCGCTGCTGCCGCTGGCCGAACTCGGCATTCCCGCCCTTCCCGAATTCGCGGCGCCCAAACGCTGGAGCTTCTGAGCATGCCCCGGTTCGCGCGACGGGCCGGGTCGCTGGCCGGTGTCGCCCTGTTCGCCGCCTCGGCAACCGGGCCTGCTTGCGCAGATACGCTGCGCGAGGCTCTGGTCGTCGCCTATCAGACCAACCCCTCGCTCCAGTCCGCCCGCGCGCAGCAGCGCGGCGTGGACGAGAATGTCCCGATCGCGCGCGCATCGGGCCTGCCCAGCATCAACGGCAATGCTTCGTACACCGAATTCGTGAAGCGAAGCGCCAATTCGTTTACCAGCCCCGAGCGCTCGATTTCCGCAGGGGTGGATCTTGGCGTGCCGATCTACTCGGGCGGCGCGGTCAAGAACCGCGTCAAAGCCGCCAAGTTCCGGGTCGAAGCCGGTCAGGCCAGCCTGCGCGGCACCGAAAGCCAGATCTTCGCCTCGGTCGTCGCCGCCTACATGGATGTGATCCGCAACGAGGCGATCGTCGGCCTGAACCGCAAGAATGTGGATGTCCTGAAGGTCAATCTCCAGGCCACCAGCGACCGTTTCGAAATCGGCGACGTAACCCGAACCGACGTCGCCCAGTCGCAGTCCCGTCTCGCCATCGCGCAGAGCGATGCCCGCGCCGCCGAAGCCAATCTTGCCGCCGCCCGCGAAACCTACATCCAGCTCATCGGCAAGACGCCTGAATCGCTGCAGGCTCCGCCGCCGCTGCCGCATCTTCCCGCCACGCCCGAAGAAGCGGTCCAGACCGCGCTGGACAGCAATCCCGATCTGCTGGCCGCCCGCGAACAGACCAAGGCCGCAGAAAAAGACATCGACGTTGCCGGTTCCGGCCGCCTGCCTCGCGTCTCGCTTTTCACCTCGGGCGCTTATAACAACTACCTTGATACTCTCGGCGGGCTCAGTTCGGCGTCTTTCTTTCAGATCGACAAGACCGCGCAGGCCGGTGCCCGGATCTCGATCCCGATCTTCCAGGGCGGGTTGCCCGCGGCGCAGCGCCGCCAGGCCCAGGCCCAGGCCTCGGCCGCGCTGGAAAACGAGATTGCCGCCGAACGCAGCGTGATCGCGCAGGTCCGTTCCGCCTACAGCTCGTGGATCGCGGCGAACGACGTGATCCGCTCCTCGAAAGTCGCCGTCGATGCCGCCGCGCTGAGTCTGGAAGGCGTGCGGGCGGAAAACTCGGTGGGCAACCGTACCATCCTCGACATCCTCAATGCCGAACAGGAATCGCTGAACGCGCAGGTGAGGCTGGTGACGGCGCGGCGCGATGCCTATGTCGCGGGCTTCAACCTGCTGGCCGCCATGGGCAAGGCCGAAGCACGCGATCTCAACCTCGACAGCGACATCCTTTACGACCCGAACGTCAATTACAAACGGGTGCGCGGCAAGATCTTCGACTGGGACGATGATCCGGCCCCGACCGCGAAGTCGACCCGCACCGTTGACACGCCGGTGCAGGACGGGGAAATTCGGGAAACGAAAACGGCCCCTTGATTCGGGGAGAGCCGCTTTGCATCCGGCCCCGCATATCCACCTGGTGTGGAAAGGGCCGGAAACGGGGCATGACAGGGGAAGTGTGGGAATGCGTCAGAACGGTGATCCTTCGGTCGAGGAGATTCTCCAGTCGATCAAGCAGGTCATTGCCCGCGATAATCGCACCGGCGCGCGCATCGAACGTCAGCGCCGCGCGACAGCGGGCGTGATCGCGGACGAACCCGATGGTGCAGTCGAAGACGACGTGCTCGAACTGCCGGAGACCGCGCAAGTGGAAACGGATGACGAGAATGAAGACGCCGAACCTTCGCTGATCCGGGAGCAGGTCCGCGATTCGATGCGCGAATCGCTCGCTGCGCTGGCCATGCTGTCCGAACCCGGTGTGCCGCCGCAAATCGTCCGCTCGGGCGAAACCTCGCTTGAAGGGCTCACCCGCGAACTGCTGCGCCCGGCGCTTGCCGAATGGCTGGACAAGAACCTGCCGGCGATGGTGGAGCGCCTGGTGGCCGACGAAATCGCGCGCATCGTCGGCAAGAAGGGCTGAGAGGCCTGCTTCCAGGGTGGACCTGCAGGGCCACCCACCCTACCTTGCCTCCATGGCCAAACCCGATCCTGCGCCCATGACCGACTCCGGCAAGGACATCGAACAGGCCCGCGAAGCCCTGGCCAAGGCCGGTGGTGACGCCATCGCCCGGCACATCTTCATCTGCGCCGAACCGCAGAAAGGCGAATGCTGCGCCCCCGAAAAAGGGCAGGCCGCCTGGAAATATCTGAAGAAACGCCTCAAGCAACTCGGCCTCGACGGGCCCAAGACAGAACACGGCGGCGGCGTCGCGCGCACCAAGGCCGATTGCCTGCGCATCTGCTTTACCGGGCCGGTCGCGGTCGTCTGGCCCGATGGGGTCTGGTACCATTCCTGTACCGAAGACGTGCTGGAACAGATCATCCAGCAACATCTCATCGGCGGCGAGCCGGTCGAGGAATACCGGCTGAGGCCCAAGAAGGTCTAGGACGAATCGCCGGGCACCGAATTGCCAAAACGTCAGGCACACACAAGGCCCCGGCCACGCTGTCTACGGCAATGCCCGCCCCAACAGCCAGCGCGCGATGCGGCCCTTCATGGAACGGACAAGGGCACTCTGCCCTATCCTCGCAAGTCTTCCTCTTCGAGCGAGTCGACAATGCATTCGTCATGCCCCGTGCCGCTCGACAGGAAGACCAGCCCCATCAGCGCCGATGTCAGCAACATCGTGAAACCGATGCCCAGCGCGGCCGCGATGTAGAAGTGGATCGAGACCATCCCGTTGGAACGGTAGAGCAGGATCATCGCGGCCGCAACTAGGCCCACGGTCGCCAACATCATCCAGCGCATGATGCGCAGATAGCGCGCCCACGCGTGCGCAGCCTTCTCGGGATCTTCAAGGGGAGAGGAGGGTATCATCGTCAATCCATGTGAGGCTTTTGCCGCCGCCTCGCAAGGGGCACGCGCGCCGCTCCGCTTCCGCCGTCGCATGCAGTGGCGGATGGAGGGTCCCTGTGATACTCTTCCTCCGTCTGCTCCCCATAGGGCAGTCTCAAGCAAGACAGGGAGAGTCCGACAATGACCATTGGGCACCTTATCGAGGGCCGCACCGCCATTCTTACCTGCGATGTCTCAACCACCGTACGCGAGGCCGCAGGGATGCTGGCCGAGCGCCGCATCGGCGCGCTGCCGGTGATGGAAAACGGCACGATTGCCGGGATATTCTCCGAACGCGACGTGATCTACCGCCTGCACGAGTTCGGACCGGACATGCTGACGAAGCCGGTTGGCGAGGTCATGACCGCACCTGCCGTCACGGTCGAGCCGACAACGTCGGTCATGGCCGCGCTTTCGCTGATGACGCGGCGGCGCATCCGCCATCTTCCGGTTGTCGAAGACGGTCGGATGATCGCCTTCGTTTCGATCGGCGATCTGGTTAAGTACCGGATCGACAAGATTGAATCCGAAGCTGCCGCCATGCGCGATTACATTCAGACGGCCTGAGACCACTTTCGGCCGCTGAATACCACGCCTCTCCTGCCTTGCCGCGCGGGGCAGGGGTGCTTACATCCGCTCTATGGACCAGCAAAGCATCACACTCAGCCCTTCTGCCGCGGCGCGCGTCGCCACGATTGCCGAAAAGCAGGGAAAGCCCGCGATTCTGCGCCTGTCGGTCGAAGGCGGCGGCTGCTCCGGCTTCCAGTACAAGTTCGGGCTGGCCGATGCGCCTGACGCGGATGACGCGATCGCGCAAACCGATGGCGTGCGGCTGGTGGTCGATCCGGTCAGTCTGGACCTCGTCAGCGGCTGCGTGGTCGATTTCGTCGATTCGCTGGGCGGTTCGGCCTTCCGGGTCGAGAATCCGAACGCCGCGGCCGGCTGCGGTTGCGGAACGAGCTTCTCGGTGTGAAAAAGGTCGCCTCGTTCAATATCAACGGGGTCAAGGCGCGCCTGCCCCGTCTGCTGGAATGGCTGGAGGAAACCCGGCCCTCGGTCGCCTGCCTGCAGGAGATCAAGTCTCAGGATGAGGGCTTTCCCATCGCCGAGTTCGAGAAGCTGGGCTACAAGGGCCTCTGGCACGGCCAGAAGAGCTTCAACGGCGTCGCCATCCTCGCGGACGGCGAAACCCCTGTGGAAGTCCAGCGCGGGCTGGACGGCGAGCCGGAAGACGATCATGCCCGCTATCTCGAAGCCGATGTCTTCGGCCTGCGCGTGGTCTGCATCTACCTGCCCAACGGCAATCCGGTGCCCGGGCCCAAGTTCGATTACAAGCTGCGCTGGATGAAGCGGCTGCGCGATCGCATGGCCGCAATCCGCGCCGGGGAAGTGCCCGCGATCGTCACTGGCGATTTCAATGTCATTCCCACCGATCAGGACGTCTGGTCTCCCCCGGCCATGGCCGCCGACGCGCTGATGCAGCCAGAAACGCGCGATGCCTATTTCCGCCTGCTGGGTGACGGCTGGACCGATGCCATCGCCACCCATAACCCGCGCGGCGGCATCTGGACTTATTGGGACTATCAGGCGGGTGCCTGGCAGCGCGACCACGGCTTTCGCATCGATCACGCGCTGCTCTCGCCCGAACTGGCGGACCGGCTGACGGCCTGCGGCGTCGACAAGGCACATCGCGGCCGGGAAAAGGCCAGCGATCACGCACCCATCTGGGTCGAACTCAAGGACTGAAAAGGCGGACACGAAAAAAGGGCCGGGACTCTCGAAATCCCGGCCCTTTTTTCAACACCTGTGTCTTCTCAGCGATAGAAGATGTTGTTGTCGATTCGACCGACACGGGTCAGATGCCAGTTCGGCGATATACGAGCGGCGTGGAAGAAAAGCGCGCCCTTGGCCGGGCTCTTCCAGCTACCCTCACGCGCGATCTGCGCAATGGCCACGGCCCGGCGCCACCCTTCCGAGCTCTTGCGCACGGCCGGAATCGCACGGCCCCGCACAAACGAGAACTGCGAACGCTGCAGAACCACGCCGCAATAGCTGTCCGGGAAGCGATCCGAAGCGGCCCGGTTCACAATCACGCGGCCGACGGCGAGCTGCCCTTCCAGCGTCTCGCCGCGAGCTTCGAAATAGATCGCACCGGCCAGGCAGCGCAGCTGGTGGTCCAGCTTGCGCGGCATCGTCCGCTCGGCCACGAGCTGGGCCAGCGAGGGGGCATTGGAAATTTCTGCATCGGCCTGCAGCGCAGACCCGTCACCCGCTTCGCTCATGCCATCTTCGGGCGCGCTGTTTTCCGGTGCAACGGCCTGAACGACCGGACGGGAAACGAATGTGACCGCGGGTTTCTGTTCGGCCGGCCTCGGAAGCATGTCCGATGCGGCCGCGCCCGAACCCTGGGCGCCAAACAAAGCGGCAAATGCCGTGGCGGCGAGCGCCATCGCGCTGGCCCACTGAACCTTCCTGCTCATTCTGTTTTGGTCAAATGCGGTGAACCGTCCGCCGCAGGCTGAAACGTGAAACCCCTTTGGGGCGTTATCATCACGTCCGGGCCTGCCGACAGCCCCCCGTCTGCGTGCTAACCGGAAAGCCGAAATGCTCCCCATGCCGCCTGCGCGTCTGTGAGGGGCCCCTTAGTTTGCAAAACGTGCAAGTCAACTAGAAATCGTTAATAGGCCCGATGAACCGTTCGCCCTGCGCGATATCCAGTTCCACGACCCACAGATCGCTGTCCTGACGGCCACGACGCTCCAGGTATTCGGAAAATTCCTTTTTATTTTCATTATCTTGTTTTCGAACACAACGCCATGAACGGGTTCCGTCAAGCTGGGGCATCCGCTCGTAAGCTCGTGAGTTTTCACCCTTTTCGGTGACCACCACGATTATCGTCCCGGCGTCGCGCTCACCCTTGTTAACCACGGTAGCAAACCCGCCCGCAACGTTTACAGCGCGGATCAGCCCTGCCACTTCAAGATGCGTCGGAAGCCGCGTGTTCATGATTCAGGACGAAATCGACTGGCCGGAATAACCAGGCAGGCCGGACAATGCGATACGCGACCGCATGAACGTGCCGGTTCCGCGACCGACTTCATCGCCCGTTTCATCCACCAGCCGCGATTCGGCAACGAATACGCGTCTGCGGCCACTAACCCAGCGGCCCTCGGCCAGAACCGTACCGCCCTTGATCGGCTTGCTGAGGTGCAGGTTGAAAGAGGTCGTCAGCAGGAATCTGTCCGTCACCAGTGTATTGGCAGCGTAGAACGCGGCGTCGTCCAGCATCTTGAAATAGATCGTGCCGTGCGCGGCCCCTGCAGCATGGAAGCAATCAGGCTCGATCACGAACGTGATGCGAGAAAACCCTTCGCCGAGAATTTCCAGCGACGAGCTGAACTTGTGATTGATAGGGGCCGAGGCATAGAGCCTTTCCAGCGCGCGCCAGTGCGGGCTGGCACCGGCCATATCAGGTGCCGCTCCGGATGCGGGTTCAGGCGGCATCGCGATCAATGACGTTGCTGAGCAGGCTGTAAAGCGCTTCCGCCCCGGGCGCTGCCAGCAGCGCTTCATGCATGCGTTCGTCGCGCATCATCCGCGAAATCGCAGCCAGTGCATGGAGGTGCGTAGCGCCCGCCCCTTCGGGAGAGAGAAGTCCGAATACGAGATCCACCGGCATACCGTCGGCGGAATCGAATTCCACGGGCGATTCCAGACGAATGAAAGCGGCAACCGGTCGACCGAGCCCGGGAAGACGAGCATGGGGGATCGCAATCCGGCGCCCAAAGCCCGTACTGCCGAGCTCCTCGCGCTCGATCATGCGTTCCAAGATCTTGTCGCGGCCCAGATCATAGACCTCGGCAAACAGACTCGCGAGCTGCCCCAGAATGATGTCCTTGCTGTCCGCGCTCGCCGTGGTCACGGCTTCGGGCAACAGTGTAAAAAGACCACTCATTTCGTATCTAATTCTAGGTTGAGACTGGTTTCCAAATTGATGCACACCCCCAACCCCCGGTAAAACCGGGGGTTTTTTCTACCTCCTCCGTTCAGAAGTATATTATGCCGCCAAGGGCATCAGTGCGGCTCGACCCAGCCGATCGATCCGTCGCCGCGGCGGTAGACCATATTATGCCGCCCGGTTCCAGCATTTTTAAAGAAGAGCGCCGTGGTGTTGCGCAAGTCGAGCATCATCACGGCATCGGAAACCGTTGCCTCGGGCACGTCGACCCGGGTTTCGGCAATAACGACCGGCGCGGCAGTGTCCGCTTCGTCGTCTTGATCCGCAGGGGCTTCCTCAAAGATCGTGTAAGCTGCTTCCTCGTAGGCCGAATCCTCGACAGCCATGGCGTGAGCGGCCTGCTCATGGCGATCCTTCAACCGCCGCTTGTAGCGGCGCAGCTGCTTGTCGATCTTCTCGGCAGCCTGGTCGAGCGCGAGGTGGGCATCCTGCGCGAGGCCGGTGCCCTTGAGCACAAGGTTCTGCATGACGTGCATGACGATGTCGCAGCGGAAAGCGCCGGCAGGGGCGCGTCCGAACGTCACATGTGAAGACAGGGCCTTGCTGAAATACTTGTCGATGATCGCCGTCAGTCGCTCGCCGGCGTGGATCTTGAGGGCTTCACCAGTGTCGACCTGATGACCGGAGACGCGAATGTCCATGAGCGATTTCTCCTTGTACTAGTTGTTTTATTCACCCCAGAGCGGGGTATCGACCGACTTGAGGAACTCTGCATGAGCGACCCGTTCCTCTTCGGTGGGCGCGTGGGGACGCGCCTGACGATAAATACGCTCCTTCCTGTTGGAGACTTTGATTTCCGTCACGATTTCGGTGTTTTCCGCACCAAGCTCCAGGCCGATCTGGCGACCGCCGCGCAGTTCGACATAGACTTGCGCGAGAAGTTCGGAGTCAAGCAGAGCGCCGTGCTTGGTGCGATGGCTGCGATCGATACCATAACGGCTGCACAAGGCATCGAGCGAAAGCTTGGCGCCGGGATGGCGGACCTTGGCCAGCGCCACGGTATCGACCATGCGGTCGCGGCTGACTTCGGGCAGCCCGCACAGCGCCAGCTCGGCATTGATGAAGTTGAAATCGAACCCGGCGTTGTGCGCCACCATCGGGCTGTCCTCGATAAACTCGAGGAATTCCTGCGCGCATTCGGAAAACAGCGGCTTGTCGGCCAGGAAAGCGTCAGACAATCCATGCACCGCCTCGGCCTCGGCCGGCATTGACCGTTCCGGGTTGAAATAGGCGTGGTAAGCCCGGCCGGTCTCAACCCGGTTGACCATTTCGATGCAGCCGATTTCCACCATACGGTCCCCGTTCCTGGGGTCGAAACCGGTCGTTTCGGTATCGAATATGATCTCTCGCATCCCTACCCATATCTGCCTGCATCGGCCCCTGCGCAAGGGCCTGGGGGCGATTATTCTGCTCGTTCCAGCGCCTTCACGATACCGGCCACCTGATGCCGGGTCTCTTCCAGCGATGCGCCGGTATCGATAACGAAATCGGCACGAGCGCGCTTTTCCGCATCGGGCACCTGATGTGCCAGAATCCGTTCGAATTTTTCCTCTGTCATGCCAGGCCGGGCCAGCACGCGTTCCCGCTGCACCTTTGCCGGAGCGGAAACCACCGCCACGGCATCCAGCCCTTCATGACCGCCTTTTTCGTAGAGCAGCGGGATGTCGAAAACGATGAGCGGCGCGTCCGCGTTTTCCCTCAGAAATGCGCTTCGCATCTCCGCAACCGCCGGATGGACGATTCCCTCGAGTCGCGCGAGTTCATCGGGATGGCCGAAAACGGCCGCTCCCAGCTTCTGCCGGTCGACTCCCTCCGGTCCCGTGGTGCCGGGAAACGCTTCTTCGATATCCGAAAGCAAGGCACCGCCGGGTCCCTGCAGTTCGTGAACCGAGGCATCGGCATCGAACACCGGCACGCAAAGGTCACGCAACATGCCTGCGACGGTCGATTTGCCCATGCCGATCGAACCGGTGAGCCCGACAACTTTCTGACCAGTCATGACAGAATGCGCCTCCTCAAGGCAGCATCGTGTTCGCGCGGCGGTTTCCGGCAAAAGAAATGCGCAAAGGCGATATCCGCCTGCCCGATCAGCATCGAGAGGCCGTCCACCGCCGCGAACCCGGCCTTGCGCGCCGCCTGCAGGAATGCGGTATCGAGCGGGCTGGTAACAATGTCATAGACCACGCTGCCCGGCGGGGCATGGCTGAAATCGAACGCCAGCGGCGGCTGCCCGGTCATGCCGAGCGGGCTGGCATTGACGATCAGGTCGAAACAGCCCTCGCGATCGTCGAAAACGAAATCGGCGGGATTGCCAAAATGCGCCAGATCGATGGCATGATGATCGCCGCCAGGTGCCAGTTCGTCGAGCAAGATCCGTGCCTTGGCGGGATCGCGGCCTGCCAGCACGATCACGAAATTCTCCTCAGCCAGCGCCGCTACGATCGCGCGCGCGGCCCCGCCGGTTCCCAGCACGCGCGCCATGCGGAACAAGTGCGTCTTGCCGAGTTTGTCCCGCAAGGGTTCGAGGAATCCGGGCGCATCGGTATTATATCCGGTCAGCGTTCCGTCCGCCTTACGCACTACCGTGTTGACTGCGCCGATCCGCGCCGCCAGCGGATCGAGCCGGTCGAGCAGCGGCAGGATCGCCAGTTTATGCGGCATCGTGACATTGCACCCGCGCCAGTCCGGGTCCGCGCGCCGTTCGGAAAGATAGGCCGCCAGATCGTCCAGCTTGACGAGGCAATGATCGTAGCGCCCGGAAATTCCCAGCTTTTCCAGCCAGAACCCGTGAATCGCCGGACTCTTCGACTGGGCAATCGGATCGCCGATCACTTCGGCATAAGGCAGGCTCACCGCGGCATCACTCCCATATTGCGCAGCGCCGACTGCACCATCAGCAGCGGCATGCCAAGGATCGTGAAGTAATCGCCCTCGATCCGCTCGAACAGCTGCACCCCGCGTCCCTCAATGCGGAATACACCCACGCAACCGGCCACTTCAGGCCACTCGGCTTCCAGATAGGCTTCTATAAAGGCCTCGGACAGGGTGGCGACGTGAAGCCGTGCAAGAGCAGGCTCGGCCCACAGCACGTCGCCATCGCGTGCCAGAGCGGCCGCGCTGTGCAGTTCCATGGTTCTGCCGGAAAAGAAGCGGAGATGCTCGGCCGCCTGTTCGCGCGAGGCGGGTTTGTCGAAGCGGCGTCCCTCGCAGGAAACGAGGGAATCGCTGCCCAGCACGATTTCACCCGGTGCAAAAACCGCCAGCGCCTTGGCTCTTGCCAGTTCCAGAGCGACCTCCGCAGGCCCGGCATCACCCATGGCCAGTTCAACACCACGTTCATCGATATGGGCCGGCCGGGCCCGGAACGGAATGTCCGCCGCTTCCAGCATGGCACGGCGCGAAGCGCTTTGAGAGGCAAGAATGATCATGAAGTCTGATTTCCGCAAAGGGCCGGTCAGATCGGCTTGGGACCGGTTTGACCCTGAGCACCGGCGGCCCGGCGCTCGTTGTAGAGATTGATGATCGCGGCTGCGGTTTCCTCGATCGAGCGACGCGTCACGTCGATCACCGGCCAGGAATTGTCCGCGAACATGCGCCGGGCGAATTTCAGCTCGCTTTCCACCTTCTCCGCCTGCACGTAATCCGTATCGGGCGACTGGCTAAGCGAGAGCAGCCGGTTGCGTCGAACCTGGATCAGCCGTTCGGGCGCAGTCGTCAGCCCCACCACCATCGGATGCCTCAGGCCGAACAGCGCGGGCGGCGGCGGGCTTTCCACAACGATGGGGATATTCGCGACTTTATAACCGCGATTGGCAAGATAGATGCTCGTCGGCGTCTTGCTGGTGCGCGACACGCCCGCGAGCACGATATCGGCCTCTTCCCATTCCTCCCACGCGATCCCGTCGTCATGGGCAATGGTGAACTGGATTGCATCGACGCGCGCGAAATAGGCGTCGTCGAGCCGGTGCTGGCGGCCGGGACGGCCCTTGGCTTCCTGCCCGAGCAGCGCTTCCAGTGCGTCGGTCACACCGTCGAGTACGGCGATCGCGGGCAGGCCCAGTGCCTGGCAGCGTTCCTCCAGCCGTCCGCGCGTTTCCTCGTTCACCAGCGTGAAGAAGACGAGGCCGGGATTGGAAGCGATCTCCCCCATGATCCGGTCGAGATGCTGCTGCGAGCGCACCATCGGCCAGAAGTGGCGCAAAACGTCGGAATCGTCGAACTGGGCGAGCGCGGCCTTGGCGATCATCTCCAGCGTCTCGCCGGTGGAATCCGAAAGGAGATGGAGGTGAAATCGCGCCATAGAGAGGGATCGGGACCGCTTGTGGATATCTTGCGGCATAAACCACGGGAGTAATCCGGTGACAACCGGCGGGGGTGTTTTCCTCCCCGTTACCGGGATTCCACAAGCCCGGTTATGGACACCCGGAAAGCCCGTTCCACACCCTGTGGACAAGGTGGACAACCTTTTCTTGACCGCGAAGCCTACCAGAGTCGCTATGCACACTTCACCCTGTTCATCGCGGGACAAATCGGGCAAGGCACGCTCGTCCCCGATATCCACAGGGCCAACAGACTCCATCAATCTATTATAAAATTTCTATTATTTTTTTGAGTGGACCAAAAACGCGATGCCCGGCCTCCTTCTGAACACGCTGCATGGTGAAAATGTAAGCAAGCGGCCCATCTGGCTGATGCGCCAGGCCGGGCGTTATCTGCCCGAGTATCGCGCGCTCCGGGCCAAGAAGGGCGGCTTCCTCGCGCTCGTCTACGATACGGACGCCGCGGCTGAAGTGACTTTGCAACCAGTCCGCCGGTTTGGCTTTGACGGGGCTATCCTGTTTTCCGACATTCTGATCGTGCCTTACGCCATGGGCCAGGATCTGCAGTTTCTGGCGGGCGAGGGGCCGAAGCTGTCGCCGAGGCTGGTCGATCATGCGCTGAACGGGCTCACCGCCGTACCCGATCGTCTTGTTCCGATCTACGAAACCGTCCGGAAAGTGCGGTCCGCGCTGCCTGTGGACAAAACCATGCTGGGTTTCGCAGGGTCTCCATGGACCGTCGCGACCTACATGGTCTCAGGCGAGGGCAGCCGCGATCAGCACGAGACGCGCGCCATGGCCTATCGCGATCCGGGCGCGTTCGGTGCGATCATCGAAAACGTGATCGCAGTGACGGTGGACTATCTGTGCGGCCAGATCGAGGCCGGGGCCGAAGCCGTGCAGCTTTTCGATTCCTGGGCAGGCAGCCTTGCCCCGGCGCAGTTCGAAAAGTGGGTGATCGCGCCCAATGCGGCGATCGTATCCGCGCTTAAGGCGCGCCACCCGGATATTCCGGTGATCGGTTTCCCCAAGGGTTCGGGTGAGAAACTGGCGGCTTATGCCCGCGAAACCGGCGTCGATGCCGTGGGCGTGGACGAAACCGTCGATCCGATCTGGGCGGCGGGCGCCTTGCCCGAAGCCATGCCGGTGCAGGGCAATCTCGATCCGCTGCTGCTGCTGTCGGGAGGAGACGAACTGGAGAAACAGGCGCGGCGTGTGCTTGATGCCTTTACCGGGCGTCCCCACGTGTTCAATCTGGGCCACGGCATCGGCCAGCATACGCCGATTGAAAATGTCGAGCGTCTTCTGGCCACGGTGCGGAGCTGGGAACGCTGAATCGCCACCGTACGAACAGCCATCGCACGAACAGGGGCAAACAGACGCCGCGGGCAGGCGCTAAACAGGTGACTTCATGGAGCAGATCTTGCAGACGACTTATCTCTGGCTGAAGGCCGGGCACATCATCTTCGTGATCTTCTGGATGGCAGGCCTGTTCATGCTACCGCGCTATTTCGTCTATCATCAGGAGGCGGAGCCCGGTTCGGCCGAGGAAGTGCGCTGGATCGATCGCGAGGCGAAGCTGCGCAAGATCATCCTCACCCCCTCGCTGATCATGGTCTGGGTCTTCGGCATCGCACTGGCAACGGCCATGCAGTTCTGGAGCGCCCCCTGGCTCCATGCCAAGCTGCTCTTCGTTCTCGGGCTTACGGCCTACCACGGCTGGCTCGTGGGCTATTCGAAGAAGCTCGCCAAGGGGCAGCGTCCGCTGACCGGCAGGAAGCTGCGAATGCTGAACGAGATCCCGGGACTCGCCGCTGCGGTGATCGTAGTGCTGGTCGTCGTCAAACCGTTCTGAGGAATCGCCCGGATGATTGCTCCTCCGGCTTCGATCCGGCGCGCGCGTCATCCGGTCCGACAGATGATACATTGACCATAGCGCGCTCTGCGTCTATCTGAATGGCGTTCCGGCAACGGGGCGGCGAGCCCTTTTCGCATGCCCGGATTTGCTTTCCCCAAGCCCATCGATCCGCCGGCCGACACTATTTTTCCATTCGGAATCCAAAAAAATGCACCTGAGAGAACTCAAGAAAAAGAACGCGGCCGAACTGGTCGAAATGGCAGAGGAAATGGGCGTCGAAGGCGCCTCCACCATGCGCCGGCAGGATCTGATGTTCGGCATCCTCAAGGAAGTGGCCGAGGACGGTGAGGAAATCATCGGCCAGGGCACGATCGAGGTCCTGCCCGACGGCTTCGGCTTCCTGCGCAGCCCGGAAGCCAATTATCTGGCCGGTCCCGACGATATCTACGTTTCGCCCAACCAGGTCCGCAAATGGGGCCTGCGCACGGGCGATACGGTCGAAGGCGAAATCCGCGCGCCGAGGGACGGCGAGCGCTACTTCGCCATCACCAAGCTCATGAGCGTCAATTTCGACGATCCCGACGTGGTGCGCCACCGCGTCAATTTTGACAACCTGACGCCGCTCTATCCGGATCAGCGCCTGAAGCTCGACAGTCTAGACCCCACCGTCAAGGACAAGTCGGCGCGGGTGATCGATCTCATCAGCCCGCAAGGCAAGGGTCAGCGCGCATTGATCGTGGCGCCGCCGCGTACCGGTAAGACGGTGCTGCTGCAGAACATGGCCAAGGCCATCACGGACAATCATCCGGAAGTCTTCCTCCTCGTCCTGCTCGTTGACGAGCGTCCGGAGGAAGTCACCGACATGCAGCGCTCGGTGAAGGGCGAGGTCATTTCATCGACGTTCGACGAACCCGCGCAGCGCCACGTGCAGGTTGCCGAAATGGTGATCGAGAAGGCCAAGCGCCTTGTCGAGCACAAGCGCGACGTGGTGATCCTGCTGGATTCGATCACGCGTCTGGGCCGTGCCTACAACACTGTGGTGCCCAGTTCGGGCAAGGTGCTGACCGGCGGTGTCGACGCCAATGCCCTGCAGCGCCCGAAGCGCTTCTTCGGCGCCGCGCGTAACATTGAGGAAGGCGGCTCGCTTTCGATCATCGCCACCGCGCTGATCGATACCGGCAGCCGCATGGACGAAGTGATCTTCGAAGAATTCAAGGGCACCGGCAACTCGGAAATCGTGCTCGACCGCAAGGTGGCGGACAAGCGCATCTTCCCGGCGCTCGATGTCGGCAAGTCCGGCACTCGCAAGGAAGAGCTGCTGGTTCCCAAGGATCAGCTCTCCAAGATGTGGGTCCTGCGCCGTATCCTGATGCAGATGGGCACTATCGATGCCATGGAATTCCTCCTCGACAAGATGAAGGATTCCAAGACCAACGAAGACTTCTTCGCGACGATGAACCAGTAAGCGGGGTATTTCGGTTTGATCACCCTAGGAATGCTGGCAGTCGCGGCCTCTCTGGGTGGTCCGGCCGAAATTCTTCAGCATATCGTTGCCGACTTCTCGAATATCACCGAACCGGCGGCGCTGGCCGCGTTCGGTCAGGTGCTGATGATCGACCTTCTGCTCGCCGGCGACAATGCGATTGTCGTCGGTGCGCTGGCGGCAGGCCTGCCTGCGGCGGACCGCAAGAAGGTAATCATGATCGGTATCGGTGCAGCCTTGGCACTGCGTATCGTCTTTGCGCTGACGGTGACCTGGCTGCTGGGTATCGTGGGCCTGATCTTCGCGGGCGGATTGCTGCTCTTGTGGGTCGCCTGGAGGTTCTGGCGCGAATTGCACCATGGCGGCGAGAGCACGGGGTCTCCCGAGATCGAGGGGGACGAGGAGAGCGGCCTGCGCTCGGCCAGGAGCTTTGCCGGCGCTGCCTGGGCTGTCGCTGTCGCCGATGTGTCGATGAGCCTCGACAACGTGCTGGCCGTTGCCGGCGCCGCGCGCGAACATCCGGGCATTCTGATTGTAGGTCTGCTGCTGTCGGTCATTCTGATGGGCGTGGCGGCGAATTTCATCGCCAAGTATATCGAGCGCTACCGCTGGATCGCATATCTGGGGCTTGCTGTGATCCTCTATGTTGCGTTCAAGATGATCTATGAGGGCTGGGTGGACCCGCACCTCGGTCTTTCCACTCTGCTGTGATCCATATCTGCCGGAGGGCGCAAAGCTCTCCGGCCGATTCTTACTTGGCCGGCTGCAGCTTATGGTCTTCACACGTTTGTCCGGAGTGATCCTGACCCGCTTGTCGGGCACGATTTTGGTGCGTTTCCGGGAAATGAACCGCCGGGCAGGTTTCGGCCGGACCGGAACGTCCTCGTAGACGTATTCGACGGTTTCCTTGCAATGCGGCTCCGGCTGGGCAACCGGCACCATCATCACAGGGACCATCATGACCGGCCGGGCCATGCAGCATCCCTGCGCGGGATAGGCATAAGCGGGGTAGTATCCCTGAGGATGACCGTAACCGTAGCCATAGCCGTATCCGGGCTGATACCCGGGATAGCCATAGCCGCCGCCATGCGTGTAGCGGGCATAGTAATCGTCAAGATAGGCTTCGCATTCGTCGCGACTGCGGCCTGCGTCTTCGGCCTTGTCAATCACCGCTCCGGCTGCGGCCCCGACAGCTGCACCGGCGAGCGTTCCGACAGTGCGATGATGTTTACCCGCGATCCGGTTGCCTGCGACCCCGCCGACCAGGCCGCCGATGACAGCGCCGCCCACTCCGGAGTCACGGGTTGAGACACGGCGCCGGCAATCGGCAAGCCAGGCATCGCGGGCCGCCGGATCGTATCCGCCATAACGCGGGCCGCCGGGATAGGGCACGGGCAAGCCGCGCGGATCTGGTGGAAGAGGCCCATCCTGTGCCAGAGCAGGGTGGGCAAGGAGAGTGAGGGCCGCAGTTGCAACGGTAAGAGAGAGGCGCATCGGGAATACCCTTTCGCGAAAACCGGACAGTCAGATCCGTTAGTTAACGCAAAATTTAGCATCGTATTCCGCACAAAACCACGCGTCTTGCCGATTTGCCTGCACTGTGTCCCGAATCGGCGCAGTTCGCTCTTCTCAGATCGAAAGCGCGGCGACTTGTGCGACAAGCTGCATTCCGGCGGCATCGTCATCATCGAACCGGCCCGGCGTCGGACTGTCGAGATCGATTACCGCGACTACCCGGCCATCCGTTATAACCGGAACTACCAGCTCTGCCCGGCTGTCTGCGTCGCAGGCGATATGGCCGGGGAAGGCATGGACATCAGGCACCACCTGGGTCGTTCCCAGCGCCGCCGCCGTTCCGCATACGCCCACGCCGAAGGGAATACGAATGCAGGCCGGTTTGCCGATGAAAGGGCCAAGGATCAGTCCGTCCCCGACGGCGCGATAGAATCCGGCCCAGTTGAGATCCGGGACGAATTGCCAGATCGCGGCGGCGAGATTGGCCATGTTGGCAACGGAATCGCTTTCGTTTTCCACCAGTGCGTGCCCGGCGCGGGCAAGGGCACTGTAGAGTTCGGGTTTTGCGATGTCATGTTGAGGGGCAAAGTCGTACATGAGCAGAGCGTTAGCGCAACTCGCGGTTGCCGCCTAGGCGATGCGAGCCTATCTCGTGGCCATGCGCTCGATCCTCAAGAAGGCCGCCCTGGCCCTGCTCGCTCTCATCCTTGTAGGGGTGGGGGTGATTGCCTGGAGCCAGTATTCCAACACTTCAGACCTGCCGAGCGATGCAACGGCAGGCAAGAATCCGAAACTGGTGGAGCCTGATCCGCAGTGGATTCCCAGCGTGCGCCTGGTGAAGCCGGTGGGCTGGGCCAAGGACGAGACGCCCAAGGCCGCCGACGGGCTCGAGGTCAAGCGCTATGCCGAAGGACTGGATCATCCGCGCACGATGCTCACGCTGCCCAATGGCGATGTGCTGGTTGCTGAAACCAAGGCGCCTGCCGGTGACAAACCGAAAGGGCTCTGGGGGCTGGCGACGCGCTGGGCGATGAACAAAGTGGGTGCCGGAGGGCCTTCGCCCGACAAGATCGTGCTGTTACGTGATTCGAACGGAGACGGCAAAGCGGACCAGCGGTTCGATTTCCGCACCGCCGATATGCACTCGCCCTCGGGCATGGCCTACCGCGACGGTACGCTCTACATTGCCAATCACGACGCTATTCTGGAATTTCCTTTCAAGCCGGGTGCCACGAAGCTTGAAGGCCCGGCCAAGAAGCTGGTGGACCTGTGGCCGGGTGGCGAACACTGGATGCGCAACCTGTTGCTGAGTCCGGACGGCAGCCATCTCTATGTTGCTGTCGGTTCGGCGACCAATATTGCCGATAACGGTATGGCGGAAGAATCGGGCCGTGCCGCGATCTGGGAAATCGATACGGCAACCGGCCGTCGCCGTCAGTTCGCGGCCGGAATGCGCAATCCCAACGGGCTCGACTGGAATCCGCAGACCGGTGAAATGTGGGCCACGGTGCAGGAACGCGACATGCTCGGCCCCGATCTGGTTCCGGACTATTTCACCAACGTGCCGGTCGGTGTGCAGTACGGCTGGCCCTGGGTTTACTGGAAGAACACTTTCGATGATCGTGTGCAGTGGCCGATGCAGACCTATATGATCGAATATACCCGCAAGCCCGAATATGCGATGGGCGCGCATACGGCGGTGCTGGGCATGACTTTCGATAAGGGTGGCACGCGTCTGGGCAAGGCATTCCAGAACGGAGCCTTCATCGCCCGTCACGGCTCCTGGAATCGCCGTCCGCCGGTGGGGTACGATGTTGTCTTCATTCCATTCGACGATCACGGGAATCCGAAGGACGTGAAGCCGCAGCCGGTCCTGACCGGGTTCCTGATGGACGGAGGCAAGACTCACGGTCGGCCGACATGGGTGACCTGGGACAAGACCGGAGCTCTGCTGGTCAGCGACGATACCGCCGGAATCATCTGGCGTGTCGAAAAGCCGGGGGCAGAGCTTTCGCCGAAGATCAAGCCGGTGGTGACCGAGCACATGAAGCCGCTCAAGGAAATCAAGGACCCGACCTGGCCGAATATTCAGGGTGAGTTGGAGGCGGGCTTCACTGCGGGGAAGGACAAGCTGCTTCCCTGAAAGAAGCCATCGGGCCTGAAAGAAGCTACCGGGTAATACCAAGGCGCAAAGAGGTTGACTCACGCGGGGGATTTCCAAGCTGCTGAAATTCTGATTCTAGAGTGCAAGCACATGGAGGCTTGCGGTGGCAGCAGCGATAGGTGTTCGATCTGACTACACATCGGCGGATTTGCGCCGGTCTGCACGGCAAAGT
>JARROF010000023.1:0-21192 GCA_037384205.1 Novosphingobium sp. | reverse complement strand
CCGATCAAACCGGCAATATAGGCGCGGCACATCCGCCGCCGCGTCTTGTTGGCCAGATTTCCCAGATACCGCTCAAGCCAGCGCTCCAGATCTGCTTGCCACTCCTCGCCCATCGCCGGCTTCCATAAAAGCTCGCCGCCCGTGAATCACGCATGCAACGCCGAGGGAATCCCTGAAATCAAACTTCTCCCGAAGGAGCGTTAGGACGGATCGCCCTCTTCACCTTCGCGCCTTTCCGACATTCCCAGCAGCTTGAGCTTACGGTGAAGCGCCGAGCGTTCCATGCCGATGAACGCAGCGGTCTTGGAAATATTACCCGAAAACCGGCGGATCTGGATCCGCAGGTATTCCCGCTCGAAACTCTCGCGAGCCTCCCGCAGCGGCGCACTCATCATCACCGAAATACCGCTATCGCCCTCACCCCGGCTGTTGAAGATCTCCGGCGGCAGCATATCGGCTTCGATCCGGTCGAGTTTCTCACGCGGCGCCATGATCACCGTGCGCTCAACCACATTGCGCAGTTGACGCACATTTCCGGGCCACTCATAGGCCTGGAGCGCAGTCATTGCCTCGCCGCTCACTTGCGGCGGTGAAACCCCTTGCTCGTTGGCGTAGCGCGCGAAGAAATGATCGATCAATGCCGGAATATCCTCACGCCGCTCACGAAGCGCAGGGATGGAAATCGGCACAACATTCAGGCGGTAAAACAAGTCCTCCCGGAAACGGCGCTCGGCGATCTCCTTTTCGAGATCGCGCGAAGTGGAAGACACCACGCGCACATCCACCCTGATCTGGCGCGTACCGCCCACCCGCACGAAAGCCTGATCGGTCAGGACGCGCAGGATACGCGCCTGCGTGGACAGCGGCATGTCCGACACTTCGTCAAAATAGAGCGTGCCCCCGTCCGCCATTTCCAGCAGTCCGGGACGGACAAGAGAGCCTTCCGCTTCTTCTCCGAACAGCTCCTGTTCGAAGCGCTCGGGCGTAATGCGGGCCGAATTCACACTGACAAACGCATTTCCCGCCCGCTGGCTCCAGGCATGAAGGAGCCTTGCGGCCACTTCCTTGCCGGAACCGGCGGGACCGGTGATGAGCAGGCGGCTGCCGGTATTGGCAACGCGCTTCAGCGTGGCGCGGACCTGATTGATCGAACCGCTCGATCCGGTAAATTCCTCGCCTGTGGTGAAGTCTTGTTTGAGCTGGGCATTCTCACGGCGCAGCCGCTCGGTTTCAGTCGCCCGGCCGACCAGGTGAAGCAGCTTTTCCGCCTCGAACGGCTTTTCAATGAAATCGACGGCCCCGCGGCTGATCGCGGCGACGGCCGTATCGATATTGCCATGGCCGGAAAAGATGATGACAGGCAGTTCGGGCTCACGCGCCTTGATCGCATCGAGCACTTCCAGCCCGTCCATCGGGCTGCCGTGCAGCCACACGTCCAGCAGTACCAGCGAAGGACGGCGGGCATCAATCGCGGCCAGCGCCGATTCGCTGTCGCCTGCCGTCCGGCACTCGTAGCCCTCGTCGCTCAGAACGCCGGCAACCAGCTCGCGGATGTCGCGTTCGTCATCAACGATCAGGATTTCGAGTGTCATTACCGTATCTTCTTCGTTTGCGGGTGGAGGGATGGAACAGTCTGCGTCATTCTGCGGCCTCGGGCTTGCGGCCTTGCGCCAGCGGATCGTGGGCAAAGCGCATGGTCACCGTGGTGCCGCCGCCTGGCGCTGGCGTGAACATCATTTCGCCGCCGTGTTCCTCGATGATCTTGTTGACGATCGCAAGGCCAAGACCCGTGCCCTTCTCTCGCGTCGTGACGTACGGCTCGATGATACGCTCGCGATCCTGCGAGAGACCTATTCCGTTGTCCGTGATGCGCACGACGATAGAATCGTCCTGATCGGTGACTTCGACCAAGACGGCCCCCTGATACCCCTCGCCTGCATCCTTGGCCTTAGCCTCTACCGCTTCGACTGCATTCTTGAGGACATTGGTCATGGCCTGACCGAACTGATGGCGATCGCAGTCAATACTGGTGGTAGCGGAATCAGAGGAGAAACTGAAAGCAATGTCGGGCCGGGAAACTTCCTGGAGGAAAAGCGCCTGACGGGTCAGCGCCACCGGATCTTCCGCCCGGAACACGGGCTTGGGCAGCCGCGCGAACGACGAGAATTCGTCCACCATCTTTCTCAGATCACCGACCTGGCGGATGATCGTGCGGGTAAGATCCTCGAACAGCTCGGGATTGTCGGTGATCTGCTTGCGATAGCGGCGGCTCAGCCGCTCCGTCGCCAACTGGATCGGAGTCAGCGGATTCTTGATCTCGTGCGCGATGCGGCGAGCAACGTCGGACCAGGCAGCGGTGCGCTGATCGAGAAGTTGCCGCGTGATATCCTCGAACGTGATGACATGCCCGGTCGCATCGCGACTGGCCTTCACGGCGAGCGTCAGCAATTCGCCGCCGCGACTGTACTGGACGATTCCGGCTGCCGTGCCCTGCTCCACCAGAGCCGCGATCGGCGGTGCAAGCTCTCCGATTCTCAGGTTTTCGGGCAGTTCGCTGTTGCGCTCGCTCAGCAAGTGCTGCGCCGTGCTGTTCATCAGCAGGATGTGCCCGTTTTCATCGAGCGAAATGATCCCCGATGTGACGGATTCCAGCACAGCTTCAATGAACAGACGCCGCTCATGCAGCTGGCGATTGGCCCCCAGCAGGGCCTGCGTCTGCTTGTCGATCTGCGCGGTCATGCGATTGAACGCGCGGTTGAGCAATCCGATTTCATCGGCACCGGTGCGCCCTTCGATACGCAGCGCATAGTTGCCCGCGCCCACTCGTCTCGCGGCATCCACCAGTTCATAAAGCGGCTTTACCTGACGGTCCGCGAAACGCAGCGCCAGCCAGACCGACGTTCCCACCAGCACGAGCGACGCCGCGAACAGAGCCACATTGAACCGCAACTGCAAAACGCGGGCACGGTTCGTCAGCACTTCATAGGCCTGAACGATATTTTCCGCACTCTGGCCCTGGCTTAGCGAAAGCAGGCCGTTACTTCGCGCAACCAGCAGATAAATGCCCGAGGACCGCTCGATCGGAGCCGCGGCAACAATACGATCATTCCGCGAGGTAACATCGTAAGGCTGCCCCTTGTTAAGCTTGTCGAGCGACGCCGTCGAAATCCTGTTATTCTCGGACTTGCCGTCCGGATCAACAATAATCGGAGTACGTTGGTTACCGTCGGAATCGATCTGGATGATGGCCGCTACGCTCAAATTCCGGCGAAGCACCTGATCGGCCAGGAACGCCTGGAATTCTCGGCTCGCCACAGGATATTCGGCAAGCCAGGTCCGCGAATCCTCCGCCATGGCGACCGATTCGTAACCGACATCGCGCAGCGTCTGTTCATAGTACCCGCGCGCCAGCTTGTTCGCGTTTTCCAACAACCCGCGCGAACTGTCCGAAAACCAGAATTCAACGCCAGACTGAAACAGCCACGAAGCGAAAACCACCACCAGCAGCGTGGGGATCGCGGAAATCAACGAGAAAATGAACACGAGACGCACATGCATGCGCCCCGTTCCACCGATGTTTTCCGCTGCCCGGCGCAGCGCCATGCGACGGCCGAAAAGCACCAGAATGGCCATGGCAGGGACAAGCGTGCCGACCAGCAATGTCGCGGTGAGGTCGGAAGGCAACAGGTCCCCCTTGCCACCGCCACTGTTGAGCGCGACCCAGGTCGTCGCGGTCATGACCAGGAATGCAAGGACCGAAAGCACTTCAATGATGGCAAAGAAGTTCGCCCGGCGCGCTGCGACCTGCATGCGCCGCCACCAGCGCGGCCATGTGCGCTTATGGGTCAAAACATCTTTCATCGTTGCCATATTACAACAACACTGTTGCCACCTTGCAAGAGGAATTCCACCAAACCCTCGTCAGGATCGACGAACGAATTCTTCGGGATCAAGCGCCAGTTCGCTCAAGCGCTTGCGCAGGGTATTACGATTGATGCCCAGCGCCTGCGCGGCGCGCAGCTGGTTCCCTCCGGTTTCGCGCAACACTTCCGCGAACAGCGGACGCTCAAACGCCGCAATCGCATTTTCGTAAATGGTTCCGTTGGCGGGACGCTCCATTGAAAGCCACCGAGTTACGGCCCCGGCAATATCACAGACCTCGCTCTTGCCCGGCGCAGGGGCACCAACCGGCTCCTGCGCCAGCATCGGCAGAATGCTGTCCGCATCGATCGTATCCTCGCGGGCCAGGAGCGCCATGCGATAGACGAAGTTCTTGAGTTCCCGCACATTGCCGCGCCAGGGCTGCCGACTGAGCAGTTCGGCCGCCTCTTGCGTGAGCTGGCGGCGCGGCAGTCCTTCATTGGCCGCATGCTGGAGAAAGTGTTTTGCCAGCACTTCGATGTCATCGCTACGGTCGCGCAGCGGCGGCATGTGGATCGGCACGACATTCAGACGATAATAAAGATCCTCACGAAAACGCCCTGCCGCAATTTCAGGTTCGAGATCTTTGTTCGTGGCTGCGATTATGCGTGTATCGAGCCTTATCTCTTCGCTGCCGCCGACCCGGCGTACCGTACCTGACTGCAACGCGCGCAACAGACGAGTCTGTGCCTGCATCGGCATGTCGCCGATTTCGTCGAGGAACAGCGTTCCGCCCGCTGCCTGCTCGAACTTGCCGACATGGCGCGCCACAGCACCGGTGAAAGCGCCCTTTTCATGGCCGAACAGTTCGCTTTCGATCAGCTCAGCAGGAATGGCCGCCGTATTCACGGCAATGAACGGACCGTTCCGCCGATTACCAAGCTGGTGAATCGCTTCGGCTACCAGTTCCTTCCCGGTGCCGGATTCTCCCAGGATCAGAACCGTCAGATCATTGCGCAGGACGCGCGTGATCATGCGAAACACCGATTGCATGGCTGGACTGCGCCCCACCAGCGGGAGCCCATCCCCGAGAGGCTCATCGCCACGCGCTGCGTTGCCCTGTGCATTGCCGGCCGCCTGCCGAACCGTACGCGCGAGTTCATCGATATCGAAAGGCTTGGGAAAATATTCGAACGCACCGGTATCCGTCGCGCGAACCGCCGTATCGAGCGTATTTTGCGCGGACAGGATAATTGTCGCCATGTCCGGGTGCAAAGCCCGGGCGCGGTCCAGCGTCTCGATGCCGTCACCGTCCGGCAGCATTACATCGGTCACAAGCGCCTCGAAGCGGTTCTCGTTCAGCAGGCGATCGCGTTCAGCGATGGTCTGGCAATGCACGACCGAAAACCCCTCGTCCTCAAGCGCAGCCGTGATGACGATCGCGATCGACATGTCGTCTTCGACAAGGAGAACGCTCATGAGAACAGCTTCCTTCTCAAAAGCCCTCGCCCGCGCGTCTCCTTCGCCAGCGGCAAGTGGATGCGAAAGTGCGTAAGCCCCGCCTCTTCGTCACGTTCGTGAGTAATGCGTCCGTTCATATCGCGGACCAGCTTGCGCACGAGCGGCAACCCGAGCCCCTGCCCCGATTTCTTGGTTGTCACGAACGGTTCGAAAATATGCTCGCGCATGGCGGGATCGACGCCGGAACCATTGTCGCTGACCCGCAATTCCACCGGCAAACGCACCGGAGTGCCGGAATCGGTCGTGTGCAATTGCAAGCCGCTGGCAAAGCGAGTGCGGATGATAACCCGCGGCTGCTCCGCCTCCTGACTGGCCTCGATCGCATTCGACAGCAGGTTGATGATCACCTGCACCAGCCCGTCAGGACTACCCAGAACCGGCGGCAGCGACGGATCGAATTCCTCCTGGAGCCGATAGCTGCGCGCGCCGGAGCCATCGACATTGGCCGCCTCGATCACGTCGATCGCCCGCCGCGCAGCTTCATGAAGATTGCAAGGCTCCACGGGCGGTGCAGTACGGCCGCTCAGTTTCTGCATTCGCTCGATCAGGCCGGCAATGCGGTCGACTTCCGAGGTAATCAGGTCAGTCAGTGGTCGGTCCCGCTCCTCGACCTTTCGCGCCAGAAGCTGAGCCGCCCCCCGGATGCCTGCCAGCGGGTTCTTGATCTCATGGGCCATGATCTCCGGCCCGCGCAGCACGGCCGTATCTGCCCCCCCGGAATCGTCCCCGAGCGCTTCGGCAGCGCTGTTGTCGTGGATTGTCAGAACCTGCCAGCCCGGCGTGTCGGCCACGGGGGCGATATTGATGTCGATCCGTCGGGCGCCCTTTTTCCTGAGCGACACTTCCACTTCGCGGGCAGAAACCGGCGTTTCATAGTCGTGCAGCCGTTCGAGAAGCCGCTGGTCAGGAAAGGCCATGACGTCGTTCAGCGGCCTGCCCGCAAGGCGCCGCAACGACTGGCCGAAGAACTGTTCGCCCGCAGGATTGACCGACGCAATCAAAAGCCCGGGCTCCAGCAGGACAACGGCATGAGGAAGGCTGGCCAGCAGCCGGTGAGCTTCGGGAAGAGCAGTCCGGACCGCGGTGCTCATGCGGCCCGAAGCTGTCCACCGGTGGACCGGTGCGGTGCATAGAACGCCGCCAGCGAGCACAGCACGTCGTCCGCGTCATCCATGAAATTCACGCGATTACGGAATTCTGCCGAGCCCTTCAGGCCCTTGACGTACCAGCCCAGATGCTTGCGCGCCATCTTCACGCCGGTTTCGCGGCCATAGTGCGAAAGCATCGCTTCATAATGTTCGCGGATAATCTCGTACTGCTCGCCGAAGCCAGGATCGGTCATACGCCCGCCGCCGCGCCACCAGTGCATGACCTGTGCGAGAATCCAGGGCTTGCCGTAAGCGCCGCGCCCGATCATCAGCCCGTCGGCACCGGACTGTTCAAGCGCCTTAGCCGCATCCGCGATTCCGCAAATGTCGCCATTGACGATGACGGGGATGGCGACCGCGTCCTTGACCTTGCGGACAAAGCCCCAATTGGCAGCGCCTTTGTACATCTGATTGCGCGTGCGGCCATGGACTGTAATCATTTTTGCGCCCAGATCCTCGGCAATGCGCGCAAGTTCGGGCGCATTGAGGCTATCGTGACACCAGCCCATCCGCATCTTGACGGTAACAGGTACGCTCACAGCCTTGACGGTCGCCTCGATCAGCTTTGTCGCCAGCGGAATATCGCGCATCAGCGCGGAACCGGCATCGCCGTTGACAACCTTGCGCACCGGGCAACCCATGTTGATGTCGATGATGGCAGCCCCGCGATCTTCGACGAGCCTGGCCGCTTCAGCCATCTGATCCGGCTCGCAGCCGACGAGCTGCATAGAGACCGGGTCCTCGATCTGATCCCACATCGCTTTCTGAAGCGAAACACGGGTTTCACGGATCGCAGCGGGGCTGGCGATCATCTCGGTAACATTCAGCCCCGAACCGAAGCTTCGCACCATCCGGCGGAAAGGCAGGTCAGAAACGCCCGTCATCGGCGCAAGCACGACCGGACAGTCGATCGTCACCGGACCGACATGAATGGGCTTTAACGCCGGAGGGGCAGGCAATTCGATCATGTTCTGTGCAGTGCTGCCTAAAAAACAGGCAGCGCATAGTGGATTGCCCTCGTCCCGGCAAGCGATTACCGGCCGGAACAATGTCGCGTATCGTATCAGCACAGGCGCAAGGCGAGCCCCTTACGTTCAAGGCGGCCGCTGTTGTCGTTGCAGCCGGACAGGGATTGCGCGCCGGCCAGCCCCTGCCCAAGCAGTTCGCATCATGGCGTGGTAAACCGGTGGTCAGACACTCGGTTGAAGCGCTCGTTGCGGCCGGGTTCGCACCAATCGTGGTCGTCATTCCATCCGGCGCGGAGCCTGTCGCCCGAAACGTTCTGGAAGGACTTCCGGACATTCGCCTTACCGAAGGCGGCCAGACACGGCAGGAGTCGGTCCGCCTGGGACTGGAGGCGCTGACAGACGCCGCTCCGGACCATGTATTGATCCACGACGCCGCACGCCCGATCCTGCCGCGCGCAGTAATCGAACGCCTGCTGACAGCCTTGACCTTGTCCGAAGGGGCCATTCCGGTTCTTCCGGTCGTGGACAGTCTTGCCCACGCTGAAAGCACCGCATTCGGCGAAATCATGGGCCACCCCGCAAGACGGGAAGACCTTCGCCGCGTGCAAACGCCGCAAGCCTTTCACTTTCGTGGCATTCTTGCCGCCCACCGCCACTGGTCCGGAGAAGCCACGGCGGGAGACGATGCACAGGTGGCGCGGTCCCGGGGGATGGAAATTGCCATGATCGAAGGGGACGAAGCCCTGCACAAGCTGACATTTGCTTCCGACTTCACGGCGCCGATACCGGCTGTCCGCATCGGGACAGGATATGATGTCCACCGGTTGACCGAGGGAGAGGAACTCTGGCTCTGCGGTGTGCGGATCGAGCATACGCATGGCCTTGCCGGACACAGCGATGCCGATGTCGCCATCCACGCCCTGGTCGATGCCTTGCTGGGCGCGATCGGCGCGGGCGATATCGGCCAGCATTTCCCACCTGGCGATCAGCAATGGAAAGGCGCGGCCTCGCATCAGTTCCTGTCCCACGCCGGGACCCTCGTGCGCGACGCCGGATACATGCTCGGCAATGCCGACGTGACAATCATATGCGAAAGGCCGAAGATCGGCCCGCACCGCGACGCCATGCGGACACGGCTGGCCGAAATCCTGCAAGTTGACATCGCGGCCATCAGTGTAAAGGCAACAACGACTGAAAAGCTGGGATTTACTGGCCGCAGCGAGGGTATTGCCGCCCAGGCCGCCGTCAGCCTGTGCCGGATTTAGCACGGCAGAACCGGGAGTTTTGCGCATGAAGAGATGTTCTGGAGCGGTTTTCTCCTTGCTGGCCTGCACGCCCTGCGCTGCTATGGCCGCCGAACCAGTTTGCCTGACTCGTACCGAGGCGACTTCGCTGGTCACCTATGCCCTTCCGCAGGCAATCAACGGAACGGCCAAGCGCTGCGCCCCCGTGCTGCCGGCCAACGCCTTCTTGCGCCAGCACGGCAGTGACCTTGCGGCCCGCTATGCCATGCAAAAGGCCAGATACTGGCCTAACGCCAAACCGGCGTTCGTGAAGGCCATTGGGCCCGATGCTGCAAGCTCCATCGACAGTCTTCCTGACGATACCAAACGGCAGCTCGCCGATACTTTTGTCGAGGGCTTCGTTTCACAGAAAATCGCACTCAAGTCGTGCGACAAGCTGGACATTGCGATCGATTTGCTGTCTCCCTTACCGCCGGAGAACACGGCCGGCTTGATTGCACTGGCCATGGAAGTCGCGAGCAATGCCGAGCCCACGCTGGGCAAAATCGCCCTTTGCAAAGATTGATTCCCCAAGGATCGCCATGGCCAAAACCCTCTTTTTCCCCCAAGATCTGGTTTCTCTTGCAGAACGGGTGATTGCCGAGAACAAGGCAGCCGGTCGCACGATAGCGCTTGCCGAAAGCTGCACAGGGGGCTTGGTGTGCGCTGCATTGACCGAGATCCCCGGGTCTTCGGCCGTGCTCGACCGGGGTTTCGTGACCTATTCCAATGAGGCCAAGCAGGAACTGCTCGGCGTCCAGTCCGATATCCTCGAAGCGTTCGGCGCGGTTTCTCCGGCAACGGCCTGGGCCATGGCACAGGGCGCGATCAAGGCCAGCAATGCCGATGTCGCGGTGGCCGTGAGCGGGGTCGCAGGGCCGGACGGCGGAACCGACATGAAGCCGGTGGGAACGGTTGTTTTCGCTCTCGCTATCCGCGGTGACGACGAAGTGAATGCCGAACAGAAGCTGATAGACGGCGCCAGCAGGGCCGAAATCCGGCATCACGCCGCACTCGTAGCTCTGGAGCTTTTGCTTCCATCTAAAAATTATCCGTACAATACAGATAATTAGATTTAATTAGTTACTATTTTATACTGAAATTTCACTAGAGTTACAAAATGCAACCACAGCAAAGTTGCTATTCACAACTAAGGTTACTTTTATAAATCAAAAAAGTTTCAATAAGTAACTCAACCTCCTACAACTCCTGCTGGGCACCGTAGAGTTCTTCCGCCCGCGCCTCGAACGCGGCGACCATTTTGCGAAAGGCCTTGTCGAAATACTGCCCGGCGAGCTTTTCGAACAGGGCATTCCGGAACGAAAAGCGGACGTCGAACTCAACGTCGCAAGCCACCTTGCTGACGGGGTGGAACAGCCAGACATTGTCGAGATCGCGCATCGGCCCATCCACATAGTGGACACGAATTTCCCGAGGCCGTTCTTTTGTGACGCGCGAAGTGAACTTCTCTCGCAGCGCTTTGAAACCGACCAGCATGTCTGCGATCATTTCATGCTCACTGTCCGACTTGACGCGGGTAGCGACAACCCAGGGCAAAAATTCCTGATAGCGGCCGACATCGGCAATCAGATCGAACATCTGCTCGGCACTATAAGGCAAGCGGTGGACTTCGTGGATTCCCGGCATGCTCAGGCCTGTCTCAAGCTCTTACGAACATGGATATGTACACCGGTAGACATCAGCGTTGTCCCCGCGCCAGCCTGGCTTCCCGGGCGGCCCGCATTTCCGCGAAATCTTCCCCCGCATGGTAGCTTGAGCGCGTCAGAGGCGTCGATGCAACTTGCAGGAAGCCCTTGGCACGGGCAATCGCGCCGTAGGCCGCGAACGCCTGCGGCGTCACGAATTCCTTGACCTCGGCATGCCTGGGGGTCGGGCGCAGATACTGCCCCATGGTCAGGAAGTCGATGTCGGCGCAGCGCATGTCGTCCATCACCTGATGAACTTCGAGCCGCTCTTCCCCCAGCCCCAGCATGATGCCGGACTTGGTGAAAATCGAAGGATCGTGGACCTTTACTTCTTCCAGAAGCCTCAGAGAGGCATAATAGCGCGCACCCGGACGGATCGTCGGGTAGAGCCGGGGAACCGTCTCGAGATTGTGGTTATAGACATCGGGCCGCGCGGCAACGATCGCCTCGATCGCAGCGCGCATTTTGCCTCGAAAATCGGGCGTAAGGATTTCAATCGTGGTGTCCGGAGCGTTTCGCCGCAGTTCCTCGATCACTTTGACGAACTGGCTTGCACCGCCGTCGGGAAGGTCGTCGCGGTCTACCGAGGTGATGACGATATGCTCCAGCCCCATCTTCGCAGCCGCTTCTGCTACATGGGCGGGCTCATCGAGATCGACGCGGCCGGGCATACCGGTCTTCACGTTGCAAAAAGCGCAGGCGCGCGTGCAAGTATCGCCGAGAATCATCACCGTGGCGTGTTTCTTGGTCCAGCACTCGCCGATGTTCGGACATGCCGCTTCTTCACAGACGGTGTTGAGCTTGAGATCACGCATCAGTTTGCGCGTCTCGCCATAACCCTTGGTTGTCGGCGCTTTTACGCGGATCCAGTCGGGTTTGCGCCGCATGTCGCTGGGGCGTTCCGGAGTGCTTTCCGGGGTCGGAGCAGTCGAAAGATCGTTCATAGGGCCCCAGATAATCACATGCTCGCGACCTTGCCAGCCCGAATATCCGGGTTATGGGCAGCCCACGAATTCAACATCCACGGAGTGCCCCCTTATGCCCCAAACCGGCAGCAACGCTCTGGACCACCTCCTCGACGGGTATCGCCGCTTTCGGGATACCGGCTGGACCCCGCATCGCGAACGCTGGGCGCAATTGCGCGAAGGTCAACAGCCCGAAGTCATGATCATCGCCTGCTCGGACAGCCGCGTTGATCCCACGCAGATTTTCGACACCGACCCCGGTGAGATGTTCGTTGTGCGCAATGTCGCGGCGCTTGTGCCGCCGTTCGAGACCGCGCCCGGCCATCATGGTGTGTCTGCCGCGCTTGAATTTGCAGTTCAGGTATTGAAAGTGAAGGAAATCGTGGTCATGGGCCACGGCATGTGCGGCGGCTGCAAGGCAGCGCTGACGCAGGAATTGCACGGCACCGAGCCGGGAGAAGGCGGCTTCATCGCCAACTGGATCGCCCTGCTCGACGATGCCCGCATACCGGTGGCAGCGGAATATGGCATCGAAGGCCGCCCCGCCGAACGCCAGATGGAACAGGCCGCCGTCAAAGTCAGCCTCGACAATCTGATGACTTTCCCTTGCATCCGCCGAAAAGTCCGCGACGGAGAGCTGCGCCTTCGCGGAGCTTTCTTCGCGATCTCGGATGGCATTCTCCATCTGATGGACGACACTACAGGCCATTTCGAACCGGTGGCCTGACCTCGGGACAAAACGATTGTCCATCGCTGGACATGGCTATCCTGACCGGACAAAAGAGAAGGGCGACGGGTTACCCCACCGCCCTTCTTCATCTAAATATCTACTTAAACTTCAATCAGTTCGCCGCAGGCGCAGCTTTACCCTTCGCATAGGCACTCCACATTTTCGCGACAGTGGCCAGCGGACCGCTCACTTTGGCGAAATTGGTTTCGGCCTCGCCGTACTTGCCCTGCAGCGCCTGCGTCATACCCAGGCGCAATGCGACCTTGTTTACATCGATGCCCGGCATACCCAGCGCCTTGGCATAGAATGTCTCGGCCTTGGCCGGATCATCATAGCTGAGGAAAACATCACCGGCCCCCACAACGGTTCCCGGCTTTGCGGTAGGCTTCATCGCGTCACTGGCAACCGAAGGCAACGAAGCCTTGTCAGCCGCAACACGCGAAGCCGTGTTGGATTTGTCCGCAGCGATTTCACTTGCGGTCAGCTTGCCCTTGGCAAGGCCGTCGTCGATCACCTTCAGCGCTTCGCCCGGATAGGCACGCGGGTCCACGTCCTCCAGATAGGTGAAATAGTCGCTCTTTTTATCCATTGAATGCGTCAGAAATTTCAGACGCATGAGATCGAGATCCTGCTCACGCGGAAGCGCGGCGAGCTGCGCCACGACCGAGATCGCAATATTCCACGACTTCGGATAGTACTGGCCAAGCAAGGCAGCATATTCAGTCGACGGGCCAAGCTGCTTGGCGCTGTAAGTCTGCTGCAGGGCACTGCGCAGCGAAGTTTCGGACGGCGCCACGCCCTGAGCCGTTGCAGAAGCGATATCCTCTTTCGCCAGCTGCAGAACGGCTTCCGTATTGCCGCTGCGCTTGTAGGAATCGGCCAGGATCAGATCGAGCTGATTGTTCGGATCCTGATATCCGGCCGCCCTGGCGGCCTTGAGGTAGGTCGCAGCGCTCGCCCAGTCCTTGAGCTGGTAAGCCGTGACGCCGGCATCGAAATTGACCGCACCGACCTTGTCCGCAGAAAGCTTGCCGCTTTCGATCATGAGGGCATTGCCCTTCTGCTTGAACGCCAGATCCTTCGAAAGAATGCCGTAATTGCGCATCATCGACCCGAGCGCCTGCTTATCGTCCGGGGTGGTTGCAGTCGCCACGGCCGCTTCGAAGGTAGCCTTTCCATCACCGCCCAGTGCGGCGTCGATTTGCGCCTTTGCCGCTGCATAGTCATCCGCACCGGCACCGGCAGGCAGCTTGCTCGTGGCCTGGGTCATGGCCTTTTCAATAGGTCCGGCCGCCTTGCGGAATGCATCGGAGAAATCGGCAGCGGGTGCCTTTTCCTTCTTCTCCTTCTTCTTTGCCATCGCGGGAGGCGCCACGGCCACAGCCATGCCGCTCGTAAGTGCGAGTGCGAGCGCAAAACGGGAAATCAGGAATTTGCTAGCCATCAAGGCCACTCCTCTCAAGACAAAACCACACCATGCCCGAAAGCGGGCACCAAAAATCAGCGGCGCCGGTAGTGCCGCCGAATTGGCGGCTTGGCAACCTTTCGCTCCTGCTAACCGCGCGCCACTGAATGCGGATTGAATGCCCCTTTCAATGCCACTTGTCGCAATTCGCGCCTCCAATGCCGCCCCACGTTGTACAAATGTCCCGTGAGTGTGGAAAACAAGGTCAGGATTTGTCAGCCGGGGCCCTGCGACTGTGGCAATCGCCCGGCGCTTGTCCTAGGGCGGTTCATCAAACCTTTTCCGCAACAACCTGGCGATAGAACCGCGTGAGCGACGACACCGACATCCCCGAACACACCGGCCCCGAAGGCGAGTACACCCGCGTCGACATCGTCGACGAAATGAAGACGAGCTATCTCGATTATGCGATGAGCGTGATCGTGAGCCGCGCGCTTCCGGATGTGCGCGACGGTCTGAAGCCTGTCCACCGCCGCATTCTCTTCGCCAGCCAGGAAGGCGGTTTTGTCGCCGGGCGGCCCTATCGCAAGTCGGCAAAGATCGTCGGCGACGTCATGGGTAACTACCACCCGCACGGCGACGCTGCGATCTACGACGCCCTCGCCCGCATGACGCAGCCGTGGTCCATGCGGCTGCCGCTCATCGACGGTCAGGGCAACTTCGGCTCGATGGACCCCGATCCGCCGGCTTCCATGCGTTACACAGAAGCGCGTCTGGCCCGGGTCGCCAATTCACTGCTCGACGATCTCGACAAGGATACCGTCGATTTTGCCGACAACTACGACGGTTCACGGCAGGAACCTTCGGTCCTGCCCGCCCGTTTTCCGAACCTGCTTGTCAACGGCGCCGGCGGCATCGCCGTCGGCATGGCCACGAACATTCCGCCGCACAACCTGGGCGAAGTGATCGACGGCTGCTTTGCCATGATGGAAAATCCTGGGATCACCTCGGAGGAACTGTTCGAGATCATCCCGGGGCCGGATTTTCCCACCGCGCCGCTGATCCTCGGCGCCAGCGGCGCGCGTTCGGCCTATACCACCGGGCGCGGCTCCATAGTCCAGCGCTGCCGCCATGAAATCGAGGAAGGCCGGGGTGACCGCCGCTCGATCGTGCTGACGTCGATCCCCTATCAGGTTGGCAAGTCCGGCCTGGTCGAAAAGATCGCCGACGCCGCCAAGGACAAGCGGATCGAGGGCGTTTCCGACATCCGCGACGAATCCAACCGGGAAGGCGTGCGTGTCGTCATCGACCTCAAGCGTGATGCCTCCCCGGAAGTCGTGCTCAACCAGCTCTGGCGCAACACCCCCGCACAATCGAACTTCGCGGCCAACATGCTGGCGATCCGCGGCGGACGCCCGGAAACCCTCGCTCTGCGGGACATCATCCAGTCCTTCATCCAGTTCCGCGAAGAAGTCATAACCCGCCGCACCAAGTTCGAGCTGAACAAGGCGCGTGACCGGGCGCACATCTTGCTCGGCCTTGTCGTCGCGGTGTCCAACCTCGATGAAGTAGTGGCAATCATCCGCGGGTCCTCGAACCCTGCTGACGCCCGCGCCAAGTTGCTGTCGAAGGAATGGCCGATCGGTGACATCGCGCCCTATATCAGGCTGGTCGAGGCGATCGAGCCCTCGGCAGAGGAATCGGGCGGTGTCTACCGGTTGTCCGAAGCGCAGGTGAAGGCCATTCTGGACCTGCGCCTGCACCGCCTGACCGCGCTGGGCCGCGACGAAATCGGCGACGAACTGAAGCAGCTCGCCATGGCCATCGAGGAATTTCTCGCGATTCTGGCCGACCGCGTGAAGCTCTACGGCGTCATGCGTGAGGAACTGCAGGCCGTGCGCGATGGTTATGCTACACCGCGTATGTCCGAAATCACGGCCGCTTTCGACGGGATTGATGACGAAGACCTGATCGAGCGCGAGGACATGGTGGTAACCGTCACCATGGACGGCTACATCAAGCGTACGCCGCTCTCCACTTTCCGTGCCCAGGCACGCGGCGGCAAGGGCCGCGCCGGCATGGCGACGAAGGACGAGGACGCGGTGACGACGATGTTCGTCACCTCCACGCATAATCCTGTGCTCTTCTTCTCCACCGCCGGCAAAGTCTATCGCCTCAAGGTCTACCGGCTTCCCGAAGGGGGCCCGACCACGCGCGGCCGCCCGATCGTCAATCTCCTGCCCGCACTGGACAAGGACGAGACGATCCAGACGGTGCTGGCCTTGCCCGAGGACGAGACGGAATGGGGCAAGCTTTCGGTCGTCTTCGCCACGGCCAACGGCAATGTGCGCCGAAATGCGATGGATGCCTTCGCGAACATCCCGAGCAACGGCAAATTCGCCATGAGGTTTGATGAGGGTTCGAACGATCACCTGATCGGCGTTGCCCTTCTCGAGGCGACGGATGACGTGTTGCTGGCAAGCCGTCAGGGTAAGGCCATCCGCTTTGCCGGAGACGATGTGCGCGAATTTACAAGCCGCACGTCTACCGGCGTGCGCGGCATGAACTTGAAAGACGGAGACAAGGTGATCTCGCTTTCAATCCTCCACCGCGTCGGAACCACGCCGGAAGAGCGCGAAGCCTACCTCAAGTTTGCCCCCTGGAAGGGCGAACGCGAAGGCGAGCCCTCGCTATCCGCCGAACGCATGGCGGAACTGGCCGAAAGCGAACAGTTCATCCTCACCGTTTGCGCGAACGGCTACGGCAAGATGTCCTCGGCCTATGAATATCGCCGCACCGGACGCGGCGGCCAGGGCATCACCAATATCGATAACATCGACCGCAATGGCCCCGTTGTCGCCAGCTTCCCGGCCACGCAGGCGCAGCAGCTTATGCTGGTGACCGATCAGGCCAAGCTGATCCGTCTCCCGCTCGAAAGCCTGCGCGTGATCGGGCGCGGTTCCGCCGGTGTGCGTCTGTTCAACGTATCGAGCGGCGAACATGTCGTCAGCGCCGTCCGCCTCGACGAGGAGCCCGAAGCGGAAGAGGCGGAAACCGCAGAAACCGGTGCAGCCGATACGACCGATGCGCCCGCACCCGATGCCCCGGAAGGCGACGCGTGAGCCAGACCGACACGGTTGCCTACAAAATCCTGACCGGAGAGCAGCTCCAGCAGTTGCTCTCCCAAGGCGCTTTTGCAGGCGCCCCGATTGATCTGGCGGACGGGTACATTCATATGTCCACCGCAGGACAGGCGCAGGAAACGTTGGAAAAACACTTCGCCGGACAGAGTGACCTGCATATCGCTACCGTCGACCTGAACCGTCTTGGCGAGGCTGTGAAGTGGGAAGTCTCTCGCGGCGGCGCCTTGTTCCCCCACATCTATGCCGCTCTGCCGCTATCGGCGGTGCTTGTCCATGGACCGGTCGCCTACGACCAAGCCGGGCGCTTGCATCTCCCCTCAGCCTAATCCGCCGCGCGGGCTCGCAATTCCCCTGTCACGCCCGTGGCCATGATCAGGTTGCCGAGATAGAATAACGGCCAACCCAGGATTTCTCCCAGCCCCGGGCCATTCACAACCCGCAGGGAAATCAGCGCGGCCATACTCCCCGCCACGATCAACAGCGCCCCCAAACCAACGCGATAGCGCGGAAAACGGCTTGTCCATGCAGATGCCGCCATGCCTCCCATTGCGACACCGAAATAGACCGGAGCCCATCCGACCCCGGCAAGCGGATTGACCACAAACTGGCAGATAACGGGCGTTAGCAACAGCAGGGCGACGGCAAGCCCCTTCTGGCTGCCGGTAAGATGGGGCCGCCTGTGCGTAAGAAAGAGACCGATCCCCAACGCAAAGCCCACAACCATGACAATGCCCGCCCAGCTTTCCGCCAGATCGGACAGTGCAGCGCCCACCCCTTCGAAGATCAGCATCGCCGCCAGCAATTGGCTATCGTGCCCCCTGTGGCGCAGCGTCGCGTAGGCGGCGAGCAATACCAGTGGCGCGGCCTTCAACGTCAACAGATAGACGCCGGGCAAACGGCTATCCTGTAACCACACGAACGCCAGGGCGAAAAGAATGCTGGTGAGCAACCACGGCCGGCGTTCGACAAGAGCTCGCCTGGGCATGATCCCTCGTAATCCTCCTATATCGGGCGCGGACAGAAGTGTGCGCGGATATTCCTATGGCAGCACTTGCCCTTTCCCGTCGAGCCGAGACAAGCTAGGCGCGCGGCTATGACTTACGATGTCCACATTATCGGCGGCGGCCTTGCCGGGAGCGAAGCTGCATGGCAGCTTGCGCGGCGCGGTTTCAAGGTCCGCCTGTCCGAGATGCGCGGAACCGGCGAACGCTCGCCCGCGCATCAGACCGACGCTCTGGCCGAACTCGTGTGCTCCAACTCGTTCCGCTCCGACGACGATGAGAAGAACGCCGTCGGGCTACTCCACCATGAGATGCGCCGCTGCGATTCGCTGATCATGGCTGCTGCCGCCAGGGCGCAAGTTCCCGCGGGCTCGGCGCTCGCTGTCGATCGCGATGTATTTTCCGCCGAAGTCGAAGCCCGGCTACGCGCCCTGCCCGGCATAGAGATTGTCCGCGAACGGATCGACGCCTTGCCGGAAAGCGGCGTCACTATCGTGACAACCGGTCCGCTCACGGCCGAGGCTCTCGCTGGCTCGATCGGTCAGGCGACCGGCGCGGCTTCGCTTGCCTTCTTCGATGCCATCGCGCCGATTGTCTACCGAGAGACAATCGACATGGACATATGCTGGATGGCTTCGCGCTGGGACAAGGGCGAGACCAAGGATTACATCAACTGCCCGATGGACCAGGAGCAATACCTCGCATTCCATCAGGGGCTGATCGAAGGCGAAAAGACCGCGTTCAAGGAATGGGAGGCCAATACCCCCTATTTCGACGGGTGTATGCCGATCGAGGTCATGGCCGAACGGGGCATCGATACGCTGCGCTTCGGGCCGATGAAACCTGTGGGACTCGACAATCCGCGCACCGGGCGCTGGCCCTATGCGGTGGTGCAGCTGCGGCAGGATAACAAGCTGGGCACGCTATGGAACATGGTCGGGTTTCAGACCAAGCTCAAACATGCCGAACAAGTTCGCCTGTTTCGCACGATTCCGGGCCTCGAACAGGCGGAATTCGCCCGTCTCGGCGGTCTTCACCGTAATACTTTCCTCAATTCACCCGAACTTCTGGACCGGCAGTTGCGCCTCAAAACCGCACCGCACGTACGCTTTGCCGGGCAAATCACCGGTTGCGAAGGGTATGTGGAAAGCGCCGCCGTCGGGCTGATGACGGGGCTGATGACGGCAGCCGAACTGGCGGGACACAAATGGCAGGCCCCGCCCGGTACGACCGCGATGGGCGCGCTGCTATCGCACATCACCGGCGATGCCGAAGCAGACAGCTATCAGCCGATGAACGTCAATTTCGGGCTGTTCCCGCCGCTCCACGACGTAAAAAAGAAGCAGCGCAAGGAAGCCTATACCACCCGTGCCAAGCAGGACTTCGGTGACTGGCTGACCACACTGGCGCCGGCCGCCTGATCAGCAACTGCACTTTGGTTTTCGTTTCGGCGGCGGTGCCGTACGGGCGAATTCCCGCGGCGTAAGCTGGTCATCGCGATCTGTGTCCGCTTGGTCGAACTTGTCGATGGTGGTGACAGCCCATTCCTCGAACGACAGAAGATTGTTTCCATCTTTGTCGAGCTTGCGAAAACCGGCAGTGCGTGTCGAGAGCATCTCGTTGCGGCTGATACGCCCGTCACTGTTGCGGTCATAACGGGCGAAACGGCGCTGCTCACGCGTCAGTTGCGTAGCTTCGGGCGGCGCCGGGCCGACCATATCGGTGACCTCTGCGCTCGGCAGGTCCTCAGGATCGAACGACGCCACGGCTTCGGGCGGCGGCGCACCAGCCTCCACTGTGGCCTGTCCCTGCCACCAGAAGAGACCCACGCCAGCCATAACAAGCGCGGCCAGGCCGCCCAGTAGAAAACGATTCATCGAAGCCCCCGTTGCACCGCCAAAGTAGGCTTTCGTCACTCGGGGATTAAAATTACATGTTTTTAACCAGGTCAGAACCCAAGCAGTCCCAGGCGCAAGGCCTTGAGCACGGCAGCGGGCGAAGTCGCGCCAGCTTCATCGCCCTTTTCCATGCGGCGGCAGGCCAGTCCCTGAAGCACCAGCAGCGGCCGCAAGCTGCGCGACACGCGCGGCCGCGCGCGCCCGTTTTCCGAACCGGCCAGCGATGCCGCCATCTCCCGCTCCTGTGCATTACCGAGCCGCATCGCGAGATCTGCGAGCCCCCACTGCTGGCCAAGGCTGTAGGCGGCACGGGATTCATGCGCGCGATCAAGCGCATGAGCCAGAGCCGCGAATGCCTCGGCCCGCCCCTGTGCCATCATGCGAAGCGCCTCACCCGGCAGTGGCGCCGCCCCGGTCAGCGCCTCCCAGCCGTCGACCAGCGACGTCAGTGCCTTGTGCTGCCCGTTCCAGCTCCGCAGTGCTGCTAGCAAAGGTTCGCCCGCAGGCCATTTCTCGTGGTCCTGGGTCAGCGATTCCCGCCACCAGGAAAGCCGCAATTGCGCCAGCATAGGCTCCCGCGAATTCCTTAGAAGCCCGGCAAGCCGCACATCAAGCGCAAACAGCGCCAGCGTCGGCAGCCGGGCCGGCGCCGGAGCATAGGCCAGTGCCAGACGCGATACCGCAGGCAAGGAAGAGATCAAGGCTTCCTCATGCCCCGGCGCGCCTGCTGGGGCGGCATTGGATCGATTGTCAGCCACAACGCTTCTCTAGAGAGCAAATACCGGCATGCAAGCACCCTCTCCGAAGAGCCTGCATTTACCAGATTGTTGTGTTCCCAGCGTTCGCTCACCGGTTCCCCTATCCATCCGATCGCGGTGTTTCCCTCGATATCGAGATGGCCTTGCAGCCTCGCCGGGACAGGCCGCGGGAAATCTCAAGCCAAGGTTAACCATGACCGTTTGCCGAAGGCTTACCCTAAAACGCTATGCGCTACCGTTCGAACAAAGCGGATTTCGCACCGGTCATGATATCAGACGCGCCTCGCTGCGGCCTTTCGGCCATCTGCGCCTTTGCGCGTCGGCTCTCGCGCGACCGCTCAGGCAACACGTTCATGATCGTCGCGGCAGCCATCGCCCCCCTCCTCGCGCTGATCGGCGGCGGTATCGACATGGGGCGCAGCTACGTTTCGGAAACCCGCCTTCAGCAGGCCTGCGACGCCGGCGTCCTGGCCGCCCGTAAAGCGCTGGGATCGCAAGTCGTTACCACTGGCGTCGTCCCGGATTCCGTGTCGATCATCGGCAACCGCTTCTTCAACGTCAATTTCCCTTCCGGCGCATATGGATCGACCGACCGCGCATTCACAATGACACTGGAAGCGGACTACTCGATCTCGGGCAATGCCTCAGCCAACGTGCCCACCACCATCATGCGGGTATTCGGCCAGGAGAGCGTGCCGATCGCCGTCAATTGCGAGGCCAAGCTCAACTTTTCCAACACCGATGTGATGATGGTGATCGATACTACCGGATCCATGAATGGAACGAACCCGGGAGACCGCGAGCC